>JAVBKE010000095.1:0-16783 GCA_031554185.1 Caryophanales bacterium
CCGTTTAAGCCCGATGATTACCCATTTGAAGCGCATATCTAAGCAACGAAACAAATCAAAGCAGCAGTGAATGTACCCGTATTTGTGGCCAATAATATCACAACACCACAGATGGCTGAAGAGATCCTGATGGAAACAGGTGCAGACATGGTGAACATTGGTCGGGGAATTCTCGTTAACCACCAGTGGCCAAATGATGCCAAAGCAGGACGAAATACTGGTCTATGTCTTCACTGTAAAAGATGCGCTTGGCATATGGGTGGAGCCAAATGCCCTGGACGTCAGCAGTTTTTAAAAATAGCGCAGTAATAGGTCTCGTTCATTAAGCGCATCCGCGCGCAAAAGGTTATGGCATATGCAGCCATAGCCTTGTTTTTGCTATTCATAAATAAGGTGCTAGCCACTTGGCAATGGGTATTTTGATTTTTTTCCAGATTGAAATATGGGTGATTGTGTCTAATGTGATCTTACTGGAGTGAGCGACATCAATTGCAATCATTTTTTTGAAATCAGCAATGGTTGCGGGATTTGTGAAACGGCAGTTCGCTTCATCATTGAGGAAAAAGCTACGCATATTAAAATTAGCCGTACCCACTTCAATGAATTGCTCATCGATTGCGATAAATTTGGCATGGTAAAAGCCATTTTCAAAATGGTGAAAAACAGCGCCCAGTGGCAACAATTTTTTCATATAAGGAAGTGCCGCCTCTTTGACAAAAAAATGATCTTCCAATATAGGAAGAATCACTTCTAAAGCAACGCCTCTTCTTAATGCTTCTTCTAGTGCTTGCATAATATTTTTACTTGGGATGAAGTACGGTGTGCCGATCAGGATTGTTGTTTTTGCACTACCAATGTAAGCAAGAAACTGTCTCTCCATAGCGCCTGCCTCGTAGGGGATTAGTTGAATATCCCCAGAAGAGCCTGCTTGTGAAAATAAGGTTGTCTCAGTCTGCAGTCGCTTGGTATCCGGATTTGTCACTTTCCCAAACCACATGTCTTCAAATTCTCTAGCAAAGTCATCGCCAATATCACCGGAAATTTTCAAATGATAGTCTCTCCAAGGGGTTAGCTTTGGGCTTTTATGAATGTACTCATCACCAATATTAAAGCCGCCGACATAGCAATGCGTGTGGTCGATAACAGCTATTTTTTGATGATTGCGAACGAGTAACGACAGAAATAGATGCGGGAAACTTGGAACATGGCTGTAACGGATTTCACCACCGGCTTGTTTTAGCTTTTTCACCAGTTTTCGATTATTACGAAGGCAACCAAACCAGTCTAATAAGAGCCGAACTTGTACGCCTGAATTGGCCTTGACGATCAATAGGTGAAGAAGCTCATCACTCAGCTCACCTTTCTTGATGATGTAGAAAACAATATCAATTTGCGCGTTCGCCGCCTTTATATCCTCGAATAGGGCAGGGAAGAGTGTGTTGCCATCGTTAAAAAATTGCGGCTGCCCATAGCGAAGTGGATACGTTCTAAATTTCAATTTACGCTTGGCAATTTTTAAATCATATTGGAACCAGATAATAAGCACGAAACAGATTATGAGAGCAATAAGCATGGGTATCTTCATCCTTCTAGTAAAGTGGTGATTTTTTTCGCTAGGTATGGCATTTGGGCTTTACGAGTGCTCATGCGAATGATCTTGCCGTGTTTTGATTGCCAGCTGCCATCATTTTCGAGCGCCCCTAGGGCTGTTCTTCTATTTATCATGGCTATGCATATATTAATAGAAAAAACTAGGGAGGCATTCGCCTGTGGAAACACGCACGCTTGTCAATCTCGTTCTAGCTATACTTGTCACAGTATATGCAGTCTACTTGTTCGTTTATGTAGTGAAATCGCGTATTGCTTTTATTCAGTTTGGAAAGACAGCTAGGCTAGACAGTAGCCTGAAAGAGCGAATCAAGAGTACCTTCTTCACTGTATTTGGTCAAAAGAAAATACTTCGCGACCGAAAAAGTGGTCTGATCCATTTGGCGCTTTTCTATGGTTTTATTCTTGTCCAGTTCGGTGCAATTGACCTCATTTGGAAAGGGATTGATATTGACGGGCATGTGCCACTTGGACACTTCTATCCAATTTTTACTTTTTCAGAAGAGATTGTTGCACTTTTGATTTTAATCGCTGTTTACGGTGCTTTTCATCGTCGATTCATCGAAAAATTACCGCGATTGAAAAGAAATTTTAAAGCTGGCTTGGTGTTAATCTTTATTGCGTTATTAATGCTGACTTCGTTTCTAGGTAATGGTGTGCTAATGGTTTACCATGGTGAAGCGGCTAGCTTATCTGCGCCGATAGCTTCGCTGATTAGTTTGCTCGCGCAATGGATGAATCCGAATACGGCATTTGCATTTTTCTATATTTTTTGGTGGATTCATTTGCTTAGTTTACTCAGCTTCCTTGTTTATATCCCTCAATCAAAGCATGCGCATATTATTGTTGCGCCGATCAACCTTTTTTTGCGGAGAACGGGCACGCCTAAATTACAGACACTTGATTTAACAGATGAGACGACAGAATCGTTTGGTGTTAGTCAGATTGAAGAATTCACACAGCTGCAATTGCTAGACCTGTATGCTTGCGTGGAATGTGGTCGATGTACCAATGTTTGTCCAGCGAATTTAACAGGGAAAACACTTTCGCCAATGGCATTGATTACAAAGATGCGTGATCATTTGACGAAAAAGGGCGCGGCGATGACATCGAAAAGGCCATGGGTGCCGGTCCAGCTATTTGCTGGGACATCTGGCAATCAGCTAGCTGTAGCTGGCGTTGGTGGGTTCAGCGAATCTTTGATCGGTGATGTCATTACTGCTGAAGAACTATGGGCTTGTACAACTTGCCGTAATTGCGAAGACCAATGTCCTGTTGGTAATGAACATGTGGATAAGATTCTGGACATGCGTCGTTATTTAACGCTGACAGAGGGCGCTGTCGACTCTCATGCGCAGCGTGTGATGCAAAATATTGAAAGACAGGATAACCCATGGGGCATTAATCGTAAAAGTCGTACCGATTGGCAGAATGATTTTGAGGTGACAATCCCGACCGTCAAGGAAAATCCAAGTTTTGATTATTTGTTATGGGTTGGCGCAATGGGGTCCTTTGATAAACGCAGTCAGAAAATTACGAAGGCTGTTGTCCGATTATTAGCAGAAGCAAATGTATCAGTTGCGCTACTCGGCAATGAGGAGAAAGGTTCCGGCGACACTCCCCGTCGCCTTGGCAACGAATTTCTTTTCCAGGAGCTAGCAGAGAAGAACATTGCCTTATTTAACAAGTACCAAGTCAAAAAGATCATCACAATTGATCCGCATGCATTTCATGTGTTTAAAAATGAATATCCTGACTTCGGATTTCATGCAGAAGTGTATCATCATAGTGAAATTTTGGCTATGCTATTAGAAGAAGGTCGACTTGTACCAAAGAAAACACTTAACGAAAAAATCACTTATCATGATTCTTGCTACTTGGGGCGCTATAATAATGTCTACGATGCACCACGACAAATTCTTGAGGCGATTAATGGTGTGGAACTTGTAGAAATGGAACGAAATCGCGAAAATGCCATGTGCTGTGGTGCTGGTGGTGGACTGATGTGGATGGAAGAGACCGTTGGCAAACGAGTGAATGTGTCACGGGTTGAACAGGCGCTTGCAGTAGCACCGACAGTGATTAGTTCAGGATGTCCGTATTGTTTAACGATGCTAACAGATGGCGTGGCCGCTGTTCAGGAAGAAGAGAAGGTTGAGACGTATGATGTTGCAGAGATTCTTGCTTTGGCAGTTTTCCCTACTCCATAATTGCCCGTTACTTTGATAAAAATCACATCGATTTTAACCATTAATTTCTTAAAAATTGTAGCGCACCAATTGACATTCTACCTAAACTTATAGAAAATAGAAGAACAATGTTGACAATAGGCGTCTAGCTATGAATATAATTACATTGTCGTACATAAGAAAGGAAGTCGCGAGAATGAGTTTGAGTAAAAAGAAAGCATTGCACTTTTCCGAGATGTCTTTTATAGAAATTGCTTATGAAATATTAGGAGATCAGCGCAAAGCAATGGCGTTTAAGGATTTGCTTGCAACGGTCACAAAGATTCAAGGATTAACAGAAGAACAAATTGATGAGCGTATTTCGCAGTATTATACGGATGTCAATGTTGACGGTCGTTTCATGAGCATCGATGGAAAATGGGGATTGAAATCATGGTACCCGGTTGACCAAATCGATGAGGAAGTCGCTGTCGTACCTAAAGTGAAGAAAAAGAAGAGCAAAAAAGCTGCTCTCGATGAGGAAATTATTGAAGACCTCATTGAAGAGGAAGAGTTTGATGAATTTATCGAGGAAATCGTTGAGGAAGAAGATGATTTCGATGAGGACTTTGAGGAAGACGATATTGAAGAAGATTTAGAAGAAGTCATCGATGCGGAACTTGATGAAGTGGAAGTAGAAGTAGAAGAGGAAGAAGATCCATTCGAAATTTCACTTGATGAAATTGAAAAAGAAGAATTGGCGGATGAAGAAGAGGAAGAAATGTAGTCATTTGTGATCAGTAGAAAGCATAGGTGTTCTCCTTCGAGAAAAATGCCTATGCTTTTTTGTATCAAAATATTTGGGTTCCAGTTCATTTATCTACATGTTATATTTGTGTACAATAATGTTGAGACCACTTTTTCAGCCTATTTCGAAAAAAAATACACAAAAGTACAAATCTAGTGTATCATTTTCAATATATAGAAAATGATATAAATGTGGAGTTGACCGTTTTTATGAAAAAGAATCAATTGATTCAGTTAGTGTATCCAATCTTGTTGTCACCACTTCTCTTAGTATTTTACTACTACGAGGAAAAGTTGCAGTATACATCACAGTTTTTTGATCAGTACTTATTCCCTGCATCTGGTGCCATTATTTCAATCTTGCTACTCGTCGTTTACCGCCGCTATTGGCAGTATCTACTTAGCAGTGTGCTAATGGCTGTTGTCACTATTTTCTTTGGACATATGGTGCTCATGGAGCTAAGTTTCAGTAAGGTATTTTCGTCGTTCGATTCGACGTTTGCCATGGTCACTTTACTTGATGTCGTGATTATTCATGGCCTTGCTTGTATCGGGTTTTGGTTCTTAAAAGGGATCATGCCATCTCGAAAGAAAACTGAGGTGGCCAGTATAGAACAAGTTCCTACGGGATCAGTGAAGCCTGAGTAAAAAACGATGAAAAATAATCTGTGCAAATAGCATTCAACTGGTGGTCTCTGCGATTGTAGGGGTCATCTTTTTGATTTTTTGTAGACATTAAGGTGTCTGAAAAAGATTTATGATTTATGAAAGCTTTTGACGCGGTTTCCGACTAGCTTTGTCGAAATAAGTCTTCAATATTTCCGAAATTTTCTTCGCGCTATTCAAAAACGCTTGTCAAAATCCTGACATGAATCTTTTTCAGACACACTCTAATTACTTTTTCACACTTAAGCGATACTGAATCTCTCGTCAGATTAGCATATAAATTACTCATTACACCGAATTTGTTCTAATGGAATATTTTTAGTGTAATTGTGAGAAAATGCTATTGACTAAAGAAATTCCAGTCGGTACAATACTTATCGGGCACCCTTTTTAATTGAAGGGTAAGTACTTAAATATTCGCTCCTTTACATGACTTGTAACGGGGCTTTTTTTATTTTTAGCAATCTTTAGGGCGAATGATTCATATTTCTGACTGCAATTCTGTTGGCAATCCAAAAAATCTGATTGAAAAAGGAGAAATTTATGGCAAAGCATATTTTTGTAACAGGCGGTGTTGTTTCATCACTCGGGAAGGGGATTACAGCATCATCACTTGGACGTTTATTAAAAAATCGTGGGTTGAAAGTGACCCTGCAAAAGTTTGATCCATATATCAATGTCGACCCAGGGACAATGAGTCCTTATCAGCATGGTGAAGTATTTGTGACAGATGATGGTGCTGAGACTGACCTTGATTTAGGACATTATGAACGATTTGTTGATGTCAATTTATCTGTCTATTCAAGCGTGACGACTGGGAAGATTTATTCGTCAGTGTTACAAAAAGAACGCCGTGGTGATTATAATGGTGGAACGGTACAGGTTATTCCTCATATCACCAATGAAATCAAGGAACGTTTGTTTAGTGCTGAAAAGCATCATGATGTAGATGTTGTGATTACTGAAATTGGTGGAACTGTTGGTGATATCGAATCATTGCCTTTCCTTGAAGCCATTCGTCAGGTGAAACGTGATATCGGGCGTGAGAATGTGATGTATATTCACTGTACCTTGATTCCGTATATTAAAGCTGCGGGCGAAATGAAAACGAAACCAACGCAACATAGCGTAAAGGAATTACGTTCACTAGGGATTCAGCCCGATGTTGTTGTGGTTCGTACAGAGACACCGATCACACAGGAAATGAAAGATAAGCTAGCATTATTTTGTGATATTGACAAAAATGCTGTAATTGAAGCCTGTGACAATGATACGCTTTATGCTGTGCCATTGGCATTAGAAGCACAAGGGCTAGATCAGTATGCTTGTGATCACTTACATTTGGATGTACCACCGGCCAATATGGATGAGTGGAAAAAGTTGATCGATCGTGTGACGGGGCTATCGAAGAAAGTCAGAATCGGTCTTGTTGGCAAATATGTAGAACTACAGGATGCCTATATTTCTGTTTATGAGGCTTTGCGTCATGCTGGATACGCATTAGATACGGAAATCGACCTCAAGTGGATTCATGCTGAAGAAGTAACAAGGGAGAATGTGGCTTCTTACTTAGATGATGTTGACGGTGTACTTGTTCCAGGTGGGTTTGGCGATCGCGGGATTGATGGGAAAATATTTGCTGCTGAGTACGCCCGCACACAAAAGAAACCTTACTTCGGTATTTGTTTAGGCATGCAGATTGCCTCTATTGAATATGCTCGTCATATTGTAGGGCTTGAAGGAGCGCATTCAGAAGAGTTAGTACCTAACACGAATCACCCAGTTATTTCACTTTTACCAGATCAGCATGACGTAACGGATCTAGGTGGAACATTGCGCTTAGGACTCTATCCATGTCAGCTGAAAGAAGGCTCTAAGGCGAAACTTGCGTATGGCAAGGATGTCATTCAAGAGCGTCACCGTCATCGTTATGAGTTTAACAATGCTTATCGTGAGCAAATGGAAGCGGCAGGATTTGTCTTCTCTGGCGTGAGCCCCGATAATCGCCTAGTAGAAATTATCGAATTACAAGACCATCCTTGGTACGTTGGTTGCCAGTTTCACCCTGAATTTATTTCAAGACCAGAACGTCCGCACCCATTGTTCCATGATTTTGTAAAAGCTTCATTGGAGAATTAAACATAGGTTCCAACTTGAAATTCTTTTAAATGGATAAAAAAGAGCACTTAGCTGGTATTACGACTCTACGTGCTCTTTTCAATATGATCATCTAACAGGCATTATTTTGCTCAATCTTAAACTTCGTGCAATGGCATATAAAGCTTATATCCTAGGTTTGAAAAAATTTAGCCACCTAATGTAATCCCGGCGTTAAGTCGAACTTGTCTCTGCTTTAGTTTTTAACACTATTGTTGCAAGACCTCTCCCTCTCCCTCTTGCTTTTTTCATTTGTATCAAGTTTGTAAATCGATTCGAAAGTGTCCTGACTAGGGCATAGCTGCCTAGTAGCATTGATTTTTAATAACAAAGTTCCGCTTTTATGCGTTCCCTGCTAATTTGGGCAAGCATATTCTATTCTAGAAGTGTGACTGTATTACCACACTTTTTAAGGATGTAAACACTAAAGTTTTCTTTGTTTGAAGTAGCCTAGAATAAAGTAGTGCTTACTTGCTTTATTCGCTGACGATTGTTAGTTTAACATCCATCTATGACTAGTACTTGGAGGTGAAGAATATGAAATTAGAAGAACTTGATTGGGAGAAAGAAGTAGAAAAGTACCTCAATGATAATGAATGGAATGGGTTTGGAGAGCTTGCTAAACCTGTTGTCGCAGCGAAAATTGCTAAGAGGGAAAAGAGGGAACCTAAGGAGCGCCAGGCTCATAAAGAGCTCGAAGCGTTCAGGGCGCATAAAAAGCGTAAGGAATGTTGTGAAGATAGGAATCCGTTCAAGCATAGCTGTTGGAACCCGTGTAAAGATCGCCACTGGCCTGTATGTGATGATTGTCAGTGCGACGATTGTAAGAAGGATCACTGGAAGCCATGCGAAGATCATAAAGACCCATGTATTGATCACTGGAAGCCATGCGAAGATCAAAAAGATCCATGTATTGATCACTGGAAGCCATGTAAAGAGCATAAAGACCCATATAAGGACCGTAAACCGTGTTAAGGAATACGAGAATGATTGCGATCGCCCTTCGTTTTAGGTGCAATCTAGTGGAAATATAATACTTGGGGCAGCTGTGCAGTTTGATAAAAATTAAAAATGGATGCAGATAAATTATTCGCATCCATTTTTGCGTAAGTTCTTTTTTAGATTCTACCCTTCATGAAAATTTTTTCTATTATCATTGTTTTTCTGTTGTTGGATTTTTACATCGCTTTGTGTGTAAAATACAAATGAGAAGATGAGGTAGGGGAAAACCAATGAAAATTTTTGATTTTGGCAGTAAATGCTTTGTTAACGAGGAGCAATTGGCTAAGCCAAGTCTGTTACGTGATTTTTGTGTAATTTGCAGGCCTAGTGATTTAGATAAATTGCAGCCTAGATGTCATTTTGATGATATTTTCATCAATGAGTGTACGGACTCGATTTGTGATGTGCGCCATAGTAACCGTGCAGAATATGAATTTATTGGGCTGGTCGTTAACGAGATGCACCCACATGGAAAATTGCATTCGTGGGAAGTTGATTTGTTTGTTTCCAAGCAGTATCTCGTGATTGTCTTGCCGGATCAGGAAAATGAGAATATTGCAGAGCTTGAATCATTTTTGGAGCAGGCGCTCTTAAAGGATGCAGATATCAACCGATTATTGTACGAGGTGCTACATAAATTAATTCTGTTTTCAACTATTTGTATGGAGGCATTTGAGGACCAGTTGGAATTGTTGCAAGAAGATGTGATTCTCTATGTCAATCAGGAGCAGTTTAGCAAGATCAATGATCTCAGGAAAGTGGCTTATACAATTCGAAAGCATCTGCGGTTAACCACTTATGTTAGTGAGGAGATTCTGGTCAATGAGAATGAGATTCTCACGGATGCAGGCTTGTCCTTATTGCGGGATACGAATAATCGCTTCCGCAAGCTCTATGGTTTTACGGAGAATCTCTATGATTTCAGCAATCGGCTGCTAGGATCTTATGATAGCCGGTTATCGATGAAAACAAATGAGTCTGTCAACAAACTAACGATTTTGACAATCTTTTTTGGTCCGCTGACTGTGATTACTGGCATTTACGGGATGAATTTTGTCAATATGCCTGAACTGAAATGGCAATATGGCTATTTTGTTGTTTTGGGTGTGATGTTTCTCGTAACGCTTGTGATTTATTTAATTCTGAGGAGAAAAAAGTGGCTTTGAGGCGAATTTTATCAGAAAAAAAGAGAAAATGTTAATAAATTTTAAAAACTCATTGGTTGAAACAGCAAAAATTTGTTATCCTATAGATGATGTTAAAAAAGAGGAGGATTTTCTATGCCGTTAGTTTCAATGAAAGATATGCTAATTAAAGCAAAAGAAGGCAAGTATGCAGTAGGGCAGTACAATATTAACAACCTTGAGTGGACTCAAGGGATTTTGCAAGCTGCTGAAGAGACAAAATCACCAGTTATCCTTGGTGTTTCTGAGGGTGCTGCTCGTTATATGGGCGGATTCAAGCTATGTGTTGAGATGACAAAGGCATTAATGGATGAGTACAAAATTACCGTTCCAGTTGCAGTTCACCTTGATCATGGTTCAAGTTTTGAAAAATGTAAGGAAGCAATTGATGCTGGATTTACTTCAGTTATGATCGACGCTTCACATCACGCATTTGCTGAAAACATCGAAATTACTAAGAAAGTTGTTGACTATGCACATGCACGTAATGTGTCTGTTGAAGCTGAACTTGGTACAGTAGGCGGACAAGAGGATGATGTGTCTGGCGATATCATCTATGCAAATCCAAAAGAATGTAAAGAACTAGTGGAAAAAACAGGCATTGACTGTCTAGCACCAGCACTAGGATCTGTACACGGACCATATAAAGGTGAGCCGAAACTAGGCTTTGCTGAAATGGAGCAAATCGGGAAAGAACTTGGATTACCACTTGTTCTTCATGGCGGAAGCGGCATTCCCCTTGATCAAATTAAAAAATCAATTTCACTTGGTACTGCAAAAATCAATGTGAACACTGAAAATCAAATCGAAGGAACAAAAGCGGTTCGTGAATTCCTTGCGAAGGATGCAGAAGCTTATGATCCAAGAAAATATCTTACACCTTTGCGTAACGCAATCAAGCAAACTGTGATTGGCAAAGTAAAAGACTTTGGTACAGAGAATAAAGCGTAGTTCGTTTTAGGTAGAGAAAACATGTTATGCTATAACAGGCGTAGCATGTTTTTTGTTATGAGGAAGGTGAATAGATCTTCTACTTATAGCGAAGATAGCTACTGATAAAGTATCCATTAAATTGATGCTCAAGAGAATGAAAAATCACATAGAAAGAATGGGGAGAATGATATTGTCTACTAGTCCAAATTGCCCGAAATGCCAGTCAGCGTACACTTATGAAGATGGAGAACTGTTTGTTTGCCCAGAATGTGCACATGAATGGCCGAGAGTAGCAAGTGTGGAAGCTGAAGAAGAGAAAGTGGTTAAAGATGCCAACGGCAATGTGCTCGTCGATGGCGATACTGTGACTGTTATGAAGGATCTTAAAGTAAAGGGAAGTTCATCGGCAATTAAAATGGGAACGAAAGTGAAGAGTATTCGTCTCGTTGATGGTGCTGATGATCACGATATTGCTTGTAAAATTGATGGCTTTGGCAGTATGTATTTGAAGTCGCAGTATGTTAAAAAAGCATGATGACAGTAAATAGATGCTGATTAGGAAATCGACCGCTTTGATGAAAAGCCCTGTAACTTAAAGTGAGGGCTAAAAAATGTCGATTACAAGGAGTGAAGAAGTTGGAAAAACTATTTGATGAAGTATTTCAGCACGAAACAGGTGATAGCAGTCGTACGATCTGGTATGGTTATATGACCACTACAATGGATGACGAAGTGATGAATAGAGTGGCTACAATCATTCGAAATGACCTGAATAGTGCAGAACAAGCTGCAACTGTAACGCATTGGGTTTTTTATAGTGGAGAAGCTACTGGCGATGCGTTAGGTGAAAATGTTCGTGCATCACTAATGGTGCGTGAGCGTGAAACTCAATTTGTGGTGCATTGCAATCTGAGTGATTTTGGTTTTGTAACTATTTTTGATAGGGTGGTGGCTTTTAAAGATCGTTTGGAGAAGCATTTAAATACCTCTAAATAGCCAGCTGTTTTAGCATGAGATATTGGGATTAAATTTAACAAGGAGTGATTCGGTTGACTGTACGTATTTCACAAAAATCGGCTATTTTAATCGAGCGCGCTCGTCAATTTGGCTATTCTGATGGGATGTTGCTTTCAGTTGTAATAACAGGAGATATTCAGAAGTTATCTCGTGCTGAGGATGAGGATTATCAATATAATGATTTTCTATCGTATGCACAGGAATATGGCGAGGACCTGATTACGGCTGTGACTTCAGGGTATCAGATTAAGTTTAATACAATTAACGGGCTGAAGGTTTGGCTGGCTGATAAGGTTGGTGTCAAGCCAGAGCTTGATTATCAAGTTGGCGAAGGTTGCTTGATTGGTGTGCCACTGACGAATGGGCAACTTGCAATTGTGCAAAGTTCAATTGCAACTAA
The DNA here is from genome assembly GCA_031554185.1 of Caryophanales bacterium. Taxonomy (GTDB): domain Bacteria; phylum Bacillota; class Bacilli; order JARBTR01; family JARBTR01; genus JAVBKE01. The sequence continues at coordinate 11,943 of JAVBKE010000095.1, forward strand.
TTGGAAGATTATTGATCGCGAAACGGGCTACGATATTATGTTAGCTGCCCTAGCAACAGAGGAAATGACAAGTGAATAGACTGTGCTCCTCTGCGGTTTTGCTTTTGTGTGTAGATTTGTTAGAATGAAGAAGCATTTATTGACGAGGGGTGATGGCTGTGCAGATTGGTCGGTACCAGCTGGATTTTGCAAAACGCACTTATATAATGGGGATTTTAAATGTGACCCCTGATTCTTTTTCAGATGGCGGCCAGTTTACTGAACTTGATCGCGCACTCTTTCATGCAGAAAAAATGATTCGAAATGGTGCTGATATCATTGATGTTGGCGGAGAATCTACTCGTCCGGGAGCAGCGAAGGTTTCTTTGGATGAGGAATTAGAACGGGTTTTGCCAGTTGTCGAGAAGCTAGCGGGAAATGTGGATGTCCCTATTTCGATCGATACTTATAAGGCTGAAGTAGCGAGACGGGCACTGTCAGTTGGTGCGTCGATGATCAATGATGTTTGGGGTGCAAAGGCTGATCCGGACATGGCGACAGTAGCAGCGGCATCAGGTGCACCGATTGTGCTAATGCATAACCGTAAGAAGCCCTTGTATGCGGATTTTGTTCAAGATGTCATCGCTGACCTTAAGGAAAGCGTGTCGCTTGTTGCAAGTGCAGGTGTGTGTGAGGAACAGATTTTACTTGATCCCGGTTTTGGGTTTGCCAAGACTGTGGCGAATAATTTACAGCTGATGCGCCATCTAGATGAGATTGTGGCGCTTGGGTATCCTGTTTTACTGGGGACTTCGAGAAAGTCGACAATCGGTGAGGTGTTAGGTTTGCCAGCGTCTGAACGTGTAGAAGGAACTGGGGCAACTGTTTGCTATGGTGTTAGCCAAGGCTGTCAAATCGTTCGGGTTCATGATGTAAAAGAAATGGTACGGATGACAAGAATGATGGATGCAATGATGGGGAAAGAGGTAATGAGCTTTGGATAAAATCGTTTTGAATGATATGTTGTTTTATGGGTATCATGGTGTATTACCGGAGGAAACAAAATTAGGTCAGAAGTTCCGTGTCGATGTAGAATTATATTTTAATCTAGCGGCGGCAGGCCGAACAGATGATTTAACAACGACTGTTAGCTATGTTGATGTGTTTAATCTTTGTAAGCTGCTGGTTGAAGGAACGCCATGCAAACTAATTGAGATGCTTGCAGAAAGTATTGCTAGCGCAGTTCTTGCTTCTTTTGAATTAGTTGATCATTGTGTGGTGACTGTTGTCAAAGAAAATCCACCGATTCCAGGTTTATTAGGTGCCGCAACGATTCAAATTAAGCGGAAACAACTACGCCACAATGCTTACCTTTCTCTAGGTACTAATATTGGTGAGCGCGAAAGTCATTTGCTTGATGCATTATTTAAAATGAATACACATCCTGAGATAAAAGTAGTGAAAAGGTCACCTGTTTATGAGACTGAGCCTGTTGGGTTCACCGATCAAGCGACATTTTTGAATGTCGTGATTCAAGTAAGTACAGCGTTGACACCTGATCATTTGCTTCGCTATTGTCAGGAAGTTGAGCATTTGCTAGGGCGGAAGCGGACAATTCGTTGGGGTCCACGGACAATGGACATTGATATTTTGCTCTACGATACGATGGTGATCCAAGAAGAGCATTTAACAGTACCGCATCCCCGGATGCATGAACGATCATTTGTGCTTGCACCACTAGCTGACCTTGACCCGGAATTAATGATCCCGAGACAACAACAAACAGTCAGTGATCTCGCATCAGAATTGCCGGATCGCGAAGGCGTGCATAAATGGAGCAAGGATCTAGAAGGATAAAGGATAGGATGAGCAAGTGATGCTGCCAAACTTAATTGCGTAAACAAATACTTTTAATTCAGTCATAAGGAGATAGACAATGAGCGTTGGGTTTAAAATTGGAGATGTTGAGGTGCCGAATCAGGTCGTATTGGCACCGATGGCAGGGGTCTGCAATTCAGCATTCCGTTTAACAGTAAAAGAATTTGGTGCAGGCCTAGTTTGTGCTGAGATGGTGAGTGATAAAGGGCTTCTATATGGCAATGAAAAAACGATGGACATGCTCTACATGGATGAACGCGAGAAACCGCTCAGTTTACAAATCTTTGGCGCTGAAAAAGAATCGCTTGTTCGTGCTGCTCAAATTGTTGAAAAACACACCAACGCAGATATCATTGATATAAACATGGGGTGCCCTGTGCCTAAGATTACAAAATCAGAGGCTGGTGCGCGCTTGTTACTTGATCCTGATAAGGTATATAACATCGTGTCTGCAGTTGTTGCATCGGTAGAACTGCCGGTGACTGTCAAAATAAGAATGGGTTGGGATTCAGCTCATATCCTGGCTACTGAAAATGCGCAAGCGATTGAACGGGCAGGTGCGAAAGCAGTTGCAATTCATGGCAGAACACGGGTGCAGATGTATGAAGGTGTTGCGGATTGGAATATTATTCGTGATGTAAAGCAGGCTGTATCAATTCCGGTCATTGGAAATGGTGATGTGCACACGCCGCAAGATGCGAAGCGGATGCTAGAGGAAACGGGTTGTGACGCTGTGATGATCGGTCGTGCAGCACTTGGTAACCCGTGGATGATGTACCAGACTGTGCGATATTTGGAAAGTGGAGAATTGGTTCCTGAGCCAAGTGCCCGTGAGAAAATCGATGTTTGCGTGAGGCATCTTGATCGCTTAATTGCGCTCAAAAATGAGTATATTGCGGTACGTGAAATGCGCAAGCATGCCGCTTGGTATTTGAAAGGGATTCGTGGCAATGCTAAGGTGCGGAATGCTATTAACGAAGTAGATACGCGCGCTGATTTGCTAGCTTTGCTTTATGGTTTGGTTGAGGAAGTTGAGCAGCGGCAGCTATAACTGTAGCACTAGGGCGTAAAAACACTTTACTCCTAAGCAGGATTTAGATTTTTAACAGCGAAAATTGCATTTATGGCGGTTATTTACTTTCAAATTGCTTAGTTTATTGAAAATAATATTAAGGCTCAATCAACAAATGTTTGTGTGAAGCATTTGTTGATTGAGCTTTTTTAAGTGTAAAATATTTCTTGCCAATCCTTGGTTGTGTCATTGGGACAAATAGTGATTTATTAATGGAATTATTTCTCTTTTTAATTGTCATTTTTTATAATAATTAATTACCATTTATGGAATTTTTAATTCGTGGTAAAATGATTTATTTTTGAGGAAAATAGCAACTTGTCAATCTAGCTTGAATTTTTGCTTTTTACTATGGTTTTTGTATGGAAATACACTAAAAGCTATGGTGTTATTTTGAAACTGGAAATGGGGCTGAATTAAGTGATATTAATGGTTTTTTGAGGTAGAGGAGTTGCTTTTTCAATTTATTAGCAGTGTAATTTTTGTGGAAACTATCATTTGTGGGGTGTGGAAATAAAAGAGAAAAAATCTTTCGTAGAATATACATTTCTACGAAAGATTTTGAATCAATTTTCTGTCCTCAACTACTTATTTTACACAAGAAAACAGAAAAATCAATAGGAAACTAGCGATAAACCAGCCATATTTGTCATTTTAAGCCTAAAAGCCTGCTAGATTTGATGATTTTCCTCTATTTTTCTTTCAAAAATTGCTCAAATTTAGTATAAAAAAAATTTTATTTGGGGTCAAAATAATTGGCTCAGTAACCCAATTTCCAGATACATTCATAAAGTCATTGTCAAAATTCTCATCACTAGTTGCATTATTTGGTGACAGATAGGCATCGCCTGCTAAAGTACTATGCGATTACGTGAAGAACTAGCTTCACTAAAAGTTCAGGTAGAAGAGCAAAGACAACTTTTTCGTAATTAAGTACAGGTCAATGCACTGCCCCAGCGTTAACCGCTTTCCGTCTTCGTATAAAACATGGACACTGTAACGCTTTGTATCATTACCACCTTGATAGAGTGGCTGAAACGGGTGCCGCTTCAGCACATTTTCCATATCTTCAGCATGCGTCATCTCGTTTGTCGCTTCCATTTCTTCTATTAAGGAAGCATCATCCTCACCAACCATGCCCTCTAGACTCTCGACCTGCGGTGCCGGGGCGTATCCCAAACTCACTTGCTTATAAGCAATAGTAATGCTACCCACTAAAATCACACTAGCAATAACCTTGAATAATATACCGCCCAAAACCCTTGTACTACTTACCTGCGCAGCTCCAGTCACCATCGGAACCGCAGTTTGAACTGCTGTCGCATTCGAAGCAAGGGCGCCTGTATAAATTTCAGACTGAGTCGCCGCACTCACAGATACAGTGCCCCGATCTAGAACTAATACAAAAACAATCGCCGAAAACAGGTCTTTAACAGCCGAATGACCTGATTTCTTCATTTCTGCTAAAATTCGTTTCCTAGCTTTCAGTAATGCATTTTTAATTGCACTAACCGAACTGCCTTGAATCTCAGCACATTCCTTCAAGCTCATATCCTGTAGGTAGAACAAAATCACTGCGCTCCGCTGCGTTTCCGTAAGCGCATCGATCACCTTCATAATCGTCTGTCTGATTTCTTTCATTTCAACCACATTAGTCGCATCAACAAGAGACTCTTCTAGGAGAATTTCTTCTGACAATTTATCTGTGATTCTCTCAGACTTCTTCTTTGATCGATGAATATCCATGCAACGGTGAAAAGCAATCGAATATAACCATTTCAAGAACTTTTCTTTCTCTTTCAGGGCTTCTATGTCTCTATACACCTGCGAGAAGACATCTTGCGTTGCATCCTTTGCATCTTCGTCATTCTGCAAGAGTTTAAGAGAATAATAATAAACAACTGAAAAATAC
>JAVBKE010000235.1:0-30595 GCA_031554185.1 Caryophanales bacterium
AATGGTTTCAGAAAATGAAAAAACAAGCAATACAAATTCCCATGCCCTATTACAGACGCGGAGAGGCTACTCTGGTACGCTTGATTTCACTAGTATCTATCTGACAAGCTTCCGCTGATATCGGCAGTAGCGAAGAAGCAAAACTACCTATTAATACCTATTTATATTATTTATATCCAAATATAACATTATTTATTAAATAAATCAATCCTAGCAATAGAAATATTTAGTTTTATATTTTGCAAAATTAAATCTGACAAGGTCAAACAGACATGCTCCTTTTGCGTAAAATAGAGTGTTAGCCTTCAACAAAAAAATGATACCCAATCCTATAAAAGGGTATCATTTTCATTTGGCATTCATCTAAATCCAATATCACTTATTAAACTGAGGCAAGTAAGCCTTATGTGCTTCCATCAACTCATCCACAACAATCTTAGCAACATCATCCGAAGGTGTCAACGGATGAATCGTGAGTGCCAAGAGCGCCTTCTCGTAACTACCCTCTACAGCCGCTTCAATCACAACACGTTCAAACGACTTAATCTGCATCACCAAGCCATTCACCGCGTGCGGCAATTGCCCAACATGTAGCGGCATTGGCCCCTCTTTCGTAATCAGGCAACTCACTTCCACCGCACTATCCACATCAATTCCAGAAATCGCACCATTATTACGCACATTCACTGGCTGGATATCACGACGATCATTATAAATCGAATCAATCAACCGGCAAGCTGCGTCTGAATAATAAGCGCCACCGCGTTTTTCAAGTTGAGCAGGCTTCTCCCGAACCGCCTCATTCTGATAAATCTCAAAAAGCTCCTTCTCAATCTTCTGCACAGCTTGTGCACGAATATTACCTTTCGCAAGCTCCTCGAGCTCACTATTCAGCATCGCATCCGACTTATAATAATAATTATGATACGGACACACAAGCACACCAAGCTCTTTCAAAAACTGATCATTATAATCAACTGGCAAAATGTTACTAACAGACAAATTACCTGTCTTCTCTGGGTTCGTAATATCATCAATCACACGTGCCGTGACTTCCTCGCCATCCAAATAAACATGAAGCCCGTATACCAAGTGATTGAGTCCAGCAAACTGGATATACACGCGGCTTTCCTCGACGCCTAGAATCTTCGCAACCGTCTTCTCCATGTGAATTGGCACATTACAAAGCCCAATCACCTTTTTAATATTACTATGGCGAAGGAGCGCCTCCGTCACAATCCCAGCAGGATTCGTAAAATTAATCAACCATGCATCCGGACAAAGACGCTCCATATCCTTCGCGATATCCAAAAGCACTGGAATTGTCCGGAGCGCCTTAAACAAACCACCAGCACCATTCGTTTCCTGCCCTAGAATGCCATGACTAAGAGGAATTGTCTCATCTTTCTCACGCGCCTCAAGAAACCCGACACGAATCTGCGTCGTCACAAAATCAGCATCCCTAAGCCCAGCCTCACGGTCCGTCGTCAAATGAATCTCAATCGGCACACCTGCCTCCTGCACCATCCGCTTCGCAAGACTCCCAACAATCTCAAGCTTTGTGCGCCCCTCCTCAATATCGACAAGCCAAAGCTCCGAAATCGGGAACGAATCATGCCGTTTAATAAACCCCTCAACGAGCTCTGGCGTATAACTAGAACCGCCACCAATCGTACAAACCTTCAACTTTTTCATGCCAAACAACCTCCATTTCAATATCAAAATACTTTTTCGTGAAAATTAAATCCTTATTACACGCCCTTCAGTGAACGAAAGCTAACCAACTCAATTTGATTTTTATCAATAAACTCTAGTACTGCCTCACTCGTAAACACGCGATATTCCTCTGGTCGCTGCATCGAATATGAACTCATCTTCATCAATTCAGCATCCACATAAGCAGGATGGCTCATCATCTCCAGCGTCTGATCCGTATTCAAATACGGTTCACAAATCGTTCTAATCGTCTGCAAATCAATATGGTCACCATAAAATGCATCCGAAAAAACATCCGTTGTCAAAAGTGGGTGTTTTGCTAACTGCGCTTGGGGAACACGCCTAATCGGCAGTCCATAACGGTTAGCCACCTTGGCAAACACATCCCAAACTCCTGGGAGCATATGGACATGATGATGGCTATCAAGATGCGTCGGCTGAATCCCAGCAGCCAGCACCTTCTCAACTTGAGCAGTCAATTCACGCTCAATCTCATCCTGATCAAGTTCACTAGAAATCAAAGATACGACGCCTAATTTCAAAAAAGCGCCATCCTCATTCGTTAGCGTTTTCAAGGGGCCACTAAGCGCATAACCTGTCGTTAACGCTAAATGAATGCCGACACCTAATCCCTGATTTTCTTTCGCTAGCAAAACGGCATGATCAAATGCCGGCGCATTCGCAAGTAGCGTTGCCGAGCGAACAATCCCTCGATGTAAACTATCAATAATGCCATAGTTTACACCCCTTGAAAGTCCGAAATCATCAGCATTTACAATTAATTTCATCTATACACCCTCACCTTTCATTCTGGCACCTTGACTACTTGCTTTTCATTTGCTGATACAAATCAACAAATTCTTTGGCAAGGTCAATCACCACAATACTCGTCATTAGATGATCCTGGGCATGTACGAGAAGTAAACTGACCGGGGTCCCGGCTCCTTTCGCTTCATTTTGAATCAAATCAGTTTGTGTATGATGCGCCGAGAGCATCTCTTCCGAAGCTGAATCAAGACACTTCTTCGCCTCATCAAAATCCCCAGCTTTCGCCTGTGAAATTGCCTCCATTGCAAAACTTCTCGCACTACCCGCATGTACAATAATATTCATAACCGTGACTTCTAATTCTTCCATAAAAAGTAGCACTCCTTCTGTATTTACATTTTTGTTCTCTATCCATCATAAACGAAAAAGTGACTCTAATGGGGAAAATTTGGTGAAATCAGTCCATGCAGTGATTTTAGTGAGAAAAAATTTCTCACAAATCCATACATGTCCTGCTATCACCTCTCCCCATAAGAGTCACATTTTATATCATGATACCTTTGCTTTTTCTAATTTTGCTTCTCGTTTCTGCTCAAGTTGATCAGCAATTCTGACGAATGGTAAGTAAATAAGGATGGCAATCGCTATATTGACTGCCTGCAGCACCATCGCGTGCCAGTCACCTCCAGAAACCATCCACCCAGATAGAAATGGCGGTGTCGTCCATGGTATGAGTGCGACTGTTTTATCAACCCAGCCCCATAATAGCGCGTAATAACTTGTGATTGTTAGAATGATTGGTCCAAGAACAAACGGAATGACTAGAACTGGATTCAACACGATCGGCATACCGAAAATAACTGGCTCATTGATATTGAATAACCCCGGCCCAAAACTGGTCTTTCCGATTGTTCGAAGCATCTTCATCCGTGCAACTAGGAAGATCGCAATGATGAGTCCAAGTGTCGCACCTGAACCACCTAAATGCACATAAGCGTCTAAGAATGGTTTCGTCACGATATGCGGAATGACATCCCCATTTGCAAATGCATCCATATTTTCTGTCATTAACTTCAGTGAAATCGGTTCGTAAACCCCGCCGATGATATTAGATCCATGAAGCCCGAAAGCCCAAAGTATTTGGTTCAAGAGGACAATGATAATCGCACCAATGAGTGTGTCCGATCCACTAATAAGTGGTGCAAACAAATCAGTTACAAGTGTGAATACGTCCTTACCAGCTATTACATCAATACCAAGTCCAATTACAGCTACTGCCGTTATCGTGATTGATGCTGGTATAAGAATTGAGAATGAACGACCAACAGCTGGTGGCACGCTCGCAGGCAATTTAATCGTTAACTTATCAATTCGGCTAAAACGAACAAATATTTCAGTCGCTACCAATGCAACAATGATACCAACAAAAAGCGAATTGGCGCTCGTATAAGAATAGCCCAGATTCCCCCAGAGTTCAAAACTCTTATCTAATGTTCCAGAGCTGACCACCTTGTCTGCTGTCAGGCCAGTATCACTAATTAGGGCATTGGCAAATTGTGGCGTTAATGCAATATAAGACGCTAATGCAATAAATCCAGCACCAAGTCCATCTACTTTATAGCTTTTTGCTAAGTGGTACGCAATTGAGAAAACTGCGAAAAGAGTTAACATGCCGATAGTGCCCCACCAAACCATGTCGCAGATATTAATGACGAAATCCGGTAAAAACGCTTGCCATTTTTCAACTGTTGGTAGTGGTAAGTTCTTTATAATAAGCGCAAAAGATCCTGCAATAATTAGTGGCATGAGCGATACAAATCCGTCACGGATTGCTGCTAAGTGGCGCTGTGCACCAAACTTTGCCGCAATGGCGGTTAATCTATCAACAAAACTCATCTCCATACACTCCCCGTATCTTTTATTGGATATTCAAACTCGATGTTATTGATTGATTGGTTGCACTGTTTGTGATCATTAGCACGAAGTAGATTTAAGATTCGATATAAAATTGCGATAGCATTTTAAAATAATTTCAGCGCCTGTTCCAAAACAGCTTCCCCGTTCATGCGGCCATAGTTCACCGTATCAACGACATCAACGTTCACACCTTTATCAGCAGTGTCAGCAACGATTTTTGCCTTTAGGAAACGAACTTGTGGTCCAAGTAGAATCACATCGACATCATCATAATGATTTCTCGCTTCTGATTCTGAAACTGCCCAAATCTTCGCTTCAATCCCTTTTTCTTTAGCAGCAGCTTCAACCTTAGACACTAATAAACTAGTTGACATACCCGCTGAACAAACGAACATTATTCTTTTCATTTTGTTTCCTCCTTGGTTCTGTTTTTGATAACTTGCAGCCCATGATCCAGCTTGTCGTAGACCAGTCACCGTATGATTTGCAATAATTTCAAATTGGTATATAAACTGTGAATGATCACACGGTATAGAGCAAGTTACTTTATACGTCTATTGTACAAGGCTTCCCTTCACTTTGCTGACTTTAAATTTCCCTTTTACAACGGAAATCGTTGTTATCATTTATTTTGGACCAAAAAAAGTCCCGAGATGTCTATTTCACAAGACATTTCAGGGGCTTTATCGACAATATGATCGCTTAAGTCGTTTTTTCGTGCCAAAAGGATACGTAGCGTTACTAGTGGAAATCTATCTCACATTCAAATGGCTAGTCAATTCTGCATAGCTTGTACATTTAAGGATTTGTTGTACCAATGAGAAATCTTCAACAACCCTGACAATTGATTTATAGAGATTCTGCAAGTCGTTATTTTGATTCTTTTCGACGTTGAAAAGGATGACGAGTTGTACTTTTTCTTTTTCCTTATCCCAATCAATTGGCTTGTTCAGGGTAACTACTGTGAGAAAGGTAGATTCAGTTTGGGCTTTAATCGGGTGTGGTAATGCCACCAAATTCCCAAAGGCAGTTGAAGAGGCAAGTTCCCTTTCATTCACTTTTTCTAAATAATCACTGGGTACTAAATGACGTAATTGCAGCTGATTATCGAGAAACGTCAGCACTTCCTGTCTAGACTGCAAATGTTGTCCAAAGAAAACGAGGTCAGGGCTGAGAAAGCGATTAACTGGTTTAATTCGATTAGAAATCATTCTTTGAATTGCTTGGAGATCGGTTTCACTCAGAATCGGCTTTACTTGGATGACTGGTAAATCACTCTTAATTGGCAGCGTACTAATCACAAAATCAACATCTTGCTCACGAATTTGCTCATCATTAAAAAAGGCTGTAGCACCAACAATCATCACTTTTGAACCAAACTTCGATTCTAAACGATTTACCATCATACGGATTCCGCTTGAACCGGCAGAACTGACGATATAAACACGCTTTTGTTTGTTACTGGGATTCCCCTTTTCAATCGTGGCACCAATATGTAAAGCCAGGTAACCTAGGTCATTTTCGTGAAGCTCAACATGAAAGAAATCGTTGATCACTTTCCCGGCAAAAATCGCTGCTTGAAAAGCCATTGGATAATTGGTTTTAATATCTTTCAGTAATGGATTTGGTAAAATAATGCCATATTTATAGCGATAAACTGAAGACTTCAAATGAGATCGCAAGTTTTGCATAAACTCCTTATCATCAGAAAAATCAACGCCAAGATTGGCTTTAATTTCAAGGGCAATCGCCTTTGAAACCACAGGTAGGGAAACATTGAGTACAGACAGCTGCTCATTTCCTTCTTTGGAATGACTCAATGAGTGAATACTGATTAAGTGTAAGGTAAAGAAAGCCATTTCTGCCTGACTAAATAAAATCGCTGCTTCTGGTAACTGGGCTAAAATACTTTTGGCTAATTGATACTCCTGTTCACAAAAAATATCCGTGATTTCTTGATCACTCATATCAATCTGGTGTCCGGCACCAATTCGAGAATAGGCAATCAACAGCTGTAAAACTAAATGATTTAATCCCAGATAAGACAATGACATGCCGTATGTCCCGGCTTGTTTCACAATCACATCTCTGATTTCCTCGATTCGCATTGATCCAAAAGTGGGCAATTCATTGGATAGCTCTGATAAACCAGCATCCATTTTCTCATAAACCAGATCGGTGAGGCAGACGCGAATATTAAATTCATTTCCTCTAATTCTAACACCATGCTTCATCCGAATATCTGTTAAAATACCGTGTAACGAGAGAAATGCCTTGACATCCCGCATATCGTTTTGCAAAGTAGACCTGCTAATAAAAAGCTCATCTGCTATATCTTCAATCTTGATATAGTCCGTCGCAAGGAGTAGTTTTTTCAGTACATAATGAACTCGGTCTTGTTGAAATATTGGCAGGTGACTCACCTGATCGTGGTCCAATGTTTCCTGACTTGTTGTCATTTGTCCAAAGGCTATTGGGTCGTGAACAACGAGGGTAAATCCTACGCCCCGTGTTGAAGAAATTTCTGCACCATGGCTGCTGACAAGTTCCGCAAGTTCTTTCATATCGGAGCGAATTGTCCGTGATGAGACATGACAAAGTTGCGCTAAATGCTCACTAGTGCATACAGCGGTCGATGTCGTTAGTTCCCTTAATATGGTCTGCATTCGTGATTCCATCATAACAAACCCCTTCATCAATAGTTCTAATTTAAGGTACCACTATCATAACACGGTTGTCGAATTTTTAAAGGAAAAACCGAATCTGGTCGTTACATAGCGGAAAAAAACGGTACAAACCAGTCGATTTAAATTGCTTTTAACCGGCTTGAAAGTGGTTTACACTTAGTTGTGAAACTGGTACATTCAAGAGAGTAAAATAATTATTGGGGTACGCCCTGGGAGGTATTTATGAACAAAATTGAAGAAATCTCACGCTGGTTGAAAGTGAAGAATGTGGATATGACTTTCATTACTTCAAAGGAAAACATTCTCTATTTAACTGGATTTAATTGTAATCCGCATGAGAGAATGCTTGCCCTTGCGGTATTCCAAAATGAAGCGCCTTTATTAATTGTACCGAAACTAGATGAAGCAGATGCGAAAAACACGCTATGGGAGCATGAAGTTCTAGGCATTGATGATACAGATGATACTTGGAAAATGATTGAGACGGCCATTCAAAAAAGAAAAAAACAGATTGAATCGATTGCCATTGAAACGGAGCATTTGATTTATGACCGAGTTGCTGGGCTAAACCAAACATTTTCCAATCCCACTTTCGTGCGCGTTGAGGAGAAAATCCAATCGCTTCGTGCCGAGAAGTCACAGCAGGAACTTGTGATCATGCGTGAAGCAGCTCGTATTGCAGATCACGCAATTGAGATCGGAGCTGGCATGATTAATGAGGGCAAAACTGAAATGGAAGTGCTTGCTGCTCTTGAGTACCAGTTAAAGAAAGAGGGCATCACGAAAATGTCCTTTGAAACCATGGTGCTCACAGGTACCAACGCTGCTTCCCCACATGGTATACCTGGTAATACTAAGATTCAAAAGGGAGACCTCATTCTCTTTGACCTGGGCGTTGTTGTCGATGGGTATTGCTCTGATATTTCACGGACACTTGCTTTTGGTGAAGTGAGCGAGAAGAAAAAAGAGATTTACAATACCGTGTTAAAAGCACAAGTGGCAGCTTGTGAGGCAATTAAGCCCGGAATGACATGTGCTGAACTGGATCAAATTGCTCGTGGAATCATTACAGACGCAGGTTATGGCCAATATTTCACACATCGCTTAGGGCATGGATTAGGCATTTCAATCCATGAATTCCCTTACCTCACTTCAAACAGCGATACAGTAATTACACCAGGAATGACTTTTACGATTGAACCTGGTATTTATGTACCAGAGGTGGCTGGCGTTCGGATCGAGGATGATATTTTCGTTACGAATACCGGTGCGGAAATTCTGACGAAGTATCCGAAAGAACTTGTTATTCTCTAAGACATATGCGATTTAGAGGTATCACATCATAAGTAGTACTCCAGGGGCAATATGGATAGAGCAGAAAAATTGAGTAGACACAGATACTTTGATACCATTTTTAAAAAAAGATAAGGTGGAGAATTGCGATCGAACATTATTTTACAATGAATACGCGCCTTGGGATCGCGCTTCCAAGCTTAGACAAGCCACTAGATAGATATCCGCTGGGAACGCAGCATCAGATCCTGCTCCACTGGGAAAAAATTCGGGGAACAATTCCTGAACGGATTACTCAAGTTGAACAAGAAATTAATCTACAACAGGCATTACTCAATCAAGAATCCGACATTGAAAAATCTAGCGTGATTAATTACCAAATTGCTGAGCTAGCTTCGATTATTAATGATTTGCAAATTTGGTATCGCTTTCATAGTAGTAGCACTCGTGGAAAGATGGATTTACGATGAGTAAAAGAAGTTAAAATATCTCAGCTATGATTTCCAAATTGAAATCAATCATGATAGAATGAGGTTTGTGAGGAATAAATCATTTTAAAATTGAAGAGGTGTATATAATGGCAGTAGAAGTATTTATCAATTTTGATGGCACTTGCCGCGAAGCAGTTACCTTTTATGCAGAGGTTTTCGGCCTTGAAGTACCAAAAATGATGACTTTTGGCGATGCGCCACCAAGTCCAGATCATCCACTTGATGAGAAAACGAAGGACCTCGTGATGTATGCTTGCTTACCAATTTCCGGTAGCAACACAATGTTTTCGGACTGTTATCCAGGTAGCGGAAAATTGATTAATGGTAATAACATTACCGTAACAATCAGTAGTACAGATACTCAGGAGCTAACAACCTATTTCAACAGAATGAAAACTGGTGGAAAAGTAGGCATGGAACTACAAGAAACATTCTGGAGCAAATGCTATGGTTCAATTGTCGATAACTTCGGAATCCACTGGCAGTTTAGCCATGATAGCGGCGATATGAACCTCGTGTGATTCCGTGACACGCCAAATCACTCTGATTTGGCGTGGGCCCGTGATACTTTAATCTGTGAAGCGGATTACCTAGTAGAACGCGTGTCAGAACAGTCCGAACAAAGTGAGGTTACTGTTCACGGCTCGCATGCCAAGTGTGCCCTGTGAAAGAGGCCCAAAAGGCGCAGTGGAGCATCGGCACTCACGGCTCCGTGACACGCCAAATCTTTGATTTGTTACAGTTCACTAACAAAAAAACGAACATCATTTGAAGTATCTTAGGGCTCGATTTCTCGCACCTTGATTGCTTCAAATAATGCTCGTTTTTTTGAAAATAAGTTAGATCGACGCATCCAAATCTAGGTAAGGGTCAGTATTTTGCTCGTTCTTTTTCTTCATGTCAGAAACAAATGTACTCATTTTCTCAAGTGCAGCTGGTGCCGCATCAAATACTCTTTCAACGAGATGCGTTTTTTCATCAAGATGAAGCATTTTAATTCCACTTGAATTAATCACAAGGAATGCGACTGGTGTGATTGAAACACCACCGCCACTACCACCACCAAAAGGATGCTTGCCTTCACTGTGCTCTCTCTTACCACTGTTTGTACCAAATTCGCTACCACCTGCCGCAAAGCCAAATCCAACTTTTGAAACAGTCAAGACGACACTACCATCTGGTGTATGAACTGGATCGCCAATGATTGTATTGACGTCCACCATACTTTTTAAATTTTCCATTGCAGCGCTCATTAGTCCTTGAATTGGGTGATCTGACATACTTATTTTCCTCCATTATGCTGTTTTGTGCTCAGATTTCACAACTGGGATAATCAAAAACTTACGCTTGCCATTCCAGTTGTAAATAAATTTGATGCCTGCCCACATAAGATGCCCGATTCGAAAATCAAATATACACTTGGCATGGATTAAATGTGTTTTTTTATAAAAAATTGGGTCAACTGATATTCGTGGTGCACAGTCGAGAGAAAATATATTTTCTACCATTGGAACAACTGTACCTAGCACACTCCAATACCCTCCAACATATATAGCGGTTTTGACAGCATCCTCATCACCAATCACACTAGCAAATTGTAAATCTTTGATATGAACACGCTCTAAGAATTTAAAGACGATTACTTTCAGGCTGACTGTTAACGCAATCATCCGCCTCACATCATCTAATTTCTCCATCAGAGTCGCAATTGTCAGCTTCTTTTTCTCCGTCTTATTTCCATCTGTTGTCCCACTTTTTTCTTTAATCCCAATAGCGCCCTCTTCTAACTTTGCCTTTAATTCTAAGGACTTTTTATAATGGATCAACCCAAATAAGATACTGAATCTGATATCAAGATGGTTCGTATGATCTTCCTTTGCATAGTCCACATTAATTTGAATTTTTAAGATGGTCACCAAAAAAATCAATAACAATAGTGCTAACAAAACCCATTCCAAAGTAACTTCCTCCAAACAATCCGTTCAGTTTATCAACTTCTATTATTGACAAGAAAACAAAAAGTAAACAAATCCGCATTAGGCGAACTTGCTTACTTCTGTATTTCTATGAGGAAATTGTCTTTCTATCTCCTTTCGATGACGACCGAAGTATCTGCAAACAGGTCATGTAATCCTTGTTTCATCGGCATAAATGCCACTAGTAAATAGGTTAGTTTCATAAACCAAAATACAGTGACAATATAGCGCCCGACTAACTCACGAAAGATAATACTGCTCCATGTCAAGCGGTTTTTCTCTAAAGAAACGACTTTCAAACCAAGAATCATTTTCCCTAAGGTAGCACTAAAGAATTTTGTCATCAGTACAAAATAGCTAAAGAAGATGATTTGTGTCACGACTGAAAAAGGTGAAAATCGGGTTTGCTCTGAAAAACTAATGTCAAACATCAGGAAGAATGGTGTAACAATGATATTGCTAATGAATCCAACGACCATCATATCAATGGTAAAGGCCCAAAACCGCATCCAAAACCCAGCAAATGGTTTTTTCGGTTGCTTGGCCGTATCGACTTTTCCATTAAGCTGTTTCTGGAATGTAGCCTGATGATTTTCGCCACTTTTTCCAGCCATGGTAGCTAATTGTTCAGACCCAGTACGGTTCTCAGCTACTACTTGCTTTTTAAACGCTAGAGGTTCTTCTACTTTTGCTAACTGATTCATCACCGCATTCGATTCTTCCTCAGACCCCCCCACCACTCCTACTACCTGCTTTTTAAATGCTGGGCGCTCTTCTGTCTCTATTGATTGATTCATCACTTTTGGTTCTTTCTCAGAACCACCAATCACAGCTACTACCTGCTCTTTAATCGCGGGACGCTCTTCTGTTTCTGTTAGCTGATCTACAGCATCAGTCATTTCCTTTGCTGGCTCACCGACTACTCCTGGCGTCTGTTTCCGAAATGTGTAGCGCTCGCCTTTTTTAGACGATTCTTCATTGTTCAACCCTTTTTCTTGGTCTTTATTATCCATTACTCACTCCCCCTATTCTGCTGTATACATGTACATTAGACGTGGAGAATTCGCTTGTTGTAGTTCGTTCAATAATGCAACTGATTGAGCCTCTTGATTGACCAACCCTTTCATGCCATAACTGAGCATTGAAGTGAAGTTCGCTTCTGCTACTGGCGTCCATTTCACCACTTCTGCCCCTTCTAATCCTTCATCTACAAGCAAGGCATCAACAGTGTCCTCTAAATAACCAAACTCATCAATCAGACCTGCTTCTTTGGCTTGTTTACCATCCATAACGCGCCCATCAGCAATCAGTTTCACCTCATCAGCGGTCATACCGCGCCCCTCGGCAACAATGTCGACAAATCCTTCGTATGCGTTGTCTACCATAGACTGCAGAATTGCTTGATCCTCTGGCGTAGTTGGTCTCGTTGGACTGCCAACATCTTTGTATGGACCACTCTTCACAGTTGTATCTTGGATGCCGTACTTTTCAAGCAATCCACTAAAGTTAAGACCCGACATAATAACACCAATTGATCCAGTCATACAAGTTTCTGGCGCATAAATTTTGTCTGCACCTGCTGAAATATAATAACCTCCGGAAGCTGCCATTGTCCCCATCGACACATAAACCGGAATTCGCTCTTCAATTTCTTCAAGCTTTGCAGCAACCTCAGCACTTTCTGTGACACCACCACCTGGTGAATTCACTTGTAGCACTAGCCCTTTCACTGAATCATCTTCCAAAACTGTGTTCAGCGTGTTCATAAATAAGTCGTGATTGTATCCCTCACCGTTTAGATAGGAAGTCGATGAATCCTGAATCACACCATCAACTTCAAGAATGACAACCTTCTCCGCCGGATCCCCTTCAAGATAAATTGACTCATCGTATTCACCATTTGACTCAAACAATCCCGCATATACATCCTCACTGTTTTCTTTAACTTGAAAAATGCTCATTGATGTCGAGAACATAAATAAAATAACCGCAATTAATAATGCAAACCATCTTTTTTTCTTCAATCAAAACACCGCCTTTATTTCTACTCTATTGAATTAAACAATCTTTCCTAAATCTTTTTTTTAAAATTTTTTCCTTTCTACTGAATTCAATTCACCAATTTTGAACAATACTGATATAGTAAGTACTTGCGGCTCACACGCATTCCTTATTATATCAAAACACATGCAATACAAGCAGAAAAATTTTATCAGGAAAAATGCTAAGGGTTGTCGAATCTTGTTTTTTTGACTATGATAGGTATAGAATATTTTTAGAAATGAGTGTCAATATGAGTGTAAAGTTAAGTAAATTACAGAGAAGAATCATTCTACTAACCCTAGTATTAGGATTACTCTCAATTGTTCTATGGCGGTTTACCACTGTAGAACCAGGCGGTACTTATTCAGTAAATTTAGTTCCAGCTGACAATGTAGACAAAAGCATTCCCGGTGAAGCGGAAATTATTTATGAGGAAGATATCGACGGCGGACAATACTTCTTGAAAGAAGTACAAACAAATGATGGCGAGAAAATTTATTTCTACGAACAGCCACAACCAATTGAGTTTGGTAAAACAAACACGCTAAATGATGATGAATTCAATACTTGGCAAATTCATATTGGAGAAAGGGTTGACCAACTAGGATTCTGGGGTAAATTCTTTGTTATCTTACCAAATGTGCTATATTGGTTTGTCATCGTTTGTTTATTCGCATTTGAAGGCTTCTTGAATGACATAATCGCTTTACTTGAAGTCAGTAAGGAAGATAAGAGCACCTTTAACCGTTTCGATCGTCTTGCGTCTCGTCTTGGTGGACGTTTAAAGCATTGGCGAGACAATGTCAAATACAAAAACAGACTTTCTTATTTCTGTATGTTCCTTGGAACAGTTCTGGCAATACTATGGTTCTTTCATCAGTATAAACTTTTCTAAAATGTACAATCGCAACAACAAAAATGAGACAAAGCTCGCTCTACAGAGCTGCTTTGTCTCATTTTATTTAGATCTATTTTAGATATGGCTTCTCTCCATCACTACGCAGAAGCTTGCTTTGATTTCTTGGTTGAATGTCTGGCAAATAAATTCGTTTTTGATAAAGAAAATATCAGTAAGCCTATCCAAATCAACGTAAATGAAACTAAGTTTGCCATTGTGAATGTTTCCCCGTAGACAAATACGCCAATAAACAGCATCATTGTTGGTGCAACAAACTGAACAAATCCAAGCGTTGACAACGGAATCAATCGCGCACCCTTCGCGAAGAATAACAATGGGATGGCGGTCGCAGCTCCAGCTGCTATTAACATGACCGTCTGCGTCCAATCAGCCCCCATGTTCACGTCTACAGTCAACAAATACAGCAGTGCAATCGGTAGCACCATCATCGACTCAACCGCAAGTCCGATGGCTGCATCAATTGGAATCATCTTTTTAGTCAGTCCATAGATTGAAAACGTCCCTGCAAGTGCTAATGATACATAAGGGACTCCGCCCGATTCGATTGAAATAACGAGTACACCGAAGAACGCTAGCGCAACGGAAAGATATTGAATCACGGTCAATCTTTCTTTTAGCACAATAATGCCTAGCAATACGCTCACCAAAGGATTGATGTAATACCCTAAACTCGTCTCCAAAATATGACCGTTGTTAACAGCCCAAATATAGATCCCCCAATTTGTCGCGACGAGAAAACTAGCAACCGTTAAAGCAACAAATTTCCTCTTTTCTGCAAACAATTGTTTCACATTGCTGAAGAACTGTTTTTGCTTTCGGCTCACCAGTAACAGTGATATCATAAAAACAAATGCCCAAATCACTCGGTGAGCCAAAATTTGTCCAGCTGGTACTGAGTCAAGATGGTGCCAATAGAGGGGCAGAAACCCCCAAATAATAAACGATAAAATGGCATAAAAGATCCCTTGTTGCTCTGAATTCTGCTTCATAACCCCATCTCCAATTTCAAATAAGTCTATCTTAACACTCCTGACACGTAAACCAAAACTTTATTATTTATCATAGTGGAGGGAAGTCCATTCAATTACTTGTTAATGAAAATTTTATTTAGTCATTCATGTTTCTAACTTCACTTTAAACCTACCTAAATCGCCCTCATGACTCACATTTTCACCGTGTTTTCCAGTAACTTTGTCACACCTTGCAATCAACAAGAACAATGCTTCTTTTAATGTACTCACAATAAATTAAAACAAAAAGGCACAAGAAACGATGCCTCTGAGTCCCAATTCTCACTGTTAAGGATGCAGCTACACATCGCCATTCCATTGAGAAGGTCCCCCGCAATTTCGTTCCTGTGCTCTCATTAAACCAATTTCAGCTTATACCAATCCTACTCTATCAACTGTGACTATGCTTCATTCACCACTTCAGCATTTATTTTTGCTTCTTTAGCTTCCCGCTTAAGACGCAGATCTTTCGTCATTTGTGACATGTCCTTATCTAGCTTGTAGAAGTACAATAGAATCAGTGTAATGATCGTGCCGATGATCGGAATAATCGCGAAGTTAAAGGCAATTGCATCTAGGGCTGATTGTGATTGTGTTTCAGCACCACCTACATATCCACCAAAGGCAAGTATCCAAGCAGCCACTGCACCACCTACACCAACGCCTACTTTTTGACCAAAACTTGCGGCTGCAGAAAGTAATCCTTCTGCTCTAACACCATTTTTCCACTCCCCATAGTCGACGGAGTCAGAAATCATAACGAATAATAACGCAAAAGCGAATCCAGTGCCAATCGAAACAACGATTGACCCAGCAAATAACAAAGGAACTGAATTAATTCCGAGAGGATAAATAATGAGATAGCCAACTAAAGCAATCAAATTCCCCATGATGACAGTATTCCGCTTACCAATTTTACCTGCGACAAAAGGTGTTAGTACCATTGGAAGAAAAATAAACAGTGTCATCATCGTCATCAAGGGCACTAAGTCCTGTCTCCCAAGGTTATAGGTTAAATAATAAACTGAGCTGGACATTCGCATCGCATTAAGCATTTGTGCCATCAAGCCTACAAGTAACATAATCAGCCAAGGCATATTTCCCCTCATCGCTTTAAATCCTTCGGTCACTGGCTGACTAGCTTCCGCTTTATCAACTGGTACCTTTTCTTTCAAGTTGAAAAAGGCAAATAGAAACAGTAGCAGAGCTAGAATTGCATAGATGGTCATCGTCCACTGAAAACCCAATTGATCATCGCCATTACCAATAAAATTGACAAGCGGTAAGGTGAATACACCAATGAGTAAGCCACCAGTCAATGCGCCAAACATCCGAAATGTACCCAAAACTGTTCGATTATCTGGTTCTACTGCAATTCGAGGCAAAATTGCTGTCACCGGCAAGTTAATCGCCGAGTAAATGATGCCAAGAATCCCGTATGTCACATAAGCGTAGATGAGCTTACCACTGTCACTGAAATCAGGCGTGATAAATGTCAAAATCATAAAAATCGATAATGGAACCGCCATCCATAGAAAATACGGTCGACATTTCCCATATTTCGAATGGGTATGGTCAATGACAATCCCTAGCACAGGATCAATTACCGCATCTAAAATCCTAGTAATCAAGAACAATGTACCAACAGCACCAGCAGCAAGCCCAAACACATCAGTATAAAAAAACAATAGGTATGAGCCAACCGTTGCCCAAACTAACGAGGAAGCTAGGTCAGTAAACCCGTATGCCATTTTCTCACGAATGCTAATCTTCTCTTTCGCTGTCATCATTTAATGATCCCTCCCGAAAAATCTAGTTTAGTATCTAGTGTCTTTTCTGCCGCAGAATGGATCGATAGGATTAGTTCCTTTAAATGTTGATTGACCACAAATTTTCTCGACAACAAACTGAATCACATGTTCGTTGAAAGAGTAAGCATTGATAAAGGTCTTGATCATTGGTGCGTCAATTAAATGATAGGGATTCGCTGTAGAAATCAGCATTGTCTCTACTTCTTTGACAAACCATGGCGCATTTGTCATCATGTCATAGCTGAGCCGCACAGCTGTTTGATTACTAGCAGTTGTCAAATTAACGAGATAGATAACTAAATCGTACTCTGCACTAAACTTAGTAACTGAACGATTAAACATGGCTGCGAAATCAGGTTTTTCATTAAATTTTACCTCAATTTCAAAACCTTTTACCTCCATCTGTTCAACAAAACTGTTATAGAAAGGAATTTTTTCTTCATCTAATGAGAACATTGCCGCAGAAGTCCCAATTGGGTAGAGAAGAACTCTTTTATGTTTAACAGGATCGAGTGGCAATAGCGCTTGTGTATCTTTGACCAGCGTGACAGCCTGATCAGCGCACTCAGCAGCCCAAGCTTGATGAGTCTTGCATCCGACCATTTCTAAATCATCTGCTTCTTTTAAAATAGTGCCAGATTGTTTCTGTTCATGTAACTTTAATCTGGCTTTCAATGCTAAAATCCGGGTAACCGCTTCATCCACACGTTCTAATGACAGAATGCCTTGGCTAATCCCGTCCATCATGAACTTGAAATCCTCTTCAATATTGACGTTGAAAAGCAGTACATCACAGCCATTGGCAATCGTTTGTGGCACAGCAACGCTTCTCTTTTCCGCTACACAAAAACCTAACATTGGTGTTGCATCTGTACAAATGAGTCCGTTAAAGCCAAGTTGCTCACGCAGTAATTTTTGCAAAAGCGTTGGTGATAAGGTCGCTGGAATCGGCTCGTGATCGATGCCTTGACCGTTAAAGTGATTTTCATAGGCTGGCAGTGCAATGTGACCAATCATCACTGTGTCTGCCCCTTCATCAATTAACGTTTGGTACACCTTGCCATAGGATTCGTCCCATTCCTTTTTTGTCAGCGAATTCACACTAGTCAACAAATGATGATCACGCTCATCAACACCATCACCCGGGAAATGTTTAATGGAAACCGCCATATTATGCTCATGGCAGCCGCGCATATAGGCACTGCCCATCTTTGTTACCCGCTCCACATCAGAGCCATAGGTCCGTACATTTGTAATCGGATTCCGGAAATTAATATCGATATCAACGACTGGTGCAAAAGCCCAGTTACAACCAACAGCACCACCCTCTTTGGCGGATACAACACCCAATTTATAAGCCATTTCTGAGTCATCCGTAGCGGCAACCTGCAATTGGTTACCAAGCATCGTCCCTTCGCTAGCAATTCCTTGACCACCTACCTCTAAATTTGCTGCTGTTAGTAACGGCAACTTCGAGCGGGATTGCAAGTAGTTATGTGTCTTTTGAACACTTTCCTTTGGCCCTGGACGATACATAATTCCTCCTGGCTGGATCCCGTCCACGAGTTGCTTCAGATACTGCTCATCATCACTTATACCAACTGGAAAGAAAATCTGTCCTACCTTTTCCTGAATCGACATCGAGGCAAGCGTTTCTTCGACCCACTTCACACCTTCATCATCTAAATAAAACGGTTTTGCTTTTACATTAACCATAACGATTACTCCTTTCAATTCTTTATTTAAAAACAAATTTCTAATTAAAATTTTACATGTTCATCTGGCTAGGTTCGATGCCTTTGATGTTCGATTACTGGGCATTACTTGTTGTGTTTTCGTAACAATATCTAAATCAATCATCAAGGGCAGCAACAAATGCCCCTTTAAACAGGAAAAAACCAACAAGGAATTACCCTATGTTGGCTTAAAAATGACTACCAGGCTACGATCATACTTGCTTTTCTCCTAATACAATTTCTGCAGTTGTAATAAGGTGACCCCGTGTTTCTCTACCGTGACAACTGCTGTATGTGCTTTTAAATCCTCAATCTCACTCGTATAAATTGCCGGCAAGCTAGCTGCATGAAGTACCTGCTTTTCTATTGAGGTTAAATTGATCGGCACACCCATCTTAACCCAAGCATCAAATGGCGAACCATGCTGCTGATCAAACTGCACTTCCATACATCGATAGCGACCACTTCTTTCTCCAAATCGAAACGAATGTTGAACCGCGCTTGCTTCTTCAAACACATCATACCGATTAGCGTTAGTCATATGAGATGAATCACCTCTGCGATAGAATTTATCGACATAGACATAGTTGTAAAGGAGAATTTGAATATCTTCTCCATTCTTCGTAACAATATAGTCCTCTCCTCGCTCAAGCACAACGTCCCCTAATTGACTGAGAAACCAATAACCCCAGTAGGATGGCTTTTTAATTCCTTCTTTGCTAATCATACCGTAGCCACCATGAAAAGGAGCATCTGAAATTGTGCTCTCTTCAAAAATATCAGAAGCAGCCCAAAATCCAAGCGAATCCAGCTTCCCAATATTTTTCAAAGCCGTATCAATAACAAACGGTGCCATAAAAGCAGTATCCAAGAGGTCATTATTTTTCGCTGCTGAAAAATTAAACTCTGTCAGATGAACCTCTTTTTTTCGATCAAAAGAATTAACCAACTGTTTAGTTTGATGAATTGATTCCGTAAAAAACGATTTTTCACAAACGCCATGTGTCCTGAGACGCCCCATTGAGTCAAACGTCACCATGTCCCCATAAAGATGATAGCTAATATCAATATTCTTTAATTGCCTTTCTTCGATAAATGCGAGAAAATTGCCCAGAAACCCACCTTTTTCAAGATAACCACTCATTGTGGAAGGACCAAGAATCTTAAAATCAGCATGGACAGCGTGCACGGCAGAAACCGTCTCTACAAAAAATTGATAAAAATCCTCTTCAGAGTCCATCCACATTAAATCGGGTTCATTCCACACCTCAAAATACCAAGTAAGTACCTCCGCTAGTCCATAACGATTAACACAATGAGCCAGAAAAGCAGTAATCAGCTGACGCCATTCTGAAAAATCATGAGGCATTGAAATATTTCCTTTGTACTGAAACACGGTGAAATTTTTACTTTTCAACACACTTGGCATGAAAGTAAATTCAACAAACGGTTTTAAACCAATACTGAGCAGAAAGTCAAACAAACTATCAATGTAATTCCATGTGAATTGCAATTGTCCCGCTTGATTTTTTTCAACGACACGCATCTCATCACTAAATATGCCATGGAATCGAATGTATTGAAACTCGATCTCGTCCTGTAACATCCGAAGCTGCGTCTGTGATTCCATCCGTAAGCAATCATAAGCGCGCCCAAATGTGATCAAATAGCGCCAGTATGGAATAAGTGGCCTCGTCTCATTGAAACGGAGTACATGCACGCCTCTAATCAGAACGCGATCCCTTGGAGATGAAGCGTACTCATTACTTACTTCGCGATAAGAAGTCAACTTATCAAATGCCTGTAATTTATCAACATCGAGATAACAAATCTCAAAGTTTCCTTCCTCATCTTCCTCGACCCTGATAAATTCCTTCGATTTCCGGTACTCGCCAGGAGACATATCATACACTTCTTTGAACAATTTATTGAGCGCCTTCACATTGGCAAATCCACAATCGACGGCAATTTCAATCACGCTTTTATTCGTGTTAGAAATCTGCCAATGTGCTTTCTTCAAGCGAATATTCTTTAAATACGCTTTAAAAGAAATGCCTACCTTCTCTCTAAAAAAATGAGACATATAGTAGGTACTCAGATGCTCTCGTTCGGCAATATCTTCTAGACTGATTCGCTCGCTAAAATTAGCATCAATATAATCAAGAATGCTTTGGACTCGATTTAAATTACTTTCTACCATCTGTGTTTCAATTGTCGCAAAATTGCGTAGGACAAGGGTAATCATTGCATCAATCCGGCTCTCAATAGCCAGTTTATAGCCAAATGATGCTTTGTTTAACTCATGAACAATTTCCCCAATACACTTGCGGATTTCTTTAAAAACAGGAATGTCTCGATTACCGCTGTTCGAAATACAACGAATTTGTAAATTAGAAAAATCAATCTCCTTGTTTCTAAAATATTCAATTGGAATTTGCAATGCTAACAACATATTATCAGCACCTTGATCATGAATCGTGCTGTGAATAGCACTAGAGTTAATCAGCACCAAATCATCTTCAGCTAATGTGTAGTCTTCTCCATTCAGCATCAAGCGAACGGACCCCTTTAGCACCAAGATAATCTCAATACTACGATGCCAGTGTAGTTTGTACTTTTCAACTTTATGTATCAACACTCTGACAGGTAAATCATCAAAATTAATAATTTCATGAAAATCTGACATTGTCCCACCCCTTATTCAATAAGGCTCACGAGTTTGTTACTGTCATTTTACCACAATCGATTTTCCTGCGGAGAAATCATAAGGTATGTCTGAAAAAATTTATGAGCGCTTTTTCAGATACACCCTAGCAAAAATCTGATAGGCATAATAGCAAAATTGGTGATATGATAAAAGCAACATTTTTTTGGTATCAACGATGCTAGAAAATTCAAGTAATAGGGAGGCTATAATTTTGAAATTTGTGATTTCGTATAGTGGTGGGAAAGATAGTGCCTTAGCATTACACAGGATGATGAAAGCAGGTCATACACCGGTGGCAATGCTTACAACCATTAATCCCGAGCAGGAACGGTCATGGTTTCATGGCATGCAAAGCGAACTATTACAGGCAGTCTCGGGTAGTCTCGGCATCCCGCTCATTCCTTGCTATTGCCAACCCGATGAATATGGTAATGCACTTGAAACAGGCCTATTAAAAGCGAAAGATTTAGGAGCTGAAGCTTGTGTTTTTGGTGATATTGATATTATCGGACACTTGGCGTGGAATACAGAGCGTTGCAAGAATGTAGGGCTAGAGTGTATGCTGCCACTCTGGCAAGAGAACCGAGAACAATTGGCTAATGAAGTGATTACGAGTGGATTTAAAGCAATGATCAAAATCGTTCAAAGCGATGCGCTTGGCGACCATTTTCTCGGACAAACTATAACGCTCCCTTTATTAAAAGAAATTGCTGCTACCGGTAGTGATATCTGCGGTGAAAACGGTGAATACCATACATTTGTCTATGACGGTCCAATTTTCCGGGAACCGATTCCCATTGTCACTGGAGATATAGTCCAACTTGGAACCCATCAAGCAATTGAAATAACCTATCAACCAAAATAAATTGGGATTTAATCTAACAGCTAAAATCTCAGATATGAATTGCTGGTTATTCCGGTATGCTAACTGGGTTCACGATTTGGAGTGGAGCTTGGGCCCATTGGAATGTCGCTCCTCTTCTGCGCCTTTCAGGATTGTCTCACAAGGCACGCTTGACATGCGTTCCACTTGCCAAATCAAGATTTGGAGTGGAACGGAGATTATTCGCCAGGTAATTATTGCGGAAATTTCGGGCAATTTAAAAGGAAGCACGATCGCCAGTGGCGATCATGCTTCCGTAGCCATTGTATATATTATTTTGTAAGGCTGCTTTGAGCGATTTGGACTAAACGCTTAGTAATTTCTCCACCAACTGAACCGTTAGCACGAGAAGTTGAATCAGCACCAAGAGTTACTCCAAATTCAGAAGCGATTTCGTACTTCATTTGATCAAGAGCGTGTTGGATTCCAGGAACGACTAATTTATTCTTTTGCATGAGTTTTCACCTCCTTGTGAGGTTAATGTGTGTCAAAAAGCAAATGAATATACAATTTGAAAATTAGAAAATTTTAGGTATTTAATTTAAAAGTCCACAACAACGCGATTAAGAGTAGATTTGCGATTAGAATATTGCTTAAATAATTAAAAAAAATGATTCAATATCTCCGATATTGAATCATTTTTTGACAAAGGTGACAGCGCCACCTCGTTGTATTTTTTTCAAATAAGCATGTTGATTTCTAATCATGCGAAAAACCTAAAATAGTGAATCAAGTGCATCTTCTTTCTTCCCACGATTACTAAAAATTAGTTTTTCCGTTTCTTGAACGGCTTTTTCAATCATTGGCTCAAAATCAAATGCGTCTTCAAACTGATGAACTTTTTCACGACGCGGTTTCGTTTTTGGACTACTCGGCTTAAAGATTGTGCAGCAATCCTCATAAGGTCTGATCGAAATATCAAACGTATCCAATTCTCGCGCAATCGCAATAATGTCGTTTTTATCCATTGAAATCAATGGACGCAGAATCGGTGTGTTGGTCACCTCGTTGATCGTATACATACTTTCTAAAGTTTGGCTGGCTACTTGTCCAAGGTTTTCTCCTGTGACAATCGCCATTGCCTCACGTCTTTTTCGCAATGCTTCCACAATCCGTATCATGATCCGGCGCATTACAGTGATGGAATAACGATCAGGAATACAGTCATGGATTTGCTTTTGAATTTCGGTAAACGGAACGATATGAAGTACCATTTTCCCATTTTGATGTGAGAGAATTTCTGCTAAGTCAACTACCTTTTGTCTTGCCCGACTACTTGTATAAGGCGGACTTTCAAAGTGAACACATTCAATTTCAACGCCGCGTTTCATAATCATATAACCAGCAACAGGGCTATCAATACCACCTGAAAGCATCAACATGGCACGGCCACCTGACCCAATCGGTAACCCACCAACTGCCTTTTCAGTTTTTCCAGAAATATAAGCAGCATCGTCTTTGATTTCAACCAAAAGCCTGAGGTCGGGGTTATGCACATCGACACTTAGCGGCTGGCGGTTAATCAAAAGGTGAGCACCAACTTCACGGCTACAGGCCATCGAATCGAGTGGGAAATTCTTGTCAGCTCTCTTCGTCTCTACTTTAAACGTTTTAACCTGGTCACCTAGTTCCACTGCATAGGCTAGGGCTGTCGCTTTGATTGAATCTAGATCTGGTGCAGTTCTCAGTGCTGGTGTTAGTGATAGGACACCAAAAATCTTGCGTACAACTTCTAAAACAGCATGGTAATCTTCACCGTTTAAGGTCAAAACCATTCGTTCGTACCGTGCATCAATTTTTACAGCTGGAAATGCTTTTATTGCATGTTTTACATTCTTTTGTAGTTGCTTAACAAATTGCCCACGATTCTTTCCTTTTAACGTAATTTCGCCATAGCGAACAATCATGTGATCATAATTTACCATTTTATCTAACGCCCTCACTTAATCGAGTTATACTTGATTTAATTGTTTCAAGTGCTGTCATCATTTCTGCCCTGGTTGTCTCATAGCTCAAACTAACTCGAATCGAACTACCTGCAACGGCTTCGCTTTTACCCAAAGCCTTAATCACTTTACTAACCGATCTTGTTTTCGAAGAACAAGCACTTGTTGTTGATACAAATATTTTCTTTTCTTCCAGCATTCTCATAAACACTTCAGAATTAATTGTTGGGATTGAAAAATTGATAATATGTGGTGCACAGCCTATTTGTGGTGTATTCATCACCACTTCAGGTAGCTGACTAATTTCTTCGTAAAAAGAAAATTGTAGCGCTCTTAAGTTATCGACATGATCTGCTAATTTATCACTAGCAATCCGCATTGCTTTTGCAACAGAAACAGCACCAGCTACATTTACCGTGCCACTTCGAAGCCTTCTTTCTTGGCTTCCCCCTGCGATAATTGGATCTAATAGAATCCCATTTCTGATATACAGAATTCCAGTTCCTTTCATGCCATTAAATTTATGAGCCGATAATGAATATAAATCGACCGATGAATCAACAATATTAAGAGGAACCTTTCCAAATCCCTGAACCCCGTCCACATGAAAAAAGGCTTTCTTATAAGATCGAACAATCTCGCCGATCTCGGCAATTGGCTGAACAGCACCCATCTCATTATTGACATGCATGATTGAAACAAGAATCGTATCATCACGCATTGCTTTTTTGACATCCAAGATCGAAACATGCCCATCTTGATTGACTGGGAGAACCGTCACCTCAAAACCTAGTTGCGTTAATTGTTCCATTGGAACAGAAACAGATGGATGCTCAATCCCAGAAATAATCATATGCATACCGCGATTTTGATATTGCATGGCAATTCCTTTGATCACGATATTATTGCTTTCTGTTGCACCTGCTGTAAAAATAATCTCACTACTCTCTGCACCAAGAATTTCTGCTACTTGGTGACGCGCTCTAGTTAGCAAGGTTTCTGCTTGTTCACCAAAACCATTGCTTGAAGACGGATTACCCCAGTACTCAGTATTCACCTTCGTGAATGACTGTAATACTTCAGCATCTGGTCTTGTTGTAGCACTATTATCTAAGTAAATCATCTAGTTCTCTCCTATTTTCACTTGATCGTTATTCAGCTCAAAATACTGCATGAATTCATTTCACAGTTACTAACATGATGAGGAATTATTTTATTATATCAATTGGCTAAGAAAAAAGCGGAAAACTAAATTTCCGCATCTACGTTATGATAAAGCATAAAACATCTAGCTTACACATTCAATTTCTAAACTGGCTACTTTTTCTCTTGTTTAACATCTTCTCTATCTAAGGCTTTCGTTTCCTCAGCATCGTAGAAATCATTGATCTCATTGACAGAGCTAAAAGTTGTGTACGCTTTATTTTCTTCGAATATTTTACCTAGTGTTGCATCTGCCTCCGCCAACAACTCATCAATATCTGCATCACCGTCACTTGAAATCGGTGTGTTTTTATCAGCTACAGAGCCCAGAGTATTTGATGGCCGGCCTATTTGCACTGATGTATCAATATCTGCTTGACTAACTTTTTTTGCCTTGGCAGGGTTATTTCCTCTTCGCGAACGGCTTACATTCATTGGCTGCTCAGTGTCAGCTCCAGTTGTCACTTTATCTGTATTTGAGCGTACTGACTCATCAATTTCCTCAAAGGCCACTTGCAATGCATCACTATCATCATGGATACGCTTGCCAGACTTTTTTCCACCTGACCGATTGCGCCGTTTACTTTCAGCACGACTTGGCGCCGGCTGAACACCATTATTATCTACTTTCATTTGCAGCGAATCTGAGTGATTGGTTTCAGTTTTTTCTGGTTCTACATCGGTTTTCTCACTCTCCATGGCTGCCGCTGAGCCAGTCGCTTTTGCCAATTTAGCTTTTAATGCTAGATTCTCTCTTTTTTGCTCAAGTGATTCTGCTAACCCTTCTAGATAGTCATCCTCATCTTCTTCATCTGCACCGAAGAAAGACAATCTTTCTCTTACTTTGCCGAAGAAAGACATGAAACTACGTTTGGACTTTTGAACTGTGGTTTTGCGATCATCTGGTAACTGCTTTGATTCCTCAATTGGGGAGACAGCTTCGATATCAGTCTGAACAGCTTCTTTAACTTCTTTTTTCATATCAATCTGCTCTGGTTCACTATCGGTCTTTTTGAGCTCAGGCTCCTCTTGCACAACTACTGGCTTCCCTATGACTGGAATGACTTTGGCTGGCTTTTTTTCTTGTTGAATAATTGGAACTTCCACCTCATGTGGAGGTTGATTATCATCAGCATTTACTTCAATTTCAATGTCTATTTCTGTTTCTGTTTCTGTTTCTGTTTCTACTCGCTTCGCATCTGCGTGTTTATTTTCGTCAGAATTAACTTCTTCATCTAGCTCGTTTTCTTTCTCATCTTGCTGAGCCGCATCTGGATGAACTTCCTCAAGCTTGTCATAGAAACCTGATTCAACCTGTTCAATTGCCTGTGTCGCAATACCTAGCGCTTCGGTGTACTTACATTGCTTAAAGTGAATTTCAGCTTCATTTAACGCATTAGCAATAGCAGGACGCTTCAAACGGTGACGGTTTCCATAAAGGATCACCCTTTCCACCATTGCTGCATCACTAATCATTTTATCTGATTGGAATTTTAATGCATCGACTTTTACCTTCGCCTCATTCAAAAGTGCTGTAATTGCTTTCATGTCAAGTGGCACATCTTCTAATTTCTGGTCAACATTTGCAACTGCAATTTTCACGTCTGCCAGGTTCTCTGTAAATGATTCTGGTACACCTGGTAAATTGGCAAATTTAATCGAAAAGGATACTTCTTTCACTATTTCCCGTAAATCGACAATTGTTGTCCGGGCATAAATCTCATCTTCACTAAGCGCAAGCAAACTATCACTGTAACGCTTCTGTATGACCAAATACTCCGCGATGGCTTGCTCAACTTCAACTAAGCTTATCTTAATTTCTGAAAATGGTTTTGTACGCTCTAGAAAACCTTTCCGGAGCACAGTCCACTGTTCATGCAAAACGACGATATCTTCTTCTAACTTCTTTTTTGTCAGTAAATCTTCAGTTTGTAAGCGGTATGCAGCCAATATTTTGGTTGTATCTTCACTGATAATTTTAATTCG
The DNA here is from genome assembly GCA_031554185.1 of Caryophanales bacterium. Classification (GTDB taxonomy): domain Bacteria; phylum Bacillota; class Bacilli; order JARBTR01; family JARBTR01; genus JAVBKE01. The sequence continues at coordinate 27,093 of JAVBKE010000235.1, forward strand.
TTCAACGAGCAACTTCATGTTATCATCAACATGGTGACGCTGTTCTAAAATATAAGCTTTTGATTTTTCCTCAGTCTCCAATTGCTCGCAAATCACATTGATGGATGCCTGTACCTCTTGGATTATCTCCTGTGCTTGGGATGCCTCGGCGGTCGCTAATATTTCGAGTGATTCACTAATCGATTGTTCCATTTGTGCATGTCTTTTCTCAAAATCGAGATTATGCAATGGATAACCTTCGTTCTTCATATCATGAAAGGTTTGCATCAATATTGTCAATGTTTCAGGCAATTTCTTATTACATTCTTCATACAATTTTGGTATCAAGATCGACTTTTCTATTAATGAGTCATGTTTAGAATCCAGATCATCTAGTAACACACTAGCAGAAAAATAATCACCCGTTGTCAGTTTTGTATCCACAGTTGGGAACTGCTCCAAACATTTTCCAATTGCTCTCTCCATCGCGGGTAAACTTTTACCGAAAGAATGATTGTAAACGATAATGTATTTTTTCAATTCCTTAAATCGCTCTTTAAGGCCTTCCAATCTTTCTTCATTCTTGCTGGCTGTCTTCATCAATGTATCAATTTCTGAAAAAATTTGATCAACCGACTTTTCTATTTCATCTAGTCTTGTCGTAATCATTGCACCTAGATGTTTGACCTTTCCAAAGCGAAAAGTATCAGCATTTTCCTCCGCTTCGAAGAAAAGCAGCTCCACTTCTGGAAAGCTAATTGATAGCATGACATCCCAACGTTTGCGCCAACCTGCAAATGACTCTTCTGTTTCTCCATCCAGGTTTAGGTCCTTCACACGGGAAACTTCTTCTAATACTGGTCTACTCATTAAATCAATTTTTCTAATTTCAAGATCATCTATATAAGCAAATTGTCTACGACGCATTAAAAATCCAATTAGAAATAAAACGACTGCGATCGTGGCAATTATTAGCAATACTAACCACATGTGTTGTAACTCCTCCTGTTTGCAAAAAACCACTTTTTTTAATAAATTATATACAGTACCCATTTTATCATGAAATCTTGCTGTAGGATATGTTTTTTCTATGTTGGGCAATGGCTGAATAAGTCATGTTCATTATCTAGGACTCAGCACATAAATTCTTGAGGTGAAGGGAAGTATGATTATGTTTACAAAAGAAAGTTATCCAGGTAGCAAAAATGAAAATTATCAATTAGTTTGCCGGCAATTAGCTCATCTCATTTCTGATGAGCCAAACCAAATTGCCAATCTAAGCAATGCCGCTGCACTTCTTGGCTGTTTTCTTGACGATATTAATTGGGTTGGATTTTATCTTTTCGATGGAAAAGAATTAGTGCTTGGACCATTCCAGGGACTCCCTGCCTGTATTCGAATTCCGCTTGGAAAAGGTGTTTGCGGCACAACAGCTGCGAATCGGCAAGCGCTTCGAATCGCAGATGTTCATCAATTTCCTGGACATATTGCTTGTGATAGTGCATCTAGGTCTGAGATTGTCCTCCCGATTGTCATCAATGATAAACTGATTGGGGTGCTCGATGTTGACAGTCCAAAGCTTGATCGCTTTGGTCAAGAAGATGAACAAGGATTGCGACAATTTGTACAAGTGCTGGAAGAAAATCTATCGCTCCATCAGTAAATGCAGTGTATTGCACCTCTCTAGAAACTAGCATAAAGCAGGAATTTATGTTATCATAGTTAGTCACTTCTTACTTTGGTAAAGAAGACAAGACAATATCTTAATAAGGGTGGTCATGGCATGGAAATTGCAGAAGTGGGAAATATAATCGAATTTCGCGATGGATTACAAGGCATCGTAGAGAAAATCAATGAGAACTCTGTAATTGTCGATCTCACGTATATGGAAAATTTTGATCAACTTGAAGTCGATGAAAAAACGGTAGTTAATCACAAGAACTATAAGATTATTCATAAATAAAAGAGATAAAATAGGTAAGATAAAAGTAGAGAGGCGTGAAAATGGTCTCTTTATTTTTTTGAAGAAAACGAGTCAAGTTAAGCTATTTCATTAACTGACTAGCACCAATCATATGCTATAAATTAAGATTTTTTTTAGAATTTCTGACAAAAACAAATAATTAGCGTAAAATAATACCCATCATGCAAGATAGTTTTACCAAGAAAAATTTTTGAGCCATAGAAGGGATAAACGATGATTGTAACGAGCCAAGAGGATTTAGATGGATTGAAAGCAATAGGAAATATTGTCGCACGAGTACGTGATAAACTGAAAGAAGCTACTGCGCCAGGGATGACGACGAAAGAAATTGATGAACTTGCAGGCGAATTGTTGAAGGATTTCGGCGCTGCTTCTGCCCCTATCACAGAGTATGATTTCCCGGGCTACACTTGTATCAGTGTCAATGAGGAAGTCGCTCATGGCATCCCAGGAAAACGTATTATTCAAGATGGTGACCTTGTCAATATTGACGTGTCGGCTGTAATGAACGGCTACTATGGCGACACAGGTATTTCATTTGTAGTTGGAAATAGCTCAGAGGTAAAAGCCGCGCTCTGTAAAGCAGCAATCGATGCTTTTAATCAAGCGACAAGCAAAGCCAAAGCTGGATCAAAAAAAGCGAATATCGGTAAAATCGTTGCCAAAACTGCCCGCGACCATGGATTTAAGGTCATTAAAAACTTGACTGGCCATGGTATCGGAAAAAGTCTCCATGAGGAACCACATCATATTTTAAATTATTTCGATCCATGGGATAGTGAACTACTGAAGGAAGGTCAAGTCCTTGCAGTAGAACCATTCGTATCGGAAGACGCATGGAACGTTGTTGATACTGGAGATGGTTGGACATTTGTCACACCAAACAAAAGCCTTGTTGCCCAGTATGAGCATACCATCGTCATCACAAAGGATCAGCCCATTATACTTACATTGTAAAAAAGCGATTACTCTGCTTTCTTAACGAAAAGTAAGACTAGAAATATCACACTGAGATAGCCAAACAGTGGGTAAAGTAATGCCAATAGCCTAGCATATTCAAATTGTGCAAGCGCTAAAGCACCAAGAAAAAAGAAGATGTAAATAGCCATTGAAGAAAGATTCAAGTGCCTATGGAGTTGTCGCTCAATTCCGTAGGCATTTCCTATGATTGAGGTAAATATTTCGCCAAAAATAATCATTACAAACAAACCGCCAAGAAATGGGGCAACCTGATTCATAACTGCTGCTGTTGGAATTCCTTCCGCTTGCAGATCACTAAATGTCACCAATGTGATGTGGCTAAGAATTAAGATAATCGTTAATAGCACACCACCTAGAATAGTACCATGCTTAATTGCCAACGGTTGTTTCACCTCTCTTGCCAGCGGTACAAAGACTGACTGTGCCAAAGAAAGGTTAAAAGCTACATAGGCAATTGGCAACACAAATGTACGCCACATTTGTGGTTGGTATGGGATCTCCATCACTTTATCCCAAGAAAAACCTTGCCGCAGAGCCAAATACACCAACAAGAGATTGA
>JAVBKE010000204.1:0-11447 GCA_031554185.1 Caryophanales bacterium
CTGTTTAGCAAGGAACAGTTACAGTGTTTTCTAGTGACAACCATTTGCGTGCTAGAACCGATTCTGCCACTTGGGACTGTAGTTGAACTGAAAAAGGAGTACTTTCCAGAGCTGGCAGGTCCAGATGTGATGAGGCTTCAAATTGTCATTACACACCGGTTTCTTCATACAGAGGATGGCAAACACTATTTTCCTTATGCTGGTATTGTCTATCCTGTCGGAACATTGCTTGGTGAGAAATACATACAATTTACGGCGCCACTGATTAAGCGCGTGACACATCTGGGTTACTCAAATCGACATGAACGAGCGTTAGTACTTGAAATGAAAAAGGAATTAGTGCAGGAAAAGCGCATGGCCCATTTTGGATTTGCACCGGAAGCTGTTACTGCTGACTATTATAGGAAATTAAGCGGGGTGATGTAAATGACTGAGAGAATTACGATCAATGATGAAGCATTTCAGAATGGGATTCAGGAAATGGATCGTGCGATTGAAGCATTTAGACCCTATTCGACACAATTCTTTGAACAAACGCAATCGGAACTAATGGAGATGCGTTCTGATTTCACCCAAGAAATGAATGAAGTATTGAACAACATGCGTGATACAAAAGCACCAGAACTCTTGAAATCTTTGAATCAATATCAGAAGAATGTCAAATTTGTCTACGCTGCTTATGCAGAAAAAGACGAGCAAATGGCGAAAGAGCTGGTGAAACTATGAGTGAGTACAGTAGGGAGAATTGTCGCAGCCGAATCAGTCGATGTGAAGAATCAGTCTCTGATGCACGCCAGGAGATTAAGAAGCACTTTGATGACATGGATTTTGACAACGCAACATCGTACATGAAGGCAGAGGAAATTGTTGAAGCGCTAATCAAAAAGTGTAAAGAAATCGATGAGTCGCTAACTGATGCACAATTCCGATAGTCCTTGGGATGAAAGGGAAATGAGAAAGGGGGAGAAAAGTGGTAAGGGAAATCATACTGAATTATGATAGACTAGAAGAAATCTGTTATAGAATATTGACCTTCAAAACGGCAATAGAAGAATTGCAAGCGGCAATGAAAGTAGTCAAAGACCAGTTAGACCAAAATGAAGGAAAGGCGGTAGAACAACTTAAAGAAGAACATGACGAACTAGAAAAATCTGTCCAGATTCAGCTCGAAGAACTGAATGACTTGAATGATATTTTCTCAGGCTATACAGTAGTGATGCAAGGAATCATGGGTGCGCTATATTTGGAAAGAGATATCGTCGTTGACCGAGATGACGTAAAAGCCAATATTCGTTCGATTGACAATTCTGTAGAAGATTTAGATGAAGAACTACGCAGACGATTAAACCCCAATATAGATTGGGGAATTGATATCGGTTTAACAGATGACGAGCGGGCAGATGAAAAACATAATGAGCGCGTCAGTGAAATGTTAGAGGATGAGATTGCAAGGAAAATCAAATCAATGCGCAATCTAGTAGAGCAATTGCACGCCATTCATGATAACGAGATAGTGCCATTTGAAAATATGGACGACGAGTACCAAAACAAGGCGAGAGACATGTACAGGGAAGTATCGAGTCGAAGTGAACGCTGGGAGGCAAGGTTAGAACATGCAGGAGAGGCCATTCAGAATGTAGCAGGAGGCGCAGTTGATGCCTTGCAAGGATTTGTGAAGGAAACAGTGAGCATGGCAAAAGGCGGCGTCAGCTTAATGATTGTTCGCAGATTGCCAGCGTCGGTGGAACCTGAATGGGCAACAAAATGTGCGAAACAAGCTAGAGGGCAGGCCGCCCAAGGTTTTAAGACCGTGCTAACAGAGCCATGGGTGATTACGGAAGGACTGGCGCAAGGCGTATCGGATACGATAGGAAACGAAGGTGTTGCCTACGTAATTGGTGGAGCTGCGCCTGCAGCAGCAACGGCATGGTACACGAAGGGGAATTCAGTTGCGGTTAAGGCTGGGAGTAAAGTCGATCATTTTGTGGAATTCGACGATAAGGCAGATGAGCTAAAAGGAATGGGGAGTAGTACGGCTACCTCTGCTTTGGATGAATTTAAAACACTCATCAAGAATGGTGAGGTCAAAGGGAATAATATTATTTGTAAAGTTGACGATAATACACAAATTATTTTTCGAAAAGATACAGGTGACGATGCTCATCCAATTAAGCCGAAATATCCAGATGCTACTGACCACTATAATGTTGAAATTCAAAAGAAAACAAGCGCAGGTAAATGGAAATCTAAAGCATCTTTTCACATTGTGATTGATGAGAACGGGAACATTATTGATAAATTTTAAGAAAAGGGGTATTAGAATGATATATAATATTGATATTGAAAATGATGCTGATGATAAATTTGAGGCGAAGGCAGACAACGTTGCAGTTTTTCAAATTTTCGATGATAAAGGCAATGATATTACTGCTTCATCTAAAGCGAATTTATTCTTAAGTAAAAACGCTCTATTAGGGCTTGGTACTGAGTTGATCAGGTTAGCTCATAATTTTCAAGATGGAAAACATCTTCATCTTGAGCCTACTGAAAAAGATATGATGGTTCAAAGACTCGGTATCTTTTTAACTCCTGATAGTGGGAAAATTGTTGTAGGTTGCGGAGAAATGAAAACTATAGATGAATATTTTGAATAATTAAACGAATAAACCAGTTTGACATTAATTCGTCATTCTGGTTTATTGTCTTTTTTTAGAAAGTCACTGAGGATGTCCTTTTTAATTTCGTTCATTTGTTCGTCACTAACACCAAATTTTTCTTTTCCAATAGAGAAAATAGAATTTATATTTTTTTCTAGCTCCTTTTGGAGTTGTTTTATTTCATCATGGTTCATTTTTTTTAGGTCGTCAGGTGTTAAACTAAGGGCATTGAAATCTGTATTACCTGATAGATAATCTAAAGTAGAATCGAGTTCTCGAGCAAGTTCCACAACTTTATCAAGCTCAGGGCTTCTTTTTCCGTTCTCCCAATTGGTATAGGTAACTCTATTTACACTGACTTTATTAGCTAACTCTTGATGAGTTAGTTTTTTTTCTACCCGAAGTTTTTTTAATCTTTCAGAAAAAATGCTCATAAGAAACCCTCACTTGTAAAATGTATCGATATGATACAAAAATATATTGACAATGTATCGAAATGAAAATATAATCTATGTATCAAATTGATACATAGATTATATCATGAATTGATTTGAATTGTAATATCAAGGTGAATTGCAGGTGAGCGTTAAAAGAATGCAAAACCTCATGATTCAAAAGCAAAAGATAATCTAGCGAAGTTCTTTGACAATTTCATACTGATTGTAATAAGAGTGTAAAATCAATCACTAACAAGAAATTGGTTGCACTAATAATAACACTCTAGCTAGCCAGAAAGGAACGACGTAAGCCCGCTGGCGTCCGAAGGGGAAGCCAGAGCGGCAGCGATAGGGCGTAGGTGTTCCCGAGCGTAAGCGAGATAGTGTTTATCAGTTGGAAAGAAAGCAAGATTCCGTGTAGGGTGCCTAGTAATACCACCCTTGAATACAAGAAAAGGAGAAAAAAAGGAGAAAAAACGGAGGAATAGATAGGGTTACAGCGATTTGGAGTTACGCCAAAAAAGTGCAGTTTGGACACGCGAAATGGAACTAATTAACAATTAGGGGAGATGCCATGTTGAGACCAAAAGAAAAGCAATTAGAAGTAGGGATAGACTGGATTTCCGCAGTATTCAAGAAATCGAAAGCATTCGTAATAAGTGGTCAAGTCCTGAACCTTGAAAGATACCTGTTCACAAAGAAGCCAGCGAAGAAATTGCACAAGACCAATACGGTAGTGTACGAATTTTGGGAAAACATACAAAGGATACGACTAATTACTTAGGATCTGTCTGAAAAGGATTATTGAAAGCTTTTTGAAGATTTTTTCCGACTAGCTTGTCTGAAAAAATCTTGAATATTCTTGATATTTGCGATTTTTTCTCCGCAGTACTCCCGAAAATGCTTGTCAAAACCCTCTCATAAATCTTTTTCAGACAAACCCTGATTTGAAAACGAAATCAACAACCAATCTTACGTTTTACATCCTCCAGTGCAGGTTTGCACAAAGCGCGAGCTTTCATAGCGCCTTCTTTTAGAATATCATCGATCTTCGTTGGGTTTTCCATTAACTCATTATAAATTTGGCGTGGTTTCTCCAATTCACGGTTCAGGACATAAAAGACTTTTTGTTTCACTTCACCCCAACCAATTCCCTCGAGGTAACGCTTTTCCATTTCTTTGACTTCTTCTAGTGTTGCGAATTCCTTATATAGGAGAAATAGAGTAGAGTCTTCTGTTTTCTTCGAATCAGTGGGTAGCGAAGAATCTGTGACGACTTTGAAAATGAGTTTTTTCAGTTTAGCAGGTTCGGCAAAGATTGTGATTGTATTGCCATAACTTTTGCTCATTTTTCTACCATCAAGTCCAGGAATGACCGCTGTCTCTTTTTGAACAACATGGTTTGGTAAAGTGAAAGTTTCCCCATATGTATTATTGAAGTAGGTCGCGATATCCCTTGCAATCTCTACATGTTGTATCTGATCTTTGCCAACTGGGACAAAACTCGCTTGCGGTAATAAGATATCAGCTGCCATTAGAATTGGGTAGGTATAAAGTCCCATGTTAACACCTGCATCAGCATCAAGGTTTTCTAGTTTGTTCGCATCTACTTTCGCTTTATAGGCGTGCGCGCGGTTCATTAAACCTTTTGGTGTCAAACAAGATAGAATCCAATTTAATTCCAGTGTTTCTGAGATATCAGACTGGCGATAGAAAATGACTTTACTAGGATCAAGCCCCAGCGCTAACCAAGTCGCTGCAATTTCATAGGTATACTGGTTAAATTCCTTTCGGTCTTGTACAGAATTTAGGGCGTGGTAATCAGCAATAAAATACATGCCCTGCATTTCAGGATTTTTTGCCATCTTTAGAGCAGGTTTAATGGCGCCAATATAATTTCCGATATGTGGAACACCTGTAGGTTTAACACCTGTTAATACGACGGGTTTATTCATATATGATTCCTCCAAATTTTAAATCGTTTATTTTCATAAAGCTTCACATGATTTCACTCCAAACACACTTTAAGTCTCATCAAGTACGCGCCGGGCCCTATCGCTTGCTTAGACTAGCATCAATTTGGCTTAGGTCCTTCTCCATATAGTGAAGGGGAATGGTGCAGTAGAGCTCTAATAAAGACAGAATATCATTCTTGATAAAAATAGGATGATCCTCGAATAATTGTTTTTCTAGTAGAAGAAATATTTCATTAGCATGAGGTAATTCATACCCAAAATAAGGATCTAAGTACTTATCAAGACACAATAATAGGCTTTCCTTTTCACTGATGTTATCGCCATCGAGTACGGCAAGAATTGTATCAACGCCATTTTCTACAATGCGAGCATGAGCGTCATTGTAAAATACAGATCGTCTATCATTGTTCATTAAAATACTCCTCTCAATGCAATGATTTTAGGCTGTTTATTAATTAGTATAGAAAAAATTTTTCTTTGCGTGTAGTTTTCCCTAATAAGGTTGTTCCTGTTCCGGCAATGCTGTCTATCATGTCGCATATTGTTTCTACGATATAAACACCTTCCCTCGCACATACAATGAGCAAATCTTCATAAGCCAAGCAATCACTCTTCTTGCCTATTTAGTTTTTTCGTTTTAACATTACAAATTTCTTGAAATCTTCGATTTCGTCTAATTCATCTTCTGTGTAGTCCCCACTATTTGGTCTGTGTGCTGCCAGAACTTGAATTGCTGAAAGCGGAATGTCTTCTTGGGTTACGAAGTCATTACTAGCCAGCTCTTCAACTGTGCAGCCAAACATTTCTGCAATACGGAGGGCTATATCAATTGGCAGACCTTTTTTACTTTTTAAACTATCATTAAGTGAGCTAGCAGGGAGATCTAATTTTTCTGCAAGTTGTCGTATTGACCATCGTTTTTGTTTGAGAATCATTTTTACATTTGTATTCATGTTTTGTGCCTTCTCCATTGTAAACACCTCAAACACATTATAAACGGAAATACGTTTGATGTATACAAATTTAAGGTATTTTCTAGAAAAATTTAGCCGGAAAGTCTTGCTGCCTAGCTGTTTTAAAATAGATTAGGTGAAAGTTTATATTGGCGTTATCTACAGGTATTTGCCTACCTTATCAGTTGCATGTTCAAATTGGTTTTCGAGAGTTGAAAGAGATCTAGTTGTTTTCTTAATCATGCAATTTTTCAAATAGTCGGGACTTTTCTCAAAGGACAGGTCATAAAATTTTAAAGACAGATCGATTATCTAAAGGGAGGAATGTTCATGAACCAGAGATTTAAAAGTGTAGGGAAGCGGGTTGCTAGAAAGACAGCAATGTGTGCGTTTAGTGCTGCTTTGGTGACGGGAAGTTTCTTTTCATCGGGTTTTACTCAAGTATCTAAGATAGAAGCTAAAACGCCAACAAATGCGGAAAGTGTGTTAGCTAATTTAACGCCAGAACAGCGCCAAGCCCTAGCGCAAGTTGCTACAGATGATCGGTCAGGTCTTCTTTTGAATCCGAACACAGATTTAGATAGTAAAGAACCAATCTCTGTCATTGTACAGTTCAATCATAAACCGCAGAAAGTAGCTGTGTTAGAAGCAGCAGAAAACGGAGAGGCTTTGTCTGCAAGTGAAGCAAAAAGGTTAGTGGATACTGATCATGAAACATTTGAAAAAGATGTCAATACAGCTGTACAAAGTGATGATGGCAGTGCAAAAAAGTTGAGAATTGATAGGCATTTTAAGACCGCTTTTAATGGTGTATCACTTAAGATCCCAGCCAGTCAGGTAGAGGGATTGCTGAGGTCAAAGGCCGTTAAAGCGATTTATAGTAATGCAACGGTTCAAGTTGAGCGTCCAAGTGATGGAAGCATGCTATCACAAGAGGCACCTGAAAAAGGGATGGCAGCTGAGAATGCCTTTCTACATATCAATCAATTGCATGACGAAGGTGTCACTGGAAAGGGGGTAAAGGTAGCCGTTCTTGATACGGGAATTGATTATAATCACCCTGATTTAACAGACGCCTATAAGGGATATCGGGCGAAAGTAGGCACAGATCCGAAAAGTGTCAACATCGATTCAGTCAAGGGTTGGGATTTCATTGATAATGATGCTGATCCAATGGAGACGACTTATGCTGATTGGGCTTTAGCTGGGAAGCCGGGTGCTGGCGATGGCTCGGATTATTACACTGAGCATGGTACACATGTTTCTGGCACAATTGTTGGTCAGGGGAAGAAGATAAGTGAGTATGCAACAACGGGAATTGCCCCAGGTGCGGAGCTTTATGTGTATCGTGTTTTAGGACCGGGTGGTGGCGGGCCAAGTGATGGCATCATTGCAGCAATTGATAAAGCGGTGACGGACGGGATGGATGTTTTGAACTTATCACTTGGTGCGAACTATAATGATCCGTTGTTCCCAACTAGTATTGCGATTAATAATGCTGTTTTGAATGGTGTAACAGCAGTTGTGGCAGCCGGTAATGCAGGGAATGGTTTGTACACGCTTGGCTCCCCAGGAAATGCATCACTCGCATTGACGGTAGGCGCTAGCAATGTGCCGAATGATATTGCCACAATGAAGGGGACGATTGCTGAAGCGGGTGCTGATCTACATTTGATGGCAAAAGGATTTTCAGATAATATTGCTACTTTACAGGAGCAGACTTATCCAATTGTTGATGTAGGGCTTGGACAAGAGGCCAACTATACAGGCGCGAATAAACGAGTCGGTGGTAAAGTTGTGCTGATTCAACGAGGCAATAATACGATTAACGATAAAATTTTACAAGCAAAAAATCGTGGTGCTGTTGCGGTCTTGATTTATAATAACAATCCGAGTGAAGGACATTTACCATTTAACTTAGGTAGCGGAGCCAATTTTATTCCATCATTCTCATTAACAAATGCTGAGGGGCTTCTCGTTGCACAAAAAGTAGCTGCTGGAAGTAATCAGTTTTCCTTTAGTGATCTTGGCCATATCACGACCGTAGGCGATGTTTTAGCTGATTTCAGTTCAAGAGGACCATCCCGTGTGACCTATGAAATCAAACCTGAGGTGACTGCACCTGGCGTAAATGTTTTATCAACGGTGCCAGCGTTTGTCAATGACCATGATAATCCGGGTAATTATCAATTTGCCTACAGCAGTCTTAGTGGGACATCAATGGCCACCCCAGCAACTGCTGGGGTCGCAGCATTGTTACTCCAAAGCAAACCTGATTTGCAGCCGGAAGATGTGAAAGCGATTCTGATGAATACCGCCGATCCGCTCAGTCAGCCATATAGCGTATTTGAAGTTGGCGCAGGGCGCATCGATCCTTAAAGCGCTGTTCATTCCGATTTCGAAGTGAAAGTGACTGAGAAAACGCCTTCGGTTATCAACAACAAGGAGAAGTTGATTAAAATAAACACTGCCGCGCTCAGCTATGGCAATATCAGTTTTAATGACAAGGATATTAAAGAGTCGCGTGCTGTGACGCTGTTTAACAAAGCAGCGAGTGTCAAAAACTTTACTGTTGCGGCAAAGTTCCAATCCAATTTACGTGGATCGAAAGATGCATCTAAAAATGGTGTAACGGTTACAACCAGTGAAAGTGTTAAATTAAAAGGTTACAGTTCGAAGAAAATTAATGTGACCTTATCGATACCAAAGTCTGCTGAAAAAGGGATTTACGAAGGCTATCTTGTTGTAACCAATGCGGAGAACCCGGCTGAGACATATCAAGTGCCTTTTGGTGTTCATTATGTAGATCGGGGTTTTGAAAGTATGGGCCATGGTCAGGGGTCCATTTCAACGTCTCTGGCTAAGGGGACGTTTAAGGAAAGAAGAATGTTCACGAATGTGGTGTTGAAATCGCATATGAGAACGATCGATGTTGTTGTCAGTGATGCGGATATCGGTGTTGATTTAGGTGTGATTGGTACGATTGATGGTATTGGTAGGGATGAAGGTGTTCCATATTCTTGGGTTCTTTGGAGTGGTTACTACTATCCATTTACGAATGATGACGGTCACCCAATTTCGGCCAAGGCGTATGCACCAAAAGAGGGACATTACAATCTAAAGCTGATTGGTACCGATGATGCAGGAAAGACCTATACGATTACGAAAGATTTCTTCGTTGACAATCAGATGCCTTCGTATGATGTTCAAGTAGCAGGAGAAAAGGCAGGCAACCCTTTCATTGAGGTTGAACCTGGACAACAATTTGTTGATATGACAGCTTCAATTTTTGATAAAAATGTTGCTGTGAGAAAGGCAGCTGGTTTCCAGGCTGATCAATCCCAGAATAGCATTTGGTACTATTATAATAGTTTATTTCCTACAGCGAAATTGACTTTGGATGAGAATGGTCAGGTGAAAGATCAAATTGCGATGTTGCCATCACAAGACGTTTTGCCTGTCATGTTCGAAGGGATTGATGAGGCAACGAACACAGCGGGTCAGAAACAGTATATTTTTATTAGGAATGATGTTTCTTATGTCTATGGACAGCCAGATGGTCAGACGCGACTTGGACGTGTAATTGCTCGCCCAGGAGATACAGTGAAGATCACACTTACAGGGAATAATGTCAGCACGGTATTAAAAGCGAATTACAATTTTACAACAAACAATGGTGATACAAATATTGTTGATATTTCGCTGAATCCAGTAGCTAGGGATCTTGGCGGGACGCTGGCAGTTGTGACGACTAATCCAACAACAACCTCAACAAAATCAGATGTGACAGTGGCTTTTGATGGCAATAAAGAGGTTTCAGGAGATGTACCCACGATCGATGTGACGCTTAAATTAACAAATGCGAACCAGACTTCCTACGCTTTAGGCTCGAGCTTCAGTAACGTAAAATCAACTTTTACTAGTGTAGGCAATGTGGTGACGAGCCCGCTGACTTATGTGGTGCCAATCGGTATTATGCAGGATTATACGAAGGTGAACGGTTATATTCATCCTGAAGGTTTGCAAGGGACGGATGGATTACTGGATCAGTCAAAAGACTTCACGAAGGCTGGCGTTGTCATGTCAGTACAGGATTATACTGGGAAATCATATTTGGGCTCGATTGATACGAAAGGACAGTTTTTTATATCGGGGTTACCAGTTACAACAGAAGATTTTAAAGTCATCCAAGACGTTCCAGGGCATTTCACAACGTACGGTGGTTTCAGTGAAGCGTATCAGATTGTCGATGAGATCGTTTATGGGACTACTAAATATCTTGGAACAGAATATGTTGATGTGGCGCTCGGTGGAGATGTGAATAAGGATAATGTCATTGATGTGAATGATGCATTAGCGATTCAAACCTATTGGCAAACGAATAAACGTAGCGCTGATATTAATTTTGATGGCACTGTGGATGCGAAAGATTTAGCTTTTGTGGAAAGGAATTATTTAACACAAAATGTGACTGTTTCGAATCCGCCAAAAGCAGTCAAGAAGGCAAAGGGCGCAACACTAGAAAGTATCAAGGCATTGTTAGGTATTAAGTAAATATTTCGCGATCAAACTAGACGCAACTTTGTTGAAAAATAAAGTTGCGTGTTTTTGTCATTAAATTGCGAAAAATATGTTGTTTTGGTATATTTATAAACTGAATTGAAAACTACGATGAGTCAAGTTATTCATAAACGATATGTTGCTGTCTATACCAAAAGAGTGTAACAATTAGGGCTGTTATAGCGTAGGAATTATAGGTAGTTAAAAATTATACATTTTGTGATTTTCTGCTAATGCCATCGGTAGACAGAGATATCCCTTGAGATAAAATTGCGTACTTGAATAATGGATCTTAACATTGTATGATGCTAGAAAGGGCCTCGATTATTGTCGAACCTTGCAAAAAATAGGAGATGGAGGAGAAACAAATGAGTAAGGATAAGAAATTAACCACTGGAACAGGCTCACCCGTAGTTGATAATCAAAATGTTGCCACCGCTGGACCACGTGGACCAATGTTACTGCAGGATCACTGGTTTTTGGAAAAGTTAGCTCATCTTGATCGTGAAGTCATTCCGGAAAGAAGAATGCATGCAAAAGGCTCTGGTGCTTACGGAACGTTTCGTGTAACTCGTGATATCACGAAATACACGAAAGCAATGCTTTTCTCTGAAATTGATAAAGAGACAGAAGTATTTGTAAGGTTCTCGACAGTAGCAGGCGAACGTGGTGCGGCTGATGCCGAGCGGGATATTCGTGGTTTTGCAATGAAGTTCTACACAGAGCAAGGAAATTGGGATTTAGTTGGAAACAATACGCCAATTTTCTTTGTACGTGATCCGTTGAAATTTCCAGATTTAACGCACGCAGTGAAGCGTGATCCACGCACCAATATGCGTAGCCCAAAAAACAATTGGGACTTTT
>JAVBKE010000118.1:0-3725 GCA_031554185.1 Caryophanales bacterium
ACAATCATGACAAGATCGTTTTCCGCCACGCTTAATGAACAACGTCGCGTGGCCCTGCTGGACTATTATCTTGGCCAGTATGTGCCGGGCAACCGCAGCAACGCTCACCTGCAGCTGGTTCAGACACCTGACGACGTATACGAATACCTGCTGATTGACCCGCTGGTGACCAGTGAGGTCAGCACTTCCCGTGTCTCGCAGGCTATTTTCAGCCTGCAGCAGCATATTAACGCCGTCACGCTCAATATGGACCCGGGTTACAACACGCACGACCTTGATCCAGACGACCTGACCCTGTGGGCCGAAGGGGGGAGTGAGTACAGTGTCTGGGCCGGCGAAATGGCTTTACAGAACTACCCGGAAAACTATCTCGACCCGACGCTGCGCAGCACCAAAACCGCCTATTTTAAAGACATGGAAACGCAGCTTAATCAGAACCAGATAAACAATGATACCGCGCAGGATGCGGTACTCAGTTACCTGAATTCGTTTGAAGAGGTGGCTAACCTCGAGGTTATCAGTGGCTATCTGGCCGGGACTGACCAGGCTGAAGATACCTATTACTTTCTGGGTCGTACCCGCAGTGCCCCTTATACCTATTACTGGCGCTCCCTGGATATGTCGCTCAGTGTGGGGGATGTGCTGGCGAGCAGCAGCTGGACGGAATGGTTCCGCATTGACCTGCCACTGGATGAAAAAAGTCTGGTGGCCACCGTCAGGCCGGTGTTTTACAACAACCGCCTGTATCTGGCCTGGTTTGAGCGCAGTGAGGTGGGCGCCGAGCCGCCTGCAACAGGAGAAACGGTCGGTGAGCCCATTATTCGCCTCAGCGCCTGGATGGCATATCTGCGCTATGACGGGACCTGGTCAACGCCCCGGATGATTAAGTCACAGAATAGTGACAATCCGGCCTCCTCAGATATCGCTGAGTTGTTCACATGTGAAAAAGTTGTCAGCATGGCCAACTATTCACCAAATAGTGATAACAACGGGAAACTGACGGTTTTTCTTTATATCAGACAGGATCCGGTTGGTAACGACACTAGCGGTACATATATTACGTTCAGCGCGGCAGTAGATGCGTGGGGGAATGTTGTTGCAGATGAGAATATATTGTCGGACGAGTTATATCTTCCATTCTGGAAGGACCCCGGGAAAATTCAGTTTGAAATGAGTGCGGTGATGTATAAGGTTAACTCTGTGGAGTTAACAAATCAAACCGTTGCCGGAGGACTGATAGGTTATTTACCGATACTAAAAGCCACCGATTTTTCATATAAAAAAGACACAAATGAATTAGCTATCAGAACACAATTTTCACTTGTTCGTGATTTTATCGAGAAATGGGTAGCCCCAACTGAGCTCGCCTATATAGGAATAGCAGGAACGGGTTCAGGTAAAAGGATTTCTGATGATGGATTTATTGACTCTGAATACACTCGAAGCACGCTGACAAATGCCGTTTATGGCGTGAATCTGACTGACACTCATTTTCCGTTCGATGGTAGTAATTATTTCAATGTTTTTGAGAAGGAAAATATTTTTGGGTCTTTAGATCACGTAGGTTACACCGACATCCCCTTGAATCCAGGGTCAGGAGAGTATAGCTACACGATAAATGCGGAACATTTAGTCATGGACGGTACCATATCCCTTGAGGAAGTTAGATATGCGCCGTCATCTGAAATAGGTATAACATTCAATCAAAGTGGAATTATAGGATTTAGAGGGTATACATTGCCCATCCTTGCAGCGGATCACACCTTCAGTGTATTTGCTCGCTATTCCGAGCTACAGCAATATTCATTCGTGCCATACCCAATGGCGTTGAATGAGCTGACCACAATGAGTTTCGATTTCAAATTACCAAGAGGTGATTATGAAGGTTTGATGAATATCCACTGTGGACTTCAGCGGAAGGACATAAAAGATAATTCGATAAAAGAATACTACTACACCTATACCATCAGCTTAATCAAATACACTGATATAAAAACACCTACCCTCTCAAGCCGGCTTGACCCCCAATATGGCACGGTTGAATTCCTGAAGTTTGATACAGATACAACGCCTGCTATCCCTTCCATTCGCCTGAACACGCTGTTTGCCAAAGAACTGGTGAATAAAGCCAGTGTCAGCATTGACGCCCTGATGAGCTGGGATACGCAAAATACCCTGGAGCCGGCACTGATTGCCGAAGAGAACGCTGTTCCGCTGGATTTCTACGGCGCCAACGGCATTTATTTCCAGCAACTGTTCTTCCATGTGCCTTTCCTGGTGGCACATCGCCTCAATCAGGAGCAACAGTATACCGAGGCCACGCGGTGGCTGAACTACCTGTTTGACCCGTCTGTCCGGGGGAACTGGAGTGAACATCCCGATTACTGGAACTGCCGGATGCTGACGATGCCCGACACCGACGAAGGGCAGGCGGACCAGGTGCTGGCCCCGACCGACCCGGATGTGATTGCCACCGCACACCCGGTGCACTATAAAAAAGCCGTCTTTATGGCGTACATCAGTAACCTGATGGACCAGGGTGATACCCGCTACCGGATGCTGACCCGTGACAGCCTGAGTGACGCCCGCCTGCGCTATGCCCAGGTCAGTAACCTGCTGGGTGCCCGTCCCGACACCCACACCGGCAATACCTGGGTGCCGGACTCGCTGGACAACGTGGCCAGCGAAACCAGCACGGCCGTGCGGACGTTCGAATTCAGCATCGCTGATGACCTGCAGCTTCGCCCGGGCGTCAGCCATCTGGCGCAGGATGTGGTCGATAACCCGAACTTTACCCCGCCGCTCAATGTGCAGATGCTGGCGATGTGGGATACGCTCGACTCCCGACTGTACAACCTGCGCCATAACCTGACCCTGGATGGCCAGCCGATGTCGCTGGCGCTGTATGCGCCACCGGTTAACCCGACGGCATTAATGCAGCAGCGGGCGCAGGGCGGCTCGCTGGCCGGCGTGGGGGCTGGTCTGTCTGCCACTATCCCGCCGTACCGTTTCCCGGTGATGATGCAGTATGCGTATCAGGCGGTGGGCACCCTGACCCAGTTTGGTCAGACGCTACTCAGTTTCTATGAGCGCGGGGAGAGTGCGGAGCTCCAGGAGCTGCAGCAGTCACAGGCACTGGATTTGTCCCGCTTCACCCTGACGCTGCAACAGCAGGCACTGGATGCGCTGGATGCAGATATGACCGCCCTGCTGGCCAGCCAGGACATCGCGCAGCAGCGTTATGACCATTATAAACATTTGTATGATAACGGCGTGTCCGCGACAGAAGAGGAGGTGATGAATCTTCAGCAGTCTGCCGGGAGTTTCATGACCAGCAGCAGTGCCTTTACGTCGGCCGGTGCAGCCCTTAACCTGGCACCCAACGTCTTTGGTTTTTCGGTCGGTGGCTCGGAGTGGGGTGCGGTGACTGAGGCGGCAGGACATGGGTTGCAGGCGACCGCTCAGGCGCAGGAGGTGGCGGCGCAGCGCCTGTCGGCCTCTGAGTCTTACCGCCGACGCAGCGAGGAGTGGCAGATTGCCTGGCAGCAGGCGCAGGCTGAGGTCCAGGCTATCAACACCCAGTGCGATGCCCTGGCCGTGCGCCAGGCCGCCGCCCGTACCGCCATTGAGCAGGCGCAGGCCGAACAGGCTCACCTGCGCACCACCCTGAGCTTCCTGTCCACCCGCTTCACCCAGGCTTCACTGTATAACTGGCTGACCGGTCA
>JAVBKE010000143.1:0-8041 GCA_031554185.1 Caryophanales bacterium
TTATCCGGTGCTTTTTTTATTTCTTCTAAAGAATCCTAGTCTATCTCTGCCACTGTTTTCATATGGTAAATCATAGCTCAAATTGAAGGGGAGATTTGCTATGACAGGAGGAAGACAAGACGGTTGGTCTCCAGATGAAGATACATTGCTGGCTGAAGTGATTCTTAGACATATTCGCGAGGGAAGCACACAATTGAAAGCATTTGAAGAAGTAGGGAATTTGCTATCAAGAACAGCAGCTGCATGCGGTTTTCGCTGGAATTCAGCAGTTCGTAAACAATACCAAGACGAGATTCTTCATGCCAAAAAGCAAAGAAGAAATGTTAGTCAAAAAGTGTTCGTTACGGATATCCTTTCAGAAAGAAGATATTCGCCGAGGACACCAGCACAAGCCTTATTTGATCTAGATTTAGATAGTTGCGTACAATATCTGCAAGATCTGCAAGTTCAATTGCAGCTTAACCCGGTTGAAAAGACAAGGGAACTTGTTGAAGAAAACCAATACCTCCAAACAAAATTGCAAAGCGTAAAAAAAGAAAGAGATGCTTTTGAAAAAAAGTATCTTGAGATTTCAGATGACTATCAATCGCTTCTTGGTTTTTTTGAAAAAGCAAGACGTTTGGCTCTTCAGGAAACAGAGGTAGAGCCGAAATTGAAATTTCAAATGGATCAGAACGGAAATTTGGAAAGAGTCTAACGCCTTTCAAATAAAATTGAACAAATTTTAAGACTTTTTGCTGTCATGATAAACTGACAACGAAAAGTTTTTTTGTTTTTTTACTGGAAAAAGTGTTGAAATTGGTGTAGGAATGTTGTAATCATACGTTTGCCAGACTTTTGGAACAAATTTGGCTTAGTTCGTGGTAAACTACTACAAATGATAAAAATTTGGTACAATAGAATACTGTAAAGAAGTTCAGATTAGCCGACTCGCTTTGCGAAGTTCATTGGAGTTGAAATTTTGAAAATTGGTGTTATAGGTGCAGGGTCAATTGGGTTGTTATTTGCTAATTTAATGACTGAGAAACATCAAGTAACGGTCATTACAAAAGGTACAACTCAGGCCAGGAAAATTAATGACGAAGGCATTGTCAGAGTTCGTAACGACAGTTCATACTATGCAAAAGTTTCAGCAGTCGCTTTTTCAGAAGTGGCTAAGATATTGCCGACTTTCGATCTTCTTTTTGTTGCCGTCAAGCAGCGTGATGTCGCAACCGTGTTAGAAGAAATTAAGAATGTAGAAGTAGTCTGCGTGTTTTTACAAAACGGGCTGGCGCATATTAGTAAAATTAGTGAACTGAATATCTCCGCTTACCTCGGCATTGTAGAGCATGGTGCGAGGCGCTTAGATCTAAATATTGTTGAACATACAGGTGCGGGAATATTGACAGTAGGACCGCTACAGCCAAGACCAACTTTTGATTTTCAGTCGGTATATACCTTCGATTTCCCAATTGTGATTAGCAAAGATATTCTAACAGTTGCGAATGAAAAATTAATTGTCAACGCTGTGGTGAATCCATTGACTGCTTATTTCAATGTGACTAATGGTGAATTAATCGCTGATGAGCAGCTAGCCATCTTTATGCGACATGTCTTTGAAGAAATATGTGAAATATTAGCAATAAAAGATATGAACATGCGCTTACGTTTATATAACAAAGTAAAGAGTATCTGTGAAAACACGGCTAGTAATCATTCTTCCATGCTTCAAGATATTCAGCTAAAGCGAGAAACGGAAATTGATCCGATTTTGGGCTACCTTTGTCAATTGGCAAAAAAGAATGGTGTAGATGCACCTCTTTGTAACACAGTATATACGCTTATCAAAAAAAGAGAAACAGAATATCAGGATGAACATCAATCAGAATAAATCTACAAACTATTGTGAATAGAAGTAGGTAGAACTGATGGATATCCTGTGTTTATGCAGGAGGGAATGATAACCCTTTGCTTTTAGCTAGGAGAATAGACATGAAATTAACCACGATAGAGTTAGACTCAATTAACCAGTTTGCGCAAGCTTATATGACAAACGATCCGAGTGCAAAAGCGTTTTTCCGTTATGATTGGCTCAATAAACAGCATGATGAAGAGCGAGCTTCTTATTTGGCAACACGGAAGTATAATCGTGCGGCCCTTGCTGACTATATAACAAACTACATGGGTCCATTGGGACTCTCGGATCAAATACAGGGCAACATCAATGCTTTGCGCCAGGATGCGCTTGTGGTGATTGCAGGTCAGCAAGCGGGATTGCTGACAGGCCCAATGTATTCAATTAATAAAATAATTTCAGTAATCAAAATCGCAGAAGAAAAAGCTAAGCAACTATCTGTACCAGTTGTGCCAGTGTTTTGGATTGCTGGTGAAGATCATGATTTTCCGGAAGTGAACCATGTCTACCTTAAAACAGACGAAACACTAGTGAAAAAGACCTACCCTACGAAGCCGAGGACGAAGGAAATGGTTTCTGATACAATCCTTGAGGTAGAAGTGGCTAAACAGTGGGTAGATGAAGTGATCCAGACATTAGGCGAGACGTCTTTTACGAAGTCACTTGAAAAAGAGTTAACAGAAGCCATCGAGCAGTCAAGTACAGTGACTCAGTTCTTTGCAGCGTTGATCCATCAGCTTTTTGCAGAGACTGGGCTGTTACTTGTTGACTCAGGTGACCCACAGTTTCGAAAACTTGGGGCGGATGCTTATGCTGAATTTGCAGATAAAAGTCGTCAGATTTCAGAAGCAGTATTGACTGTGCAAAAGGAACTAAATGCAATAGGCTTTCCGCGGACGCTTGAAACAGACCTTGCCAATGCAAACTTATTTTATTATCATCCAGAGGAAAAAAATCGCACCTTGTTAGAACGGGATGAAATAAGTGGACAGCTTCAAGGCAAAGGAGAGAAACTGGTCTTTCCTCAGGCGGAAATAAATGCGATTTTGAGGAATACGCCAGAATGGTTGAGCACAAATGTGGTGACCAGGCCGATTTTGCAAGAGAAGCTCTTCCCGGTACTTGCGTTTGTCGGTGGCCCGGGTGAGATTGCTTATTGGGCTGAACTAGGCACAGCTTTTCAAATTGCTGGTGAAGAGATGCCGCCCATTTTCCCGAGAATGTCGATTACAATTCTAGAGCGCAATGTTGTGAGTAAGCTAGATGAATTGATGTTGCCGCTTGATGCCGTATTAAAACATGGTTGTTTGGAAACGCGTGATCGGCATGTACGTGATTTAATGGATCCTGAACTCGGTGATCTATTTCAGCAGATGGTTTCTGAATTCGAATCTAAGCATCACGCTTGGATGATAAAAGCCACTGCGGACTATCAGAATTTAGATGAGCTTTATCAGCGCAATCATGAACTGATTATGAAGCAAATGAATTTTATGCAACAAAAGCTATTGATGCAACATGAACGCACGCATGGTGACTTGCGGAGAAAGTATGATTTAGTTGAAAATAGTTTGCATCCAAATGGTGGTCCTCAGGATCGAACCTTGAATGTGTACTATTTCTTAAATCGTTATGGGAAAGAGTGGTTATCGGAATTATTGACAATGGAGATGGATTTGACAAAGAGCCATATTGCTTTCTGGCTGTAATGACTAGTTGGAAATTGTCGGGCGAATTTTGCTCACAAATGTACTAGTGAAGGTTAAGGTCAATCTAGGTGCATCTTGAAGCGTGTGGTTTGGTCATTTGTTGATCACTGGAACCCTAGGTGCAATAAAAGCTTACTAGCTAATCAGGTTTGCAAACGAATATCTCTTGTCCTTATCAATGCTTTCCACTATAATAAAGAAGAACTAAATAATAAACTATCTTCAGGGCGGGGTGTGATTCCCCACCGGCGGTGTAGAGAGATCTGAGCCCGCGAGCGTAACAGCAGATTTGGTGAGATTCCAAAGCCGACAGTATAGTCTGGATGGGAGAAGATAGAATAGCATTCGGTCAAAATGCTATACTCGAATGTGGGTATATGTGTTTACCGTGCGAGCTGATTTTTCTTTGCTTGTTTTTTGCTTGAGCTTTGGAATTTTTGTGAGTGGTACTTTGAATGTCTATTTGAACAATTGCTTTCTCCCTTAGCTGATTTGATAAGCTAAGGTTTTTTATTGGCCATTTTCTAGCGAATGATGTCTAGAAAGTTTGATGTGTTTGAATGGTTACTCAGCGGAGACAATCAGACGCATTACTTTCTTAAATAGGTGTGGCATCAAATTGCTGGCGTACTTATATTTGCGGAGAAACAAGGTGCTGATAAATGGAATGTCCAACAAATGAATTTGTTCAAATACCTCCCGTCTCCTTGATGAAATTAGTAAAAAAAGGAGAGAAATAAAATGAATCGTACCAGTAAGTTAGTGATGATTGGAATGCTTTCCGCATTATCAGTCCTATTGATGTTTATCAATCCCCCTGTTTTTGCCGATTTTCTTAAACTAGACCTTGGTGATATTCCAGCTTTAATTGGAACATTGCTTTTTGGACCACTAACAGGTATTGCAATTGAATTTCTAAAAAACGTGATCGATTTCTTTATCAAAGGGTCACCAACCGGTATTCCGATCGGTCACATTGCCAATTTTACAGCGGGTGTCTTATTTTTATTACCTGTGTATTTCATTTATAAAAAGTTTAATACCAATAAGGGGCTTATCGTTGCTTGTGTTGTTGGAACACTTGCGATGACGGCGTTCATGGTGTTTCTAAATTATACATATTTTCTGCCTGCTTATGCGAAGGCGCAAGGATTCGATCCGATGGATATGGGAGAATTGTTTTCTTATATGGCGGGAACAATTATTCCATTTAATCTACTCAAAGGCGCAATTGATTCGGTCGTTCTTTATTTGCTTTACCCTAGACTTAAGAGTGCTGTAAAGCGATTGCCAAAGTCAATGGCAAAGTAATAAGGTGGTAATAACAAAATAGGAGAGTGTCCACTCTCCTATTTTCGTGTTGGGGCAAATCGTTGAACTATAAAAAACAGCACCGTAAGCAATTGCTCACGGCACTGTAATTGGGTGACATTACTTAAATTCTAGTCGAACTTAAGTGCATCGCCATCAAATTTTTCTTCAGCTACTTTAATTGAATCCGTTGGGCATCCTTCGAATGCGTCCATCATATCGTCGTGTAGTACATCTGGAATTTCAGCAATTCCTTTGTTGTCGTCAATTGTTACGAATGCTAGACCCTCATCATCATAGTCATAAATGTCAGGTGCTGCTGCGCCACAAGCGCCACAAGCGATACAAGTATCTTTGTCAACGATCGTATACTTTGCCATAATAAACATCTCCTTATTTCTTTAATGAAGCGCTAATTGTTTCTTGCCTCTAGTAGATTGTACTTTCCAATTGAAAATATTTCAAGCCTAAACCCTTATTATTTTTAATAATTACTATGATTTTTCAAAAAAAACTAAATTTCCAATTATTATTTATAATGATTATTGTTAAGGTCTAAAATGGGGCTGCCAGTGCATAGGATTAATTGGTGATTTAAATTGGACAAAGTCGTGATAACGCTTCCTCATACAGACGAAGCGACCAAAATCGTTCTACAAGACCTCATAAGCAAGAAGGCAGTATTTAAGAAATCATTTCAGCGAATGCAGTTAAGCTTACTTGTGCTATTCGTTGCTGCCGGTGTGGTACTCATTAACAGCTATTTAACATTGTCAGAGCAACAAGAAACTTCTTATTTGGAGGCGTTCAATCTCGTTGTACAAGATCGTTTGAATTATCTAATGGTGATCATATTGATTGCTGTATTTGCTTGGGTACTGGTTCTTCGGAAACAGACCGATAAGCTAGAAACAGAGTATTATGATTTTCGCCGAGAAGTGATTGATAAGAGCAGTGATTATTGGCAAGATGAGGCGTGGATTAATAGGCACATCGCATTTGCCATTATTCAAGATGAATACGACATAAATTTATACTATGAAAGTAAGTGACTACAAGAGCAGTACCGGATTTTTTTGTAAAGAGTGCCGATACAGCTTTTTATCATGATGAGGATTAATGAAAAATGAATTTTTTGTAAAATTTACAAGAAATCATGAATAAAGCTGTTGTTTTCTGATGATAAGAAGATTAGAATAGAGGTATTGAATAAACCGAAAGGGGACTTTTCAAAAATGTTTGTAAAAAGTATTATGATTCCCAAGCATCAGTGTCAGACAATCGGTAAAGATGAGCTGGTTGGGAAGGCGTTAGAGCTTATGAACACACATAATCTAGATGCTTTACCGATGTTAGATGGTGATCGTTACGTTGGAACTGTGACGCGGTTTCGCATTTATGAGCGATTTTTTAATTTTGCCGAGGGAAAAGAGTCATTTGAGCAAGTTGTTAAATGTGAGGAACTAGCTGGAGATGTTGTTAAAACAGTCTCAGAAAAAGACGTGTTTGAAAACACATTGTTTGAGTTTAAGGATTTTCCACAACTAACAGTCGTAGATGAACAACACGGATTTCTTGGTATTGTGACACGCCATGATGTGTTAGAGCAGTTCGAAAGTGCGTTCGGAATGAATGTGGATGGCGTACGCTTGTCTATTACATCAGTTGAAGCGGTTGGACGACTGGCAAAGTTGGCTGAGATTACAAGATCATTTGACCAAAATATTATTTCGATGGTTACGTTTGATGAGTCAGATAAGCTTGTGCGCCGAATGATTATCAAAGTAATGAAGTCAGATAATTTACAAAAATATATTGAAAAACTTGAAGATTCAGGTCTACGAGTCCTACACATCCAGGAAGATTAGGATGCCGTCGGGCCCGCACGGCCTGATTTTTTGTCATTCATTTGGACTAAGTAAAAACAATTGTGGATTTTGAATCATTTTAGTGGATTTTTTCGGTTATTACCAATAAAATTGACTAAAGATGTAAAATCATTGTGAATGAAGTAATTTCGTATAATGGATCGGCAATGACAAAGGTTATTCTAGGAGGATGTACGGATGACAATCCCGAAAGAAATGTCTGAAAAAAACGACGTGCTTGTGTCAACCCAAACGGTGATCAGAACAGCGCTAGAAACATTGGGTTATCCACAAGAGGTATATGAACTATTAAAGGAACCGCTCCGCATGTTGACTGTCAAAATCCCTGTTCATATGGATGATGGCTCGATACATATTTTCACAGGATACAGGTCGCAGCATAACGATGCGGTTGGACCAACTAAAGGTGGCATTCGTTTTCATCCAGATGTGACGGAATCTGAAATTAAAGCGCTTTCGATCTGGATGAGTTTAAAATGTGGTATCGCTGATTTACCTTATGGCGGTGCTAAGGGCGGAATTATTTGTGATCCACGCAATATGTCTTTTAGAGAACTCGAGGCACTAAGTCGCGGTTATGTAAGGGCCATTAGTCAAATTGTTGGTCCAACCAAAGATATTCCAGCACCGGATGTTTTCACTAACTCGCAGATTATGGCTTGGATGATGGATGAATACAGTCGTCTGGATGAATTTAATTCACCAGGATTTATCACTGGAAAGCCACTCGTTCTTGGCGGTTCTCATGGGCGTGAAACGGCAACGGCTAAAGGTGTCACGATCATGATTCGTGAAGCCGCTAAAAAACTCAATATTAATGTTAAAGATGCACGTGTGATTGTGCAAGGATTTGGGAATGCGGGAAGCTTTCTTTCAAAATTCATGTATGATGCTGGTGCAAAAATTGTTGGGATTTCAGATGCATATGGAGCTTTGTACGATCAAAATGGGCTAGATATTCCGCATCTATTAGAACGAAGAGACAGTTACGGCACAGTAACGAAGCTATTTAGTAACACAATTTCAAATAAAGATTTACTAGAAATGGAATGTGACATCTTAGTTCCCGCTGCAATTGAGAACCAAATCACTGAAGATAATGCAGCGAACATCAAGGCGAAAATCGTTGTTGAGGCTGCCAACGGTCCAACGACACTTGAGGGGACGAGAATTCTTTCTGAGCGAGGGGTTCTGCTAGTACCAGATGTACTAGCTTCTTCTGGAGGCGTGATTGT
>JAVBKE010000168.1:0-27491 GCA_031554185.1 Caryophanales bacterium
CAATCGGTGGCGCCGCAGGTGCAGAACCAAATAAAAAGACGAGCACCAACACACCAAGCGCGCCCATTGCGCCTAATCCAACGCCACCTAACCGCATACCAATAACAATGAAAAACATCACGATAATCAATTGAATCCAAAAAATATCAATTCCCAACACATCCATCACTCCCCATTTTTGTTTCATCTGTTTCCGGGCAGAAAAGTCCTTCACTATCAAGTCATGTCGCTGGCTTGTATGTGCTTCACTGGTTGCATCACTTTTTAGAGAAAATCCCCAGAAGTTCTCTCCCCCTCTATTGTCAACTCATTGCTACAACAAACTACATTTTTCTACATTTTCACTAGTAAAAAATTTTTATTGCAGATAGCTACTTTACTTGAAACGAGGATATGTATAATTCTATCATTTAACATAAGGCAGTGAATAAGCTACCTAATTTAAGTTTACCGAGTGTTCAGTACTGAGATAATGCCAACACACCTCACGGATTTTCAAGGTATGACTTATTCCCAAATCATGCACTAACCTCTACTAATCCACCAGATGGAATATTCCGTCTTTGTTGTTACTTCATTAAATTGATATAATGCAATAAAAGTAGTGAATGAGAAAAATATACAGTTAACAAACATGCTTCTGTGGCAAGCGAGATTCAAAAGCTGTAAATCCTCACCCATTCACTTTAACACCCTGAATCAAAGCCTATTCTTGATTGACAAAATGCTATTCTACTTATGATAGCGTCTGAAAGGTGAACCTGCTTTGAAAGAAAAATTTGCCCATTATCTTTTCATTGTCATTGCAATACCAATCGCTGGAGAATTTAAAATTTACCCATTTGATGGTGATAAACGAATCAGTTTAGCTGTCTCCATCTTTTTCTTTATGTTGCTATGGTCTAGGAAAATCCAGCCAATTATCGCAAGCTTACTGGCTGGTACATCAGTTGTCTTGTTCCGAATTAGTTTAGACTATTTTGCAAGTAACCCATTTTATTTTCTGAACTCGTTTCTAGAGAGCGCACCTGCATTTATCTATTATTTCACCTTTGCAGTTTTGTTCCATTTCCTCGTCAAAACGAAAGACCCAAAGGATCAATTTGTCGTTGGGATTATTTGTGTACTGATTGATATCATAGCCAACCTCTCTGAGATTTTTGTCCGTCATGTCGTTTCTGGTATGACATTCAGTTGGTTAGACGGACTACTCATCATTGGCATAGCCATCGTTCGCGTTTTCTTTGTTCTCAGTTTCTACAACATTCTTATATTGAAAGAAAGTATGCTAGCAGAGGAACAGCAACGAAAAAGAAACCAAGAAATCCTATTCCATGTTTCAAATTTATATATCGAAATGATCCAAGTAAAAAAATCAGCCAAAGATGCTGAAAATATGACCAATCTTTGTTTTCAGCTCCATCGTAAACTGAAAGAAAATGAAAGTGATCTTGAACTTGCCGAATTTGCCCTCGACATTACCAGCCAGCTTCACGAAATCAAGAAAGACAATCAAAGAATTTATGCTGGACTCTCCAAGCTGATTATTGAGAAGGAATTAAACGACAAAATGACGATTGCTGAAATCATCGATATGATTTTACTGATGAATAAACATTACGCACAGAGCATCGGAAAAAATGTTGAGTTCAAACAAAATATTAACGGTGTGCATCCACATTACTTCACTTTTAAAATCATCTCAATTTTGAATAATCTTGTGGCCAATGCGATTGAGGCGATACCAAAATCAGGAGAAATCCTGCTTTCAGCAACCATCATTAAGCAGACACTGGTTATTTTCGTCAGTGATAGTGGTACTGGCATTTCAGAAAGAAACCAAAAACAGCTTTTCAAGCCTGGATTTACAACAAAGTTCGATCAACAAGGAAATCCTTCAAACGGCATCGGGCTTTTCCATGTGAAAAATGCCATTGAAAATCTTGGTGGCAATATCGCGCTAGTAAACGCACCGCCCTATCAAACAAGCTTTAAAATTGCAATACCATTAGAAAACCTGGAGGAGTGAGGGTCATGAATTTTTTTGTTGTCGATGATTCTGAAACAATTAGAACGATGCTAATCAATATAATCGAGGAGAATCAATTGGGCGAAGTTGTTGGCGAAGCGTCAGACGGGTCAGAAGTCAATTTAATGCGCTTATCTGAACTTGCCGTTGATATTATGATGATTGATTTATTAATGCCGAAGAAAAGTGGCATTGACATTTTAGAAGAAATAGGGCCTCATTTTAATGGAAAAATTATTATGGTCTCGCAAGTTGAAAGTAAAGAAATGATTGGTAAATCTTACTCACTGGGCATTGAAAACTACATTATGAAACCAATCAACCAGCTCGAAGTGGTTGCAGTGATTCAAAACGCAACCAAGTCACTTAGGCTTGAGCGATCATTAACAAATATTCAGAAATCGCTTACAGATTTAGCAACAGGAAATGAAACAACTATTGATGATAGATCGCAGAAACAGCACTTTCTCGTAGTTGCGCGAATGATTTTAAATGATTTTGGACTCGTTGAAGAAACGACTAAGAATGATTTTATTGATATCCTAAAAATCATTGCTGCGTTAGAGGAAAATGGAGAAAAAGAGTTTGCTTCATTGCAGAAACTCTATAAGCTTGCTGTTCAATCGCGACTTGGCACAGAAGCAAGTGACTGCGATTATAAGCGCGAGCAAAAGACCTATGCGCAAAGAATCCGCCGTGCTGTACATAGTGCGCTAGAGAACACTGCTTCACTCGGACTCGCTGATTTCTTCAATAGCAACTTCGAAAAATACGCTTCACTGTTCTTTGATTTCAGCCAAGTAAGACTGAAAATGATGGAGATCGATGGTAAAAAGCCTCAATCAAATGGCCATTCTCATGTTAATATAAAAAAGTTTATTATCGCACTGTATGTTACCAGTAAGGGTTGACCACGATTGGCCCCTCTGTAAATGTTTGGTTGAAAGAGAATAAAAAACTTGTCTCGCACATTCAACTGGGGAAAATCAAGAATTGATTTAACATATAGCTATAGGCGTAAGGCGTTAAATAAATCGACGAAGCACTGCCCCGCCCGAAAAAAAACGATACTTTTCAAGGTATCGTTTTATCGTATTTGCTTTATTTTAATTCACTATGCACACAATTTAACAAATCGGTTCCTCTTGCAAAATAGCCTGTACAGCCTTCGTCACTGCAATCTTCACATGAGAATAAGTTAGCCCGCCTTGCACGTAGGTAGTAAACGGCGATCTAAGTGGTCCGTCAGCAGTTAATTCAATACTCGCACCTTGGATAAAGGTACCTGCAGCCATTATAACGTTATCTTCGTAGCCAGGCATATAAGCAGGATATGGCGTAACATGTGAATTAATCGGAGAGGCAAACTGAATTTGCTGGCAGAAGCGTATCATTTTCTCCCGGTCATTAAAACTAACTGCCTGCACAATATCAGTTCGCTTATCATCCCATTTCGGATGTGTGTCAAATCCTAGCTCGCCAAGCAATGCTGAACTGAAAATAGCCCCTTTGATCGCTTCAGCAACAACATGTGGTGCTAGGAAAAAGCCCTGATACATTTCAAGTAGACTGTAAAGTGATGCGCCGGCCTCAGCACCAATCCCTGGTGTTGTTAATCGGTAGGCGCATTTTTCAACAAGCTCTTTTTTCCCAACGATATACCCACCCGTTTTGGCAAGTCCTCCACCAGGATTTTTGATGAGTGACCCTGCCATTAAATCGGCACCAACATCTGTCGGTTCTAGCGTTTCGGCAAATTCACCGTAGCAATTATCAACAAATACTTGTAAATCGGCTCGCACAGATTTGACAAATCGAATCATTTCAGCAATTTCTGCGATTGTAAACGATGGTCTATTTTCATAGCCACGAGAGCGCTGGATGCCAATCACTTTTGTTTCTGGCTTAATCGCTTGAGTAATGGCGGTGAAGTCGACATGATTATCTTTAAGTGGAACGGTGCCAAATGAAATATTAAATTCTTTTAATGAGCCTATCCCATTGCCACGAATACCAACGATTTCTTCGAGTGTGTCGTATGGCTTGCCTGTAATGTATAGTAACTCATCCCCTGGTCTCAGTAAACCATACAGACAGGTCGAAATCGCATGCGTTCCTGAGATAATTTGCGTTCTAACAAGACCCGCTTCTGCATTGAATACGGATGCATACAGTTTCTCCAGCGTGTCTCGGCCTATATCATCGTAGCCGTATCCTGTAGAGGGCGTAAAATGAGAATCACTTACTTTATGCGCCTGAAAAGCTTGAAGTACCTTTTCTGTGTTCTTTGTTGCAATCTCATCTACTTCTGCCAAAATCGGCGTGATCCTTGCTTCAATTGTAGAAATGATTTGTTCGATCTTTCTGTCAGTCATTTTGATGCTCCAAACTAAATTTAATAAGGTGTAAAGTATGCGCCCACTTCAATATCAATGACACCTTTTGTACCTAGCGGTGATATATTGGCGACTATATTTGGGTAATAACTCATTTTTTCGGCTAAATCAGTGATTGAACCATTGACCTTATTACCATCACTCATATACATATAAATCTGTGTTGGATCTTGCTCACTTGGCGCGTAATGCACTTCAGAAATTAAGTCGGTTACTTCTTTAGGCATTTCATTTAGTTGCTGTGTGAACTTTTCTAAGTATTGATCTTGTTGGAAATTATAAAGAATTGGTAAAGCGGTTGGTGTTTTTGTCGCAGACCTTTCAACAATCATCCCACTCTCAAGTACAGGCAGATAAGTATCATCTTGCTTTATATAACCAACCATCCCATTTTCTTCTACATTGATCACAAGTTTATTTGGGAATTTTTTATCGATGGTGACATCTTTAATTTCTTCATGCTCCATCAACTGTTCTGTTGTTCTCTTTTTGCTGAGTGTAATGAAAAAGTCATCTTGCTGAATCTCACTCCAAGTGACAATCTCTGTACTGCTTAAGTACTGATTCCCAGTCACTTCGATCTCATTTATCTTGCTATAGGAGGAACTAAAATAGAGTATTAATGTTACTAAAATAAAAAAAGCAACCAATAAAATAACTAATTGAATTCTTGTTTTTCTTTTCCGCTTCTCTTTTAATTTCGGAATTCTATCTTCAATTGATACAATCTTTTTTGCCATACATACACCTGTCTTCAAAGAAAATAGATGATTACCATTGGTATCATCTCTAGAAGCCACACTTCTAGTTTGTTCTTTATTATATCACATCTTTTGCTATAGATTTCAAGAGGCAATTAGATTATATTTACTGCCTTGTCTTATGTTTTTAATTGACCAATGAAAACTGCCTACTCAATTGTCGAGCAGGCAGTTTTCAAGTAAGGACTTTATAAAACTGATTCTTCTATTTTCCGAGCATCAAGCGAACCACGGAACCTGCCTGTACTTTCACTCCTGGTTCTGGAGACTGCTCAACTACTTTGCTTCCTTTTCCTTCGATTTCTGTTTTCAAGTCATACATTTGGTTGATTAGCTCTTTCTTCTCGAGCCCAACAAGGTCAGGAACGTCAACTGTAACAGGGTCTGGCCATTGGTATTCCTTTTCAATTTGTTTTTTTCGTGGCTCCACACCAAGAGCTGGTAGCATGTCTTCTAACATATTCCCAACAATTGGAGCTGCTACGACACCCCCGAATTGAACTGTATTCTTAGGGTTATCGACTGCAACATAGACAACAACTTCTGGCTTATCTGCGGGTGCAAAACCAATGAACGATACAATATGATTATTCTCTAAATAGTGGCCATCTTGTGCCTTTTGAGCTGTTCCTGTTTTACCACCTACACGGTAGCTATCAACATAAGCACCTCTACCAGTTCCGAGTGCAACAACCGATTCCAAGGCATCTCTCACTTGTTTTGATGTCTCTTTTGAAATCACTTTCCGCTTTGCTTGTGGTGTTTTCTGCATGACGATTTTCCCTGTAGCTGGGTCGACTACTTCTTTTGTAATGTAAGGTGTGTACAATGTACCACCATTGACCGCGGCAGCTACTGCCATTACTTGTTGAATTGGTGTAACAGATACGCCTTGACCGAAAGCAGTTGTTGCTTGTTCAACGGGACCAACTTGGCTCATTTTAAACATAATTCCTGTACCCTCACCTGAAAGATCAATGCCCGTTTTTTCTCCAAAACCAAAATCCTTGATATAAGAGAACAGGGTCTCTTTACCGAGGCGGTTCCCTAATTCAACAAACCCTGGGTTACAAGAGTTTTGAACGACTTCCAAAAATGTTTCAGCGCCATGACCGCCAGCTTTCCAGCATTTAAGCCTTGAACCATCCACTTCAACAGCACCACTATCAAAAAACTCGTCCTTTTGCAAATCAACTTTCTTCTCTTCTAATGCAGCAGCTAGGGTGATAATTTTAAAAGTAGATCCTGGCTCGTAGGTACTCCAAACTGGAAGGTTGCGGTTGTAGACTTCTTGCGGAACACCTTTATAATCGCTAGGGTCGAAATTTGGTCTACTTGACATACCAAGCACTTCACCTGTGTTCGGATTGACGGCAATGGCAATAATTCCATCAGGATTATACTTTGCTTGTGCAATATCAAGCTCACGCTCCATAATTGTTTGAACTTTATTGTCAATTGTCAAAATGAGATCATCACCATTTTTTGGATTCTGGTAATCATCTGCTAGGTTCTCAAGCTTATTGCCTTTTGCATCGGAATATAGTTTCACACTGCCTCTATCGCCTTTAAGTAACTTATCATAAGTCAGCTCTAACCCGACTAATCCTTGATTATCTATCCCAGCAAAGCCTAACACCTGAGATAGTTCTTTTCCGTAAGGGTAGGACCGCTTGGAGTCTTCTGCAATATAGACACCTTCAAGTGATAGTGCTCTAATCTCCTTTGCGACCTCATGACTGATTTTCCGGCCCTCTGGAATTCTTTCAATCATTGATTTCTTTGTTAAATGTTTTAGAATAGGTGCTGAATCGACTTGTAATA
This sequence comes from Caryophanales bacterium, assembly GCA_031554185.1. Taxonomy (GTDB): domain Bacteria; phylum Bacillota; class Bacilli; order JARBTR01; family JARBTR01; genus JAVBKE01. The sequence goes on from JAVBKE010000168.1 coordinate 7,011, forward strand.
CACTTGCTAATTGTGCGGCTGTTTTCTCAGGGTTCTTGATTTGCCTTGGTACAACATAGATAGTTGGTGTACTTTTATTTGTTGCCAGTACAACGCCGTTTCGGTCTTTAATCTCGCCTCGCTTCGGCTCGAATGGGATATTCCGACTCCATGAATCTTTTGCGCGATTCATTAGCGTTGCACCATTAAATAGTTGTACATATCCGAGTCTAAAATCGATCACGATAAAGGCTGTAAGGCCAATGACTAGTGCCCATATTAGTCTTGTTCTTAGTGTCACGTTTGCTACTCTTTTCACTTCATCCACCTCATTTCTAATTTATGAATATAGATGGACGAGTTAGAACTAGAACACTTCACTGATAAACAATTGTTAAATTTTTCCCGATCTAATCATCAGCTAGTGGCTCCTACCAATTTTGAGAACTGACACACAAGAATTAGCTATATGAATGGTTCTCTTTATCAAAATTTTTGGGGGTAGTAAAAGAATAGAAAATGATTGATGAAGTATTAAAAGCACCTACTTTAGCAATAAATTATACCAATCTAAATTTAAATAGCTTATTCTGCTATTTTTATTCATGAATATGTTAATTAATTGGAATTAATTTGAATTTAATTGTTATTTATGTTAACATAATAGCGTATAAATTGGCGCATTGCAGAAGTATTTCATGCTAAATCGGAGGTGACAAAGCGTTCTCAATTACACTATTAAACAAATAAACTATTGAAATTATTTCTACATTGTATCATTTATACAACCAGATGCCTATCCATCCACTGTATGAAATGCTTGAAAGTATTTAAAAATCAACTATTAGTTGGAGGTAGAAACCAATGAGATTATTTCTTTCAAGAAAAGGATTTGCAACCATTCTGGCCATAATACTCACAACCGTACTACTCCCTGGCCGAGTCATTGATTTAGCTGAAGCAGAGGCCGAGGAACGCTCAACAGAAAAAAAATATGAGCAAAGATCATTTGCGGTTCCAGGTAAGGGAAATCCTGATGAGATCGCAAAAATGCAGCAACGAAGCCCGTTCAGCCCCTATGAACCGACCGGTCTTTATGTAGAACCAAATGAGACAATCGAAATCAACGTAGCGGAAAGCGGCAATGAGAAGCTATATTTTTACATTGGCACGTATTCTTATGGTGATGAGAGCCCCAAAGTAGCGCTGCGTCCAGGATTAAACACGATTTCAGACCCAGAGGGTGGCATGCTTTACTTCTCCAATATGAACCCCTCTGGCGCAGTCAATGTAGAAGTCGTCCAAGGGGGAAGCCCAGTACCATTCTTTGAATTAGGTAAGCATTCAAAAGCAGATTGGGATGCGATGATGAAACTATATCCTGATTCTTATGCTGTGGAATTAAAGAGCGAATCCGCATTATTTACAATCACCTATGCAACAGCTAAAAATCTCTTAGGCAATATTGACCCTACACCACTTCTCCAAAAGCATGATGAGGCAGTTAAAATTCAGAATGATTTTGCAGGACTTTCAGGAGATACAGGTGTCAACCAAGTTGATAAACACTATATTCATTATGTTGAGCATGATAAAGGTGGAGGGGGTGTTTGGATGTATGCAACAGCTTACCGAACTGCATATGCTACCGAGGCACTTCCGTTTGTTTTAGAGTTGGATAAATTCACCAAGGAAGGCTGGGGACCTTGGCATGAACAAGGACATCTTAGACAAGAAAGGACTTGGACATGGAGCGGTATGGGCGAGGTTACCAACAATCTCTATAGTCTTGAAGTACAAAAAAGGTTCGGAAATAAATCTCTCCTTGAAGAAGAGGGCAAATATGATTTGGCACAAGAATATTTTAAACAAACGAACAAGGACTACAACGCAATTACCGATGCCTTTGTTAAGGTAACAATGTTATGGCAATTAAATTTAGCATATGGAGATCAATTCTATCCAGAATTGAATCGCTCTTATCGAGAGCTTCGTGTAGATGAATTACCTACCACAGATCAGGAAGAAGAGCAGTTCTTTATGTATATGGCCTCTAAACAGGCTAAACAGAACCTAGTCCCTTTCTTTGAGATGTGGGGACTTTATCCTACAAAGGAAACGAAAGAAGCAATCGAACAGTTGCATTATCCACTTCTCACAGCCCCTATATGGAACAGCACTGACTCTCTGATTGTTGAACCTAATCTATTACCTAATCAATCCCCAATGATTGTCTTTGAAGGGATCAGCGATTGGGATGCTGCAACTCTTACTTTTGACCTTGAAAACAAAAAAATTGTATCATCGACAGAAAATAGAGGTAGCAATATCCATCCCTATTTCGAAGATACCTATTTCTCTTTCACACTTTATGACGGTGTATCAAAACAAGTGAAAAAAACAGCTTCTACAATTGGCAAGACGACGCCAGCTAATTTTGTCGATACACTACAAAACACACCGTTTAAATTTGGGGACATTGTTAAGATTCATCATGAGGAAGCTGCATCTCGATTGGATCTTTATCTTTCTCCAGGGGTGGAGCTAACTAATTCACCAAGTAAGGATCAGTACTATGTCATCACGAAGAATGGACTCGTCCCTACATCTGATGTTGCTTTACAGAAAATTGTTTTCCAAGGTCTTTCTGACTGGGATGCTGTAACCCTTTCTCTTGACCCGATTAATCAAACGATTATTGCATCGACTCAAAGTGCAAATTCAACAATTCACAACTACTTCTCAGATACCTACTTTTCTGTTACTTTATATGATGCTACTACCAAAAAAGAGAAATTATCTGTTTCTGCGAATGGAACAGATACGCCTGCTGCCTTTGTTGATCAGTTACAGGGCACAGCTTATCAACTAGGAGACATTATCAAGATAACACACCGAGAAGCTGCATCTCGATTGGATGTTTATCCCGCCGGGCTTGAGCTGTTGAATTCACCAGATACAGTCCAATACTACCAACTTACTGAAAATGGATTTTCCCCCACATCCGATGCCGCTTTACAGAAAATTGTTTTCCAAGGTCTTTCTGACTGGGATGCTGTAACCCTTTCACTTGATCCACTGAATCAAACCTTTATTGCATCAACAGTAAACAGAAATTCAACAATTCATTCCTATTTCACAGACACTTATCTTTCTGTAACTTTATATGATGGCGCTTCTAAAAATGAGAAATTGTCTGTTTCAGCGAATGGTACGGATACCCCTGCTGCCTTTATTGACAAGTTACAAGGCGCTTCATACCAGCTCGGAGACGTGATCAAAGTGACACACAGAGAGGCTGTATCTCGGTTAGATGTTTATCCTGCAGGACTTGCACTAACAAATTCGCCAAATACTGTTCAGTACTTTCAAATCACAGAAAATGGATTTGTTCCAACAACTGCGCCATCTCTATGAAAAACATTTTGTAAGCGTACTCCTAATGAATTGCTATTTTGTTTTTCACTCAGAACTATTTATTAGTTGATGGTTGATGAAACAGTAAAAGTTTATCTGAAACATCTCTAGTTGCCGCACTGAAAACCATAAACTACGCTATTCATCAGACAGTTTATGGTTTTATTTTGTTATTGTAGTAAAGCAATCACCGATGTATCGCTTTTCCATAAGTATCGAGTGCAGCCTCACCAACCGCTTCTGACATGGAAGGATGCGGATGAATCATCTGCCCCACTTCCCAGGCAGTTGCTTTTAGTAACATCGCAATTTCTGCTTCAGTAATCATTTCGGTCACATGGGCGCCAATCATGTGCACACCTAATAGTTCACCGCTATTTGCATCAGTAACAAATTTGACAAATCCATCTGAATCTCCATAGACTAGTGCTTTTCCAATAGCTCTAAAGAAAAATTTACCGACTTTGACCTGATGACCTTTGGCAATTGCAGCTTCTTCTGAGAGTCCAACATTTGCGCATTCAGGTCTACTGTAAATGCATTTCGGTACTAGGTTCTGATCCATTGCATGTACCTGCTGCCCAGCAATATGTTCAACTGCTGTAATCCCTTCGTGTGAAGCCACATGCGCTAGTTGCAAACCACCAATCACGTCACCAACTGCATAGAAATAAGGGTCTGCAGTTTGGTAAAATTCATTGACTTGAATAAACCCTTTATCCACTTTTGCACCCGTTCTATCAAGTCCAAAACCATCAACACACGCTACCCTACCAACAGAAACAAGCATCTGTTCTGCGGTATATGATACAATTTTCCCCTTTACTTCTGCTGAGATTGACATTTGATTAGCAGCCTTCTCAACTGATTCTGCTAGCACTTTTGCCCCAGTTGCCACTTTTATACGTCGTTTTTTCATCAATCGTAGCATCTCTTTCGAAATTTCAGCATCTTCGGTCGGAATGATTCGATCAGCATATTCAAGTACAGTCACCTCTACGCCAAAGTCTGCTAGTAATGAGGCCCATTCAATTCCAATAATACCGCCACCAACTATAATTATAGATTGTGGCAATACTTCTAACTGTAATGCTTCGTCAGAAGTAATCACTTGATTACCGTCTATTGTAAGTCCTGGTAGTGATTTTGGTTTTGAACCTGTCGCGATGATACAATGCTTTGCCGCCACTATTTCATTACCACTTCCGTCATTTAACATGACTTCTATTCGTACGGGCGACTCACCTAAGTCTGACTGCAGGATTGTTCCCGTTCCCTCTAGTACTGTAATTGCACCAGATTTCATTAATTGCTGAATTCCTTTATGTAGCTGACTAACAATTGCGTTTTTACGTTCCATCACTTTTGTAAAATCAAAGCCGACCTCACCACTTGTTACGCCGAAATTAGCCGCGTTTTTAAGTGTATGGTAGACTTCAGCACTTCTTAGTAATGCCTTGGATGGAATACAACCAGCATGAAGGCAAGTGCCACCCAGTTTTGCCTTTTCAACAAGGACTACATTTAGTCCAAGTTGGCTAGCACGAATAGCAGCGACATACCCTCCAGTTCCGCCGCCCAAAACGACCAAATCAAATGTTTTCATAACAGCCACCTCAATCATTTTTTTATCATTCAGTCCTATATACAGTGAGACAGTGCGCAATTCACTAGAAAGAATTCGCATCTACAGCTTACTCCGATTCGTTAATCAATTGTCCTTGATATTCAAGTGCCTCCTCAGTGCCACGCATAACGCGTAATACACCAGCGGCCAGTGCTTCCATTTCATATTCACCAGGACGTACGATAACGGGCGCAATAAAACCAATTCGTTCTTCGATTTGTGCGATTAAAGGTTTAGACCAAGCCAAACCACCTGTAAAGATGATTGCATCGACGTTTCCAGCAAACACTGTACTTGCAGCCCCTATTTCTTTTGCAATTTGATAAGCCATAGCAGAAAAGATCAGGCTTGCCTTTTCATCACCTGCTTGCATCATTTGTTCCACTTTTCGGCAATCACTGGTGCCAAAGTAACTGACTAGACCTCCTTCACCTACCAGCTTTTTCTTGATAGACTCTTTCGTGTACTCACCTGAAAAACAAGCATCGATGACTGCCCCTATGTCAACACTACCAGCTCTTTCGGGGCTAAATGCACCTTCTCCGTCTAGGGCGTTGTTTACATCTAGGACTCGCCCCTGCATATGCGCGCCAACTGAGACCCCACCACCAAGATGGGCAACAATTAGATTGAGCTTTTGATAAGGTTCGCCTAAATCAGTTGCCACTTCCCGAGCTACCGCTTTCTGATTTAAGGCATGAAACACGCTCTTCCTTGGAAAAAGGGCAGAACCTGAGATCCTAGCAACCGCATCCATTTCATCAACAATCACTGGGTCTACAATAAAGGCAGGGATTTGGTATTGATCAGCTAGCGTTTTCCCGATTAATCCACCGAGATTTGATGCATGTTGCCCATTGACACCTTCGCGAAGATCCTTCACCATAAGGTCTGACACCATGTACGTGCCGCCCTCTAGCGGATACAGAAGACCACCACGAGCAGCAATCACATCAATAGACTCTAATGTAACTCCGCCACGATCTAGTGATGATGTTATCGCATTTAGTCGAAAATCAAATTGATCGCTTATACGCTGGAACTGCGCTAATTCCTTTGCATCATGTTGCAGTGACGCCTCAAAAACAGCAGTTTCATTATCGCATACAGCAAGCTTTGTTGAAGTAGATCCTGGATTGATCACTAGAATTCGGACTTTTTCCTCTACCATATATATCGTCTCCTCATCAATAAATCATATTCTTTATACGGATAAGTTGCCATAGTAGTGTATTAGTATTTTAATAAAACGAACAAATGGTAGTTGAGATCGTATCAAAGCGTCCCTCTAAGATTTGCTTTGATATCCGTTCAGCTACCACTTGTTGGAATCTTTTCTATTCACTAGATGATGATATCAAGGACCATTATCTTGCTCTTCTACTTAGGATGTTCATTTCATTCACTAGGAACTGACTACGTGATTTGCGAACACGTTCCATACGCTCCTCAGCCATACGATCAGCTGCTAAGTAAGTTGGAATGTGATCTCGTTTTGCAATTTCAATGACTTTTTCAATATTATTATAAATTGTCTCCACTTTTTTTAAAGCACGTTCGCGATTGTAGCCTTGTAGCTCGTCCGCAACATTCATAACACCACCTGCATTAATCACATAATCTGGTGCATATAGAATTCCCATTTCGTGGATTAAATCACCATGTTCTGTAGCACGAAGTTGATTGTTTGCAGCACCAGCAATCACTTTTGCTTTTAGCAGTGGAATCGTTTGATCATTCACTGTTGCTCCTAAAGCGCACGGTGAATAAATATCACTTGCAACACTGTAAATTTCCTCAAGGTTAACGGCTTTTGCACCAAACTCGTCTTCAGCTCTTTTCACTGCTTCTTTGTTGATATCCGTTACTACTAGTCTAGCCCCTTCTTCATGAAGATGTTTACAGAGTGCATAAGCTACGTTTCCGACTCCTTGAACTGCAATCGTCCTGCCTTCTAGTGAATCTGTACCAAAAGCTTCTTTCGCTGCGGCCTTCATACCACGATAAACGCCGTATGCTGTGACAGGAGAAGGATTTCCAGATGCACCACCAAATGCTGGCGAGATCCCTGTAACATAGTTTGTTTCTTCATGAATAATATCCATATCTTCAACTGTTGTTCCAACGTCTTCAGCCGTGATATAACGCCCATTCAGTCCTTGGACATAACGACCGAAAGCACGAAACATTTCTGGATTTTTATCTTTCTTTGGATCACCAATAATCACTGTCTTACCGCCGCCTAAATTCAATCCGGCAGCTGCATTTTTGTATGTCATCCCTCTAGCTAGTCGTAAGGCATCCTCTATTGCTAAATCTTCATTGTCGTAAGTCCACATTCTTGTACCACCAAGCGCTGGTCCTAATGTAGTGTCGTGAATGGCAATAATCGCTTTTAAACCCGAACTTGAATCGTTACAGATGACGACCTGTTCGTAATCATACTTCCCTAAGTACTTAAAAATTTCCATTATTGTTTCCCCTCTCACTACTCGAATTTCTTTTATGTAAGAAAACAGGCAGAAAGTTCGCATTTAATCAAAAAAAATGCTAATTTAATAAAAAACTGCTTTCTTCGTTAAGTTACAGTATACAATGTGCTACATAAATTGACAATAATTTTGATTAGCGTTCCAAATTCGACAGATTCTTTTAAAAGGGTGTTACCTCCCTTTATCTAAATTACACGGCATTGTAACATAACTAAAAATAAATGGGGAATTTATGTGACGAGACTGATTGCTTTAGTAATTGTAACAATCCCAGGAATCATTGCTGTCATTGGTTTTACTTGGATGCGCGATGCTATTTTCGCCATTTACCATACACCAGTTCATTCAATCATCTTTCAGTTCTTGGTTGGTTTAGTTTTCGCTATTACTGGCATATTATTTGTTGGTGGTTTTATTTTCCACCGGGATCAAAAACGCAATAAAGTAGCCAACCGCTTTCGAAGACACTAACCCTTCTAGAACAATTTTGCACATTTAAACCATAGAAAGTCGACTAAGCAAATATTGTTTAGTCGACTTCTTCATTATTGCATCAACAAACGATTTCTGACAGCACATCATTTAGTCCCTTACCTCATCTGACCTTCCCTTTGTACATGATTTCTTAATTGTAATGCCAGCTCAACTTCATTCGTAATAACAGCTGCACAATCATGTTGATAAAGAAACTGCAACAAGTGCTTACGATTGACAGTGTAAGGCCGTACTGCGATCCCATCTGATTGAGCGCTTTCAATTAGATCACTTGTCACAAGATTATGACGTGGGTGAATCCCAGTAGCTCCGAGTAACCTTGCATATTTCCATGGCTCATACAATCGCTCATTAAATAATGGTGCTATTTCTACATCGCTATCTAATTCATACACCTTAGCAATTGAATCATGGTTAAAAGATGAAATAATAACGCGATCGATGAGCCGATATTGATGAATAAGAGTCAGTACCTTTTCTTCGATTTCACTGTACCAGTACTGATCTGTTTTCAGCTCAATGTTTAACAATAAATCTTTTCCCTTATGCCAATCAAGTAGCTCCCTAAGTGTCGGAATTGGCTCTTTATTCCGCTGAAAGGGGGAGCGTTTTCTGTGCATCGTTTTTAGTTCAGCAACGGTAAAGTCATGAACTCGTCCACGGTTGTTTGTTGTGCGATTGATTGTCTCATCATGAATAATGACTAGTTCACCATCTTTACTTAGATGGACATCAAATTCAATACCATCAGCACCTGCTTCAAGTGCTTTCTGGAAAGCAAGCATTGAGTTCTCCGGGTATTTTGCGGAGTAACCTCGGTGCGCAAAAATTTGCGTCATCATCCTTTTCTCCTTGTAAATTCATCCTCTGTAATAAACTCTATTGTTAACTTATGCAGTGTTTCATATGAGAAATAACCATAATTCTTTTTAGATAATTTTCAGATGACGCTGTCTGCAATTTCTTTATTAAATTTCGTAATGTTCAAAACTAAATGCTGTTTCAAACCAATGCCATGATTATTTCATTTTCTAAAATGCCTCACACTCTTCACTATATAACAACTAGTTCATCTCCTCAATATTTACCGCTCCACGTGAATAAAGCGCATTTTGACTTCTAATTCTTTGCAGAAAAAAAACCGCCAATATTGGTCATTTTCGCACACCAATAAATGAACGGTCTCTACTATTTTAAACAAGATTTAGGCTTCTGCTTTCAGATTTATATTAGAGATGCTGATATCCCTCAGCTTCTAGCCAACTCGGTGCTCTAAGCGCAGCTTATCCGCAATCATTGCAATAAACTCGCTATTTGTCGGTTTCGCCTTACTCATGCTGATCGTATAGCCAAACATTTTCGTCAATGAATCCACATTCCCACGATTCCAAGCGACTTCAATCGCATGACGAATCGCCCTTTCTACACGACTTGGTGTTGTTTTATATTTAACAGCAATTTGTGGGTAGAGTACTTTCGTGATCGATCCTAAAATCTCAATATTGTTATAAACCACAGTGATTGCTTCACGTAGATACACATACCCTTTGATGTGAGCTGGAACCCCGACTTCATGGATTACCTTTGTGATTAGGATATCTAGATCTTTCGAAGTTGGTGCTGCCGGAGTGGCAGAGCTCGTTGCTGGAAATGGCTTAAATGTCATTTCTGGACTTGTGCCCACTTCTTGTGTTGCACGGATTTGCTCAATCAGATGCTCCATATCAAATGGCTTCATGATAAAGTAGGATGCGCCAAGATTAACAGCCTTTTTCATCACATCCTCTTGCCCAAAACCAGTTAGCATAATCACTTTCGGCATGTCGTTCCCTTTGATCTCCCGAAGCTTTCGAAGAACCGCAATGCCGTCCATATGAGGCATAATGATGTCCAGTAACACGACATCTACATCGGCTTCTTCAAGGAATTTCAACCCCTCTACACCATTATTGGCAATGCTCACGACTTCCATATCTGCTTGCATATTGACATACTCTTGTAACAACATAATGAGTTCTCTGTTATCATCAATCATACATACTTTAATTTTATCCACGTTATTTCCCCCAAAAATTGACGAATTTTTCGAACGGTTATTATTGCAATTTTAACAACTTTACCCACATTATTACGAATAGGGCAGTAGATTGTCAAATAAATCGCCTACACAATGAAAAGAATCTCCGTTTTTACGCGGAGATTCTTTTAAAAATTTAGCCAGCTTTTTGATCAGATTCGTAAATATTAATGCCCGCTTCTTGAAGCATCCACTCGATATGAACCCCATAACCAGAGGTAGGATCATTGACGAAAACATGTGTAACTGCGCCAATCAATTTTCCATTTTGAATGATTGGACTGCCGCTCATACCTTGAACAATACCACCTGTTTTATCAAGCAAACGAGGGTCTGTAATTTTAATAATTAGTCCTTTAGTTGCTGGAAACTTCTGCGAGACTGAACTGACTACTTCGACAGAGAATTTTTCAACTTTTTTACCGTCAATCACTGTTAAGATTTCCGCTGGTCCCTTTTTCACTTCCGATGATAACGCGATTGGTAAGCTTCCGTCATAATGATTACTTTCCAGCGATGCAGTCATCTTACCAAATATCCCAAATGGTGTATTGGAAACGATCGTGCCAATTTCTTCGCCATCCGATGCAAAATGCGCTAATTTTTCACCTGGTGTTCCGTTTTCACCTTTATCAATCGAAGTGATTGTCGAACGATAAATTGTGCCATCTCTGACCACGATGGGCGTCTTCGTATCAGCATCAGATATGACATGGCCTAGAGCGCCATATTTCATGGATACAGGGTCGAGAAACGTTAATGTACCAATCCCAGCTGCAGAATCCCGAATATATAGCCCAATTTTATATGTTTGATCATCTACATCCTTCTCAGGCTTCAGCTTAACGATCTGTTCTTTTTTATCGCGAATAATCTTGACATCGACACTTTCACTGTTTACTTTTTGCAAAATGTCAGAAATACTGTTCATATTGGTGACTGTCGTGCCATTGATTTCTGAAATAATATCACCAATTAGAATGCCAGCTTCTTCTCCTGGAGAACGTTCTCCAGCAGCGCCTTTAATTTTGTGATAACCGACAACTAATACGCCTAACGTATTGAGCTGAACCCCGATTGACTGCCCACCTGGGACAACTCTGAATTCTTTTAATACTCTAACGCTAGTTTTCTTTACAGGGATTCCGGCAAGATTGAAAACAACCTCTGATTGTCCTACTGATTCACCAGTAATATTTAAACTCTTATCATTTGTCTGAAAAGCCGCAACAGATTCACTATCTTTTACCGTTGAATCAAGTAGCTGATTCGTTGGAATATCAACATGATCACCTTTAAATACGACAACACTTGTAGGGATTTTCATATAGCGTATAAAATCTTGACTAGTACCGATTAAAATTAATAATGCGAGGAGTGTGGATCCAATTATACGTTTAATAACTTCCTTACTCATTTTCCTCCTCCTTTTAACTAGGTACCATAACTTAAACCCAGTTTTTAAAACCTGCTGTACAAGACCAAAAGCTGACAGTTTGGAAATGCCTAAGCATGGTGGTGTTTTTGTCACCAACATCAACCTTAGCCGTCATATCGCTGTCAAAAATACAAAGTGCATTCGCTTTCTTGTTTCATCCATTTTTTTAAGATAAATAGCCCAGCCTACCTCAAACTACTAGCACGGGCAAAAAGGATTCGAGCACCCTCCCAAGGTACATAAAATCACTTTATGCTCATCAAATTTCTTCAAAAGACTAATCACTTCCATAACCCGATGTTCTAAAATAGTTCACTGGCTACATCACTAATTTTGCCGAGAAGGAAGTAATTTATAACTGAAAAATAAAGTAAAATAGCTGACAACAGCAAAAACGTGAGGAATCACCCGATAATAGGTAATATCAATGGAAAAATTTTCATTTCCCAATTCGTTTTGTTGTTGACAGCTATGTGAAATCAATAAATGATTTTTTTAATTTGCTAAAAGGCGCTCTTTCGTGCTTTCTGCCTGCAAGAACATTTCTTTAACATGCGCTTCAGTATAAGTGTTTGTATCCTTACCAGAAATCATACGCCCAATTTCAATAATCCGCTCAGCTTCTTCTAAAACCCGTACTGATGTTGATGTTGTTGATTGTTTTTGCTCTTTGGCAATCAATAAATGTGTGTCTGCCATTGATGCCACATGTGGCAAATGAGAAATGCAAAATACTTGTGAATCAATCGAAATTTGATAAATTTTTTCGGCAATTGATTGCGCGACTCGTCCGCTAACACCTGTATCAATTTCGTCAAAAATGATCGACGTCGTTCCTTGGTGACTTGAGAAGATCGTCTTAATCGCGAGCATAATTCGAGATAATTCACCTCCAGAAGCTGTCTTGGTTAACGGCTTCAGTGGCTCGCCTGGGTTTGCTGCAATAAAGAATTCTGCGACATCAACACCAAATTCATTTGGCTCTGAGCTTCCAAGATGTACTGCAAACTGCGCTTTTTCCATATAAAGATCTTTCAATTGACGCTGAATTTCTTTTGCGAGTTGCTTCGCTAACTCATGGCGAATCACAGTCAACTTTCCTGCTTGGCTAACCAATGATGCTTTTAATGCACTATGCTTTGCAGTTAGTTCTTCCTGCCTACTTTCACGATTTTCAAACTGAGATAACTCTTGGCTGACTTTTTTGCGGAAAGCAAGAATTCCCTCAATTGTATCGCCATATTTGCGTTTTAAAGAATTGATTACATCGAGTCTGGATTCAACTTCACCAAGCCTAGCTTCGTCAAATTCAAAATCATCTAAGGTACTGCTAATGGTTAACGAAATATCTTCTAAGATGTAGTATGCGTTCGCCAACGATTCACTTTGAGATTGATATTGCTCATCATAATGTGAAATTGCTTCCATGTCCGATTTCGCTGAACCAATTAATTCAATGCCAGCTCGTTCATCAGATAACGCTGAATAAATACTTTGCAATTTTCCTTGTATTTTTTCAAAGTTATTGAGCTTGGCTTTTTCTTCTTGTAAAGCCTCTTCTTCACCAACAATTAGTGATGCTTTTGAAATTTCATCTTTCTGAAATCGCAACAAATCCAGCTTCTGTGCGAGCATTTGATCATCAATTGTATATTTCTTTAACTCACGACTCACTTCAGTGAATTCATGATAAATTTCTTGATATCTTTGCCGTGGTTTCGCTATTTTATTAGCACCGTACTTATCCAATAAACCAAGATGAATACTGGCATCCATTAGTTCTTGATGTTCATGTTGTCCGTGGATATCAATTGTCTTAATCCCCACTTCCTTTAGTGTGGATATTTTCACCATGCGCCCATTTAGATAACATGTACTCTTGCCGCTACGCGTGAGTACTCTGCGAAAAATCACTGAATTCTCTTCTGTCTCAATATCCAATTCCTTCACCTTAGTAAGCGCTGGGTGGTCTTCGCTGTCAAACTGGAATAATCCTTCGATTTCAGCCTTTTCTTCGCCGTAACGAATCAAATCTGCACTACCGCGGCCCCCAAGGAGAATCGCAATCGCATCAATTAGAATTGATTTTCCGGCACCAGTTTCCCCAGTTAATACGGTCAATCCAGGATGGAAAGAAATTTGCTGTTTTTGAATGATCGCAAAGTTTTTGATTGAAAGTTCTAATAGCATTGTTTCACTTCCTAAGTCATGTTCTATACCTTTCATAGTATCTCAAAGAGCGTTTTATGTACAGGTATCGTTGAAGCTAATTTTCTTTTAGATAGGAAATACGAAAAACGATGGCATTTACAGCGGTGGAGCTGATGGGCTTATCAGCTCGTTCTTATGGTGTTAGAAGCCGAAGAGGAAAAGGAGTGAAAAAGCGAAGATTCCTTGAAGGTAGCCCCTTAGAAGGCTACAGAGAAAAGGTTTATTTGGTTCCGAGTAACTCAGTATGTGCTAAGTCTACAATTTCTTCCAGAGAATCGGTGCTGGAATCTATGCCAATCTGATTCTCACCATTCCAAACAAGATGGAATAGAAATTCAATATTCCCTTCCCCGCCAGTAATTGGGCTATGTGTAGCACCGATGAAGTCAAACCCTAGCGAGAGGGAAAAGGATCGTACTTCCTCTAGCACGCTTATATGCGTTTCCTTATCACGCACAATCCCCCTCTCGCCCACCTGATCCCTTTCTGCCTCGAATTGGGGTTTAACAAGACAGATACAATCACCACCAGGCATAAGAATAGCCGTTAGCGGTGGCAAAATCAAAGCTAGCGAAATAAACGAAACATCGATTGTTGCAATCGTTGGTTTCCCATGGATAAAATCGCTCGCTGTTGCCGTTCGAAAATTCATTTTTTCCATCGCAATCACGCGGTCATCGCTCCGAATTTTCCAGGCTAATTGATTTGTCCCAACATCGACTGCATAGGATTGAGTTGCGCCTTTCTGCAAGGCACAATCAGTGAAGCCACCCGTTGAGGCACCGATATCTAGGAGTATTTTACCTTTTACATCAATCTCAAAGAATGTCAGCGCCTTCTCCAGCTTGTAGCCACCACGTGAGACATAGTGCGTGCGCTTGCGTTTGACAGTGACCACCTTATCGAGCGGGACTAGTTCACCAGGCGTGTCAATCCGCACCTCATTCGCATAAACAATGCCTGCCATAATGTCACGCTTGGCCTTCTCTACTGATTCAGACAAGCCTCTTTCATATAAAAGTTGATCTGCGCGAAGTTTTTTCATAAAATTACCCTTTTTGCAATGTTTGTGGGCGCATCGCCTTCACTTCATTAACGATTCCTTCAACTGTTAATCCTAAATCTTCCATCAATAACTGAACAGCTCCATGCTCGACAAATTCATCTGGAATTCCCATGCACTTAATCAAATGCTGCCCATGATCATTTGTATTAGCATACTCTAATACAGCACTGCCAAAACCACCTTGAAGCATCGCTTCCTCCACAGTCAGAATCGGCGTATTGGTAGCAAAAATTGCCTCTAACATTACCTCGTCCAATGGCTTTATAAAGCGTGCATTGACAACACGAACAGAAATCCGCTGTTTCTTTAATTGTTTTGCTGCTTCTAATGCCATAGGAATCGTCGTACCAAATGTCAAAACAACCAAATCATTACCCGGATGAAGCTCTTCCCACGTGCCATATGGAATCAGCTGCAGTTGGTCGTCCATCGGGACACCTAAACCATTTCCGCGAGGATAGCGAACACCAACAGGACCGACCTGATAATTAAAAGCAGAGTAGATCATATGCTGCCCTTCATTTTCGTCTTTCGGCATCATCAGTGTCATATTCGGCATATGACGTAGAAACGAGATATCAAACACACCTTGGTGAGTCTCACCATCATCACCAACTAAACCAGATCGATCGATACCAAAAACAACATTTAATTTTTGTCTGGCAACATCATGCAATACCTGATCGTAAGCTCGTTGTAAGAAAGTTGAATAGATCGCTAAATATGGTTTCATCCCAACAGCGGCCAGTCCAGCGGCCATCGTCGTCGCATGTTGTTCTGCAATCCCGACATCAATCATCCGATCTGGAAATTCAGAACGAAACCCTTCCAGCTTAGAACCAACTGGCATTGCTGGTGTAATAGCGACGATTCGCTGATCGTCCCGCGCCATTTTACGCACAGTTTCGCTCATCACTGTACTCCAAGCAGGCGCAGCTTGTTTCGTTGACTTTATTACTTCTCCTGTTTCCACTTTATAAGGTCCAATGCCATGCCAAGTTCCGACTTTATCGGTTTCAGCTGGCTTAAAGCCCTTCCCTTTTTTTGTGACAACATGAAGAATGACAGGTCCATCGATTTTCTTCGCATATTTTAAATTCTCACTCAGTTGTTCGAAGTCATGCCCATCAACTAAACCAAGGTAAGTAAATCCTAGTTCCTCGAAAAACATACCTGGAACTAGCGCATATTTAAAACTACCCTTTAATCGTTCAGCAATGGCCGCTAAATCTTTCCCAACCTTCGGCACAGAATTAATCACTGTTTCAATATCTTTTTTCATGCTCTTATATTTACGAGCGGCACGCAGCCTGCCTAGTACAGAGTGAAGCGCTCCGACATTGGGCGCAATTGACATTTCGTTGTCATTCAAAATCACGATGACCTTACGTTTCTCATGCCCAATATGGTTTAATGCCTCCAAAGCCATCCCACCGGACAAAGCGCCATCACCGATAATTGGCACAACATGATACTCAGCTTCATTCAAATCACGGGCAATCGCCATACCTGCCGCTGCCGATATAGAAGTCGAACTATGCCCTGTTTCCCAAACATCATGTTCACTTTCAATCCGTTTTGGAAAACCACAAAGCCCTTTGAATTGTCTTAATGTTTCAAAATCACCAGCACGACCCGTTAGAATCTTATGCACATAGGCTTGATGCCCCACATCCCAAAGAAACTTGTCTTCAGGGCTGTTAAATTCTTTATGCAATGCTATTGTTAGTTCGACAACACCCAAATTCGGTCCAATATGTCCACCAGTTATTGCACACTTCTCTATTAAAAACTGACGAATATCCGCGGCTAAATCCACTAATTCGTCTTCATGTAAATTTTTAAGAAATGTGGGGTTCTTAATCGATAAAAGATCCAAATTATCTCGCTCCAAATGTTTTTTGTTCAATCCTAGTTACTTGACCCTTGTCACAACCATCTCAAGAAATTCGATTAATAAACTATGATCACAGGCAACCTGTGTGAGTGCTTGCCTTGCTGCCTCGTCGTGCGATGCGAGATGTGCTTTTGCTCCAGCTAATCCGAGAATCGCCGGATAAGTGCTTTTCGAATTATCTACATCGCTTCCTACGGGCTTACCAATGACATTTTCATCACCCTCAATATCAAGAATATCATCTTGAATTTGAAATGCAATACCTATGTGCTTGGCAAACACCTTCAGATAGTGAATATCTCGATCTGACGCATTTGCTAAAATCGCCCCAGCAACGAGGCTGTACTCAATTAACTTTGCTGTTTTGTAAAAATGAATTTGTTCCAATTGCTCTATCGTGATCGCTCGGTGCTCTGCTGCAATATCTTCAACCTGACCACGTACCATTCCTAACATTCCAGCAGCAGTTGCAAGTTCTGCAACGAGATGTACTCTCTGAGTATTAGTATACTGCGCTTCAAGTGCAAGTATGTGAAAAGCCGCTGGTTGCATTGCATCACCAGCTAACGTTGCTAACGCATCACCAAATATTTTGTGATTGGTCGGCTTTCCCCGTCGTAAATCGTCATCATCCATACAGGGTAAATCATCATGAATAAGCGAGTATGTATGAATCATCTCGACAGCAGCTGCCGCACTAAGTCCGAGCTGCGGATTCTGACCAAATGATTCAATGGTTGCCAGAACAAGCATTGGACGAATTCGTTTGCCACCAGCATCTAACGAGTATAGCATCGCTTTTTGTAATGATTCAGCCGTTTCGGTATTCTCTACTGAAGTAAGCAAAAAACGCTCAAATCGGTTGAGGTTCTCGGTAAAAAAGGTGCCAATCTTTGCCATATTTAGGCCTCACCTTCAACGGAATACGGTTTTTCACCTTCGTCTGTCATGATCGTGGTAATTTGTTCTTCTGCTTTATTTAGCTTTTCGTTACACCATTTTGACAATTCTAGACCCTCTTTATAAAGGTTAATCGCTTCATCTAGGTCTACTTTTCCCTCTTCCAAACGACGTACAATTGTCTCAAGTTTCTCCATTGATTGCTCAAATGTCAGTGCCTCTTCTTTTTTAGCCATGTTTTTCACTCCTTGTTGCTTTTACCTGACAATCTATATAACCATCTGTTACTTTTATTGACAGTTTTTCATCTACTTTTACTGCTTTGATACTCTTAATTGGTTTTTTTTCACTACTGTAAACCGCTGAGTAGCCTCTGGTCATAATTTTTAGTGGATCAACAGCACTAAGTACAGAATACTGATTGATAAACCGTTGCCGAGCTTGTCCGACAGTAGCCCTTGCGCAAGTTTCAAGCGTCTTTGCCAGCTCAGCAAGCTGTGTTCTATACTGGCCGATCTGGCCAGTTGGACTGCGATGAAACAATTCATTAGCCATCCACTCTTGTTGCCTTCTCTTGTTGACAACGACCTCGTTCGTACTATCTAATAATCGCTCAGCAAGATGATCCAATTGCCTGCGCTTCTCTTGAGCCAGAAGACCGGGAGAACGAAATGCATATGACTTTTCAATCGCCTCTAATCGGGCACGTTTCGTTTGAAACATATGTTGTGCAACTTTCAAAATTCGACCGTTCATACTACTTAAGCGGTGTGATAGTTCTAAAATTTGTGGCGTTGCAAGTTCAGCTGCACCCGTTGGTGTCGCTGCTCGTACATCTGCGACAAAATCTGATATTGTCACATCAGTTTCATGCCCGACAGCAGAAATAATCGGAAGCCTAGAAGCAAAGATTGCCCGTGCCACCTTCTCCTCATTGAACGACCAAAGGTCTTCAATTGAGCCACCGCCACGGCCTAGAATAACAACTGATGCATCTGCAATTTGATTTGCCTTCAGTATGGCGCTGACAATTGAATCAACCGATTGTTTTCCTTGCACTAGTGCTGGAATCACCACAATATGGGCAATGGGAAACCGCCGTTTAATTGTCATGACCATGTCACGAATCGCTGCACCCGTTGGAGAGGTGATGACAACGATTTTACTTGGATAACTTGGCAACGCCTGTTTATGCCTTGCTTCAAATAATCCCTCTTTGCCAAGTCGCTCCTTTAACTGCTGAAAGGCGACAAATAGATCACCAGCACCATCCAACTGCATTTTTTTTAGATAAAATTGAATCGTTCCTGCTGTCTCATATACTGTGATATTTCCTGAAACCAGCACTTTCATGCCATTTTCTACAGCAAATTGTACACGAGAAAAATCTTGACGGAACATGACGGCACTTATGACTGCTTTATCATCTTTCAGCGTCAAATAGACATGCCCACTTGAATGACGTTTAAAGTTGGAAATCTCGCCTTTAACAAAAATATTTTCCAAGTGAGGATCAACGTCAAATTTGCGCTTAATATATTTATTAACAGTTGCGACTGTTAGGTATTGTTGTGGCTCCAATTTAAACCTCCTCTTCGCCTTCAAATGATGATTCAAAAAACGATAAGCCTATAACGAGTGAATTCGTTTGGCTGCTTTTACTGTATTGAACATTAACATCGTAATTGTCATCGGACCAACACCACCTGGAACAGGCGTGATATACGATGCAACATGTCTGACTTCATCAAAATCAACATCGCCACAAAGTCTTTGCTCAGCAATACGATTCATACCAACATCGATGACAACAGCACCTGGTTTAACGTCGTTTGCTTTGATCATTTTAGCAATTCCGACTGCAGCGATGAGAATATCTGCCTGTCTCGTTAATTCAGATAAATTCGTTGTAAAAGAATGGGCATAAGTCACAGTTGCATTCTCACTCAGCAGCAACTGTCCAAGCGGCTTGCCGACAATATTACTTCTTCCAATCACAACAGCATGCTTTCCAGCGATGTCGATCTTTTCGCTTTGCAACATTTTAATAATCCCATAGGGCGTACATGATAAGAATGTGTCTTGATCAGTCAACATTCGGCCAATATTAATTGGGTGAAAACCATCGACATCCTTACTTGGCGAGATTGTCTCAATTACCTTAAATTTATCAATATGATTCGGCAATGGTAATTGTACTAGAATACCATGAACCGCTTTATCTTCATTCAATTGAATAATTTGCTCTAGTAACACTTCTTCACTCACATTGATGTCAAAAGAAATCCGCTTTGAAATAATCCCTAAATCTCCGCAAGTACGTACCTTTGAATTGACATAAATATGCGATGCAGGATCATCACCGACAATGATTACAGCGAGGCATGGCTCAACACCGTTACGCTTTAAGTTTGCCACTTCTAGCCGAAGCTTCTCTCTCTGCTCACTGGCAATCCGCTTTCCATCAATCAACTTTCCAGTCATTCAACCACTCCTGAAATTGAATTGACGATTTTTTGTAAAATAGAGTTTACAAATTTCGCCGACTTTTCATCACTATATTTCTTAACGATTTCAATTGCCTCATTGAGAACAACCTTTGCTGGTGTCTCTTTTTGATAAAGCAACTCATACACAGCCATCCGAATCACGTTTTTCTCAACATTACCAAATCGCTCTGGAGACCACTTTTCAGCGTTCTCTTTTATAACCTCATCAATTTCTGATTGATGTGTAATAATTCCCTCAATGAGGATGTGAAAAAACGTATCCTTTTTTTCTAATTCGTTCATATACAGATAAGTTGTCTCTAAATCATTCTTCCCTAGATGATATTGGAACAATGCAAGTAATGTTTTCTCTCGTGATTCTCTTCTTTTTGA
>JAVBKE010000175.1:0-2731 GCA_031554185.1 Caryophanales bacterium
AGATGCTCATCAAAATGTAATCGCAGTGCGTCGATTAACCATGTCCGGCGTTTCACAGGATAGTGTCCATTAAAAAAATGATGGACACTATTTTTCCCGAACCGGAGGCTCCCGAACAGACGGTCTAGATGAGCCGCTTACGGTCAGGCAACATCACAAAAAAACAGAATGTTACCCGTTAACGCCTTAATGCGACAGACCCCTTCATCAGGGAATGGGCTGGCGGCAAAATCGGCATACCAGACGGAGCCTTCTTTTCTCAGAAAACGGTGATCGAGTATGCGTTCATGGTCAGGCACTATCTGAAGAAGCAATTGAATTTCCTAACCATGAACAATGCACCCGATATCATTCACTGGCTACAATGTTCAGCAAGCAGCCGGTCCAGACCGTCA
The DNA here is from genome assembly GCA_031554185.1 of Caryophanales bacterium. Taxonomy (GTDB): domain Bacteria; phylum Bacillota; class Bacilli; order JARBTR01; family JARBTR01; genus JAVBKE01. Next base: position 396 of record JAVBKE010000175.1, read on the forward strand.
TTAAAATCCATGGGGGGTCGGCCGAAACTAGTACTACTTTTTCTTGTAAACGTTTGCATTGCCGTGAACTTTATTATTGGTGTTACCGGCGGTCAACACATAAATATCACCACCTTTCTCATCGGCTTTTTTGGATAACTCAGCTTTTGCATCCGCAGTGCTGGTTTCGCCAGAGGTGGACACACTTCCAACTTTTTCGTACTGGTCCTTTACCTTTTCAAAATCCTTTTTCAGCATCAGTTCTGCCGCAAAAGAACTGAACGTAAGGGTACATGCGAAAACAGCTAATATAATTTTCTTCATCTTTATTATCCTTTAGGTCTGTTTATGGAGAGTGATTTCAGTAACAACTCAGTAAGTTTACATCAGCAACTTCATCATAACTCCGACTCACCCCTCATTTATTGGGGTAGTGACCGGGTAGCTGTGATAGCGGCCAAAATTAAGCGTCACGGAAATTTCAGCAGCTTCGGCATAAAACCCCAGCATGTGTTTGAGTATGGCTATGCTGATTTTGAGATACTTAAAAGTCAACATCCCGTTTAGCCCCCCCACGCGCGGCGAAATTGCCCATCTGGTTATCGACTCCACCGGATTAAAAGTCTTCGGTGAAGGGGAGTGGAAGGTGAAAAAACATGGTCAGGAAAAGCGCCGGGTCAGGCGGAAGCTTCACCTGGCGTTGGATGCCGGTACTCATGAGGTTATGGACATGATCCGTGCCTTAAACAAAATGACGCGTGCAGGGATGCCAGAAAGTGTGCGGATTGCCTGAGTAGGTTAGTGACGGGAGACGCTTTTATCTAAATCCGATTAATTCAACAAAGCCCTTCTTTGAGCTTTATAAAGCAGGGCTTCGCTGTGGTGGTCTCAGCCCTGAAAAATTCGAAAACCAAAATCTCACTTAGTAAGCGGTAAATGCCAGAATTGTGATACGCCTCTACCGGAAATGCCTCCGACTGCATTTTTTGTCAAGCATCACCCTGGCGAGTCACCTTAACTGTCTGTTCACTTTCAATTTATCGCGACTTTCTGTGAGGAAGCCACATGATTACACCTGTTAACGGTTGCCGTTTTTCAGCATTTGACTTTTCCCTGTATTCACACTCCCAGCCACCCGGTTCGTCAGCCTCATCCGGCCAGCTATGCCCGCAAACGGGCCTCTGGCAGAACCGGACTTATCAGGTGGTGGTGGGTGTTTCCAGAGGACAAGTGATGCCGGAATACCAGAACCGGAAAGTGGAATGGGAGCTCACCGGAGCTTCTCAGCAACAGGAAGAACATCAATGAAATTAGCCGTGATATATGGCATGAAAAATGTTGTAGGCAGACTGGCCGATAACCTGTCTTCAGACGGCGCATTGAGCCGGAACGAACCCGGCAGCAAACTGAAACAGCGGGTAGATAATTTTCAGGCAGCCTTAAGAGACAGCTATCACAGCCTGTCTGAAGAGCAGCAGGAGAAAGTCGACAACCGAATTGAAGAGGTGAAGGATTTTGTCCGGGATACCATCAAACGTCGGGCCAGAGAGCAGACCACAGAAAGCCTGAGCGATGCAGAAACACAACTGACCCAGTATCTGAAATCTGCAGCACTCACCCTGCAAACCCTGTCGGTTAGCGGGTGTTCACCGGCGCGGCCCGAAAAAAGTCAACCGCAGGGAGACCAACCAGCGTCAGACTCCCTCATGACTGAAGATATACAATTGACATAACGGCAGACTGTCACTCATGAAGCCCCTGAGCAGTCCTGTACGGAAGAGCCAGAAGGTTCGCGAAGTTGGCTTTTTGCCATGCCTCGTCCAGCCTGGCCAGCGTCTCCCTGGAAATCTGGCGGTGCTCTTCACTGAGTGGCTCCGCCTGTTCGCCCCGGATGTCATAACGCCCGTCGCCATAAACCAGCGCTTTCAGGTACACCCGCCGGCGGACCCATTCGCGCAGTCCCAGGCCAATATCATTGGCACTGACCTCCAGCCCGCGCTGCTGCGCATCCAGAGCCAGTGCGTTCCTGATGCCCACCTGCAGTGGCCGGGTGACCGCAAACAACTCAGGCCAGTGGTCATGCAGCAGCTGCAGACGCGCTGCCCGTCGCCGGACTTTTACTCGCCTTTGCTTTTCCTTCCGGGCATGACGGTTTTTTTCTGCCGGGGCTTCTGTCGCCACCGCTCCTGCTGCTGGCCGTTCAGGGTGCAGGGACAGCTCGTGGTGATCAGTCTTGCGCACAGGCTGAGGCTCTGACTGATTTTCATGTATCACTGCCACCCGGCGTTTCCGGTGAATAATGGTGCACTCGCTCATGATCTGACTCTCTCGGTTATTCGCTCCGGATGATATCCAGC
>JAVBKE010000035.1:0-3790 GCA_031554185.1 Caryophanales bacterium
TATTCTTCATAGTTTCGACCTTTAACTTCACATGCAAATCTAAGCCATTTTTCTTCATCTTCTTCACTACGACCATGTGCCGGTGGAGCTAAATTTGCTTTAATAATTTCCCCATTTTTTAGGTCAAATGTCCCACAGTTATAACCCATGTCTTCATCTGCAAAAATCACTTTAAATGTATCATCAGGATATTTGAGACTCAGAGCCTTAAAAATAGGCTCAGGAGTACACCAAGCGGTATCAAATTGGATAAACTCTTCGCTTCCTGTGTATCCTTCCTTGGGCTGCTCATAAGCATTCCATTTGGTCCCCCATAAATCATTATTGGCTTCATACCAGTAGAAATATCCAGTGTCTCGATAGAGTTCAATGGCTTTGATAACATCATTTATTTCCTGAACAATCTTTTCTTTTTTTTGTTCTTCAGAAAGGTTGTCATGTTCAAAAAAGCTATTTTTTATTGGTTTAGAAGAGGTGTTACCAAAATTATCAATTCCCATTGCACATTTCGCACGATCAATGATCCCGCTATGTGGCTGAAAGCCGTTGAAAAGCTTACCAGTAGGAACAATCTCATCAAAATCAAAGTATCCTTTTTTATCCAAGCAAGATTTAATGATTTCCTGTTTAGTGTTCGGCCCTGAATCAGTTACATATAGTTTATTGGTTATGTGGTTTGGCATTATTTTTCCTAATAGAAAAGGCCCACTAAAAGTGAGCCTGTTTAAGGTCTTTACATTGAGTGAAGGCTATTTTTTTGTCTGCTTTTTTAGAGACTTGTATAACTCTGGATCCTGTTTCTTTAGTAAGGAGGCAATCTCCATATCTAGGCGGTTTACCTTGGCTAAATCCAGTCGTTCAATGTGGACCAAGCGCAATAGTTCAAGTACTGGCTTAGGCATACGGCGACCGGATTCGTAGCGAGAGCCACCTGATTGAGTAACACCGATCTGACTCCAAAAATCTTGTTGATTCAAGCCTAGTTTTTTTCGAATATCGCGTGGGTTTTCAATTTGTTCAAATACTTTCATCATGGTTCCTTTATTAAAATTTACGAGGTTTACTATGGGGATAAAACACTAATTTCTTAGCTATTTAAGTTTTATCCCCCTAATTAAAAGGTATGTCGTCATCCAAATCGTCAATAGATGGAGCCGCTTGCTGCCTTGGTGTTACAGGTTTTGGCGGCGTTTTTGGTGGAGGTGGCGAGTATTCCTGTTGCTGATTCTCCATTTTCCCGCCCATCATTTTCATTTCACTGACAATAATTTCGTAAGCAGTATGCTCAGTACCATCTTTCCCTGTGTATTTCCTGCTTTGGATACGACCTTCTAAATACACGGAACTGCCTTTTTTTAAATATTGACCAGCAATCTCAGCCAGCTTTTTATAAATCACGATGTTGTGCCACTCTGTTCTAGTGACACGTTCACCGTTACTATCTTTCCACGATTCACTGGTGGCGATTGAGAAGTTAGCCATTGCATCACCATTGTTCAGGTATCGCACCTCTGGATCCCGCCCCAAGTTACCAACAAGAATAGCTTTATTAACTGTCATTCTGGCTCCTTGGGCATTTCGTCTAAAGGAGAGGTGTTTTTTGGCGTGTCAAATTGCACAGACACAATATTGCCACCTAGAATTTGCATGTTGGCGTAGAAGCTTGGGATTATTAAGTCAGAAGGAAACTCAAGTGTTATTGTGACGCGGGGTTTTTCTTGTGTGTTTTGTTGGGTCATTTGAGTTCACCATTTTCAAGCCAGTAGGCTGTTATTTCAGGCGGCACTTTGGGTTTTTCTTTAAAGGTTCCACAAAGGATTGCCGATTCTAGTTTATTGCTGCGAGCCAAGGTATTAAGCATTTTTACTAATTGAATGCGGTTTGGCAGGTCCAGAACATCAACACGGTCAAGCATGACTAAATTAAGTCCTGATGTTTGAGCGATTGCCAGAGCGATTTGAGTATCAACACGCCATTTTTCAGACTCACAGAGCAAACCATACACCCGTCCACCAAACAGCAAATTCATATCATCAGCAATGGTGACCTTTTCCCATTCGGCAAGGGTGCTGTTTTCGGTGAGAATTTCGTTAAATGGTTTCAATGCTTCGGCTAATATGTCTCCTGGTATTCCGTTTGGAGATAAAGCTTCTGCAATCGCTGTCCACTCCACCACATCTTGATGATGGCTTGCCGCATCAGTCGTTTTCTTTTGGGCTTCTTCAACAGCCCTTAAAGATTCACGGATAAAGTCTAAGTTTTTTTGCTCTGTTTTTTTTGCAGCAAGGGCAGTACTAACTTCTTTTTCAGCCTGTTCTAATTGCTCCTTATTAGAGTCGGAATCTTTTTCTTTGCTGATTTGGTCCAGTTGCTCTTGAGCAAATAAGGCTTTAGAACGGCTTTCCTCAAGCTGTTTAATAGCACCAGAGGTTTGGTCACGGGACTTTTTGTAGCCTGCGATTTCCTCAGCTTTATCTGTATCATCTTTCTGCTCTGCATCACGGACTTTTAATGTGCCTTCATGGAAAAATAGAGAAGCGTTGCAAGAAGGGCATTCACAGGCTTCTCCCTTAGATGCTTCTAATGCTGTGATGCCTCTGTTCCATTCATTTTCTTCATTGCGGTAAAACTCAAGATTAGCCTCAATCTCTTTTAGGGTACCAGCTTGCTCAGTCAATATTTTTAATTGAGCTTCACTGATAGGAGAGCTTGCTTGGCCTTGGAGTACACCTAGTTTTTGCTGTGCTTCGCCCAATGTTTTTTCAGCCTGTTCTAGTGCTGATTGGGTTTGTTCAAGAGTGGTTTCATCCACATTTGTTTCTGGTATTGGCGCTTCCCAACCCACAGCTTTAATCTCTCCATAGGCTTCGCCAGTCGTTGCTTTCCATGCGCCTTTTGAGGCTGTTGCATTTTTCTCTGTATCTTGACGGGCAGCTTCAAAGCCGCCGCGAAGTAGAGGCCGAGTTAATTCAATTTTTTCTGGATTCAGTTCTTTTGCTAGAAGGCGCTTTTCAATTTCCTTTGGTGACATACTGATACCCATGACACCAAACAGAAATGCACGGCGCTCTTTTTCACCTAACATAGCAAAACGCGAAGGGTCTAAAACATATTGCAGAGCTGGATTCACATCAAGCGTACTGTTATGTGTGCCTTTAGGTATAGTTATAACACCAGAGCCTTGAGTTGTGTCTACAGTAGACACGCCCACTTTTTGCCCTTCAGTGACTAATTTTATATAGTCTTTTTTGTGTATAACTCGCTCACTTGTGCCGAGCATTGCCATTCTAATCGCTTCTTGCAGAGAGCTTTTGCCTGAGCCGTTTTTACCCGCGAATAGTTGTATAGGAGTGTCAAAGTTCACCGATACGAGACGAACGCCTATAAAATTCTTTATTTCAAATGCCGTTAATTTCATGATTTTCTTTCAATAAAAAAGCCACCTAAAGGCGGCTATTTGTTCCGGATTATGCAATCAGTTATTCCATTGATAAATCTGCATCATCAATTAAGGAATCTTGAACAGGGGCAGGGGCTTCTTCTTTCACAGTAGCTTTTGCTGGTTTTGTTTCAGCTTTTATTTTTTGTTCTGGTTCGGTTGTCACTTTTGTCGCAACAGTTTCTTTTTGGACAGGTGTTTCTACCGCTACTGCTTCAGTCTCCGGCATTGGTTCCTTTTCCGCTTCTTGGGTTTCTTGAGTAGTTTTAGTGTTTGAAGAGCGAATATCAACAGTAGGTTCCGGCACCCGTACTGGTGTCACATCAATGATGTCTTCGGTTTCTTCTACTG
>JAVBKE010000091.1:0-57275 GCA_031554185.1 Caryophanales bacterium
CCCTATTGTAGTAAAGAAAAAGAAGTCAGTAGCCCCGCTGATTATACATACAAACAATAATTATTTTGAGGCAATATTTTTGATTGCTCTTGCAGTGCTTGTATATCTAATTTTCAAGTTATATGTCTAGAAGTGTGGTAAAGGCAGAATCTTATAGATACTGATTGTCCTTCTTAATAAGATTTTGAAATGATTGGCGGTTTCCACTTATTTCTTGATTTTTCTCGTTTAATTTGGTTACAATATCTAGGTTTTTTGCCAGTTCTTTATTGAATACTGCTATAATAAGTGATAGATTAGTGATTAATAAGTTTATGAATAGAAATGAGTCTGAACATGAACATATTTGAAACAAAGGTACTTAATTATATTGAAAAAGAAGAAATGTTGCCGACAGGTATAACAATTGTTGTTGGTGTATCAGGGGGCGTTGATTCGCTCTCTCTTTTGTATTTCCTACATCGACAGGCAAAGGAAAAACAGTGGCAATTAGTTGCTGCACATGTTGACCATATGTTTCGTGGTGACACGTCTTTACAGGATGCCGCTTTTGTTAAAGAACAATGCGAGACGCTTGGTGTCAAGTTTGCTCAAGTACAAATCGATATGCCTTCATTGATCGCAGAAACAAAAGAAAACGGCCAGCATCTTGCAAGAGAGAAACGCTATCAATTTTATCAAGAAGTGATGGAAGCGTTTCAGGCTGAGCATTTGGTGCTGGGACATCACTTGGACGATCAGGCTGAAACGATACTGATGCACTTAGCACGTGGTCCTGCTGGATTACATAACCTTGGTATCCGTCCCAAGCGTTCATTTGCTAATGGCGAATTGGTGCGTCCGTTTTTAGTGGTTTCTAAAGAAGAAATTCGTTGCTATGCAGATAAACTGGGACTGTCTCCGCGTGAGGATGAGAGTAATGCGAAATGCACATATACTAGAAATCGCTTTCGACATAATATTTTACCACTATTAAAACAGGAAAATGATCGTTTGTTAGAGCACTTTTCACAGTTTCAAGAGCGGAGTGCGGAGGATGATGAGTACTTACAGGAACTAGCTTTAGAGGCTTTTTTACGAATTAAGATCATAGAAATTGAAGATGGATTTTCACTAGATACAAGAGTATTTCTTCGGTTTCCAAAGCCTTTACAAAGGCGCGTGATTCCTCTAATATTAAACTATCTGGCAGATAGAAAACCTTTTCATTTTTCAAACAAGCATATTGACGGGATTGTCGTGCTTTTAGAGAATAAAAAGCCATCTGCGACATTGCAAATAACAGATTCGTGCATTGCGGTAAAATCGTTTGACCAGTTGTTTTTTTTATTTGACAAGCCGGATCAGATTGCTTATTTCAAAGATGTCGGAGTGCCTGGTATTACGGCTTTACCAAATGGGACTGCAATCGAGGCAAGTTTATCTGCTTTAGCGCTTGAGTCAGGGTTAAACAACGCAATTATCCCAAAAGGATATCTGCCGCTATTTGTTAGGAATAAGCAAGATGGGGACAAAATTGCACAGCCGAATTTACGCGGTCGCAAGAAGGTAAAGAAACTGTTTCTAGAGGATCAAGTGGCAGTTCATGACCGAGAAAGTTGGCCTGTTGTTCTGACAACGCGTAACGGATATGAAGAAATTATTTGGGTACCGGGACTTGCGATAGCGCCAATGGGTGAGTCAGATGAGGCGTCACAGGGATATCTAGTACTTCAGTTTATAACGACATTCAAAGGAGAGAGTAGAGATGACGATTCATGATGACATTGAAAAGGTTCTGATTAGCGAAGAGGAAATTCAAACTAGAATTGTTGAAGTTGCCGCTCAAATTACAGAAGATTACGGTGATCAATTTCCGCTTGTGTTAGGCGTATTAAAAGGAGCATTGCCTTTCATGATGGATTTGATTAAGCGTATGGATTTACATATGGAACTCGACTTTATGGATGTTTCTAGCTATGGAACTTCAACAGTTTCATCAGGTGAAGTGAAAATTATTAAAGATTTAAACGCATCTGTTGAAGGACGCGATGTATTAATTGTTGAAGATATCGTAGATACTGGACTTACACTCAGTTATTTGGCGGATCTACTTCGTTATCGTAAGGCGAAATCAGTGAAGATTGTAACTCTACTCGATAAGCCGACTGGACGAAAAGTAGAGATTGTCCCAGATTACTGCTGCTTCAATGTTCCTGATGCATTCGTCGTTGGGTATGGCTTAGATTATATCGAAAGATACCGCAATATTCCTTATGTAGGAATCCTAAAGCCAATTATCTATCAGCAAGAAGTAAAAAAATTGAAATAGTGCTTGATTAGGCATGCTTTTTTCTCGAAAGTGTGTTAAAATCTGCTTCATTGGTTTTATAATTTAGATCATGATAAAAAGTCATATCTGAATTATTTACATCTATAATTAGTTGATGAGACAAGCAAGGCTTAATCTAATCGGCATTTAAATCGAAACAATAGTGGCGGTACGCCCAGAGTGTCATTTTGGCATAGGAGGTAGGCATGAAAAAACGTGTTTTTCAAAACGCAATATTTTACATATTGATTGTACTGGTGATTCTTGCAATTGTCAGTTTAGCAAGTAACAACAATGGGAAAGTTTCAAAAATTTCCACAGACAAATTCTTCTCCTATCTGGATGATGATGAAGTCAAAACAGCAACAACGCAGGTGCAACGTGGTGTTTACGAAGTCACTGGGGAACTAGAGGACGGAAAGAAATACCAAACCTATATTGCGTCTGAACAAATGGACCGTGCAGATGATCTAATGAAAAAGCAAGATGTTAAGATGACAGTTCTTCCGGCAGAGGAACCTGGTTTCTTTGTGACGCTAATTACTGGTGTCTTACCATTCATTCTGATTTTTGTCTTGTTCTTCTTCTTACTCAATCAGTCGCAGGGCGGCGGAAACAAAGTGATGAACTTTGGTAAGAGTAAGGCGAAGCAGTTTAATCAGGAAAAGAAAAAAGTGACGTTTAATGAGGTTGCCGGTGCAGATGAAGAAAAGCAAGAACTTGTTGAGATTGTTGAGTTCTTGAAAGATCCACGCAAATTCTCTGGACTTGGTGCTCGTATTCCAAGAGGCGTGCTATTAGTAGGACCTCCAGGTACAGGTAAAACATTGTTAGCAAGAGCTGTTGCTGGTGAAGCGGGCGTGCCGTTCTTCTCCATTAGTGGATCTGATTTCGTGGAAATGTTCGTCGGTGTTGGGGCAAGTCGTGTACGTGACTTGTTTGAAACAGCGAAGAAGAATTCTCCTGCAATTATTTTCATTGATGAAATTGATGCGGTTGGTCGTCAGCGTGGTGCTGGACTTGGTGGCGGTCACGATGAGCGTGAGCAAACCTTGAACCAACTGCTTGTTGAGATGGATGGATTTGGAGAGAATGAAGGTGTCATCATTATTGCGGCGACAAACCGTTCTGATGTACTTGATCCGGCATTACTACGTCCAGGTCGTTTTGACAGACAAATCTTAGTCGATGTTCCAGATGTCAAAGGACGTGAAGCAATCCTTCATGTGCACTCAAGAAATAAACCACTTGATTCAACAGTAGATTTGAAAGCGATTTCAACAAGAACGCCTGGGTTCTCAGGTGCTGACTTAGAAAACTTATTAAATGAAGCAGCGTTAATTGCTGCTAGACGCAATAAGAAAGTGATTGACATGGGCGATATTGATGAGGCAACGGATCGTGTGATAGCGGGACCTGCCAAAACAAGTCGTGTTATCTCTGAGAAAGAACGTAAGATTGTCGCTTTCCATGAGGCTGGTCACACGATTATTGGTTTGACGCTTGATGAAGCAGACATTGTTCATAAAGTGACAATCGTTCCGCGTGGTAGAGCTGGTGGTTATGCAGTGATGCTACCGAAAGAAGATCGTTTCTTGATGACAAAACAAGAGCTATTAAACAAAATCACTGGTTTACTCGGTGGTCGTGTATCCGAGGATGTTGTTTTTGGTGAAGCGAGCACTGGTGCTCATAATGATTTCCAAAGAGCAACAAGCATTGCCAGACGTATGGTAACTGAATATGGTATGAGTGAAAGACTTGGACCAATGCAATTCGGTCAACCACAAGGGCAAGTATTCCTTGGCCGTGATTTCCATAGCGAGCGGAACTATTCCGATAGTATTGCTTACCAAATTGATGAGGAAATTCAATTAATCATCAAGGAATGTTACGCGAAGGCGAAGGAACTAATTACGGCAAATCGTGATAAATTAGATCTAATCGCACAGACTTTGCTAGACATTGAAACACTTGATGCAGAGCAAATTATGAGCTTGTACGAAAAAGGGATTCTCCCTGAAAGAAAGTATGGCAATGGAGCAGATGCAGAACAAGCTGATGTAAAAGTGAACATCGCAACACATGATGACACTAGAACAGCTGACGATGCGGAAAAGCCAGAAATCACGAAGGCTGATGAAGAAGTGAAGGCTGCAAAACCTACTGATTCAGAGAACCCAGCGCAAGCTGACCAGTCTGAAGTAGATAGCCTAAATGGGTCTGACGACGACAAGCCTAAGGACAACAAATCTGTATAACATAATTTGAAGGGCATTTGCTAACACTTTAGTTGGTAAGTGCTCTTTTTTCATTGTGCAAAAATGATGTGAGCTTGTCGATAATTTATAGGATGTCAAATTTGATTTAGGATTTGATTCAAAAAGGCAGCTCAAAATAATATTGTTGTTAAACCAGAATAAGAGAAAAAATGACTTGGCTTATTTGATATACTTATGATGTTGAAGAAAAGATTTAAAAAGGAGGCGACTTGATTGGCGCGGACATTGAATTTTTGTATAAATGGTAAAGAGTTTTTAGTAGAGCCTACCAAGGTTGATCGCAAGAAACTGTATGGTTATACAGAAATAATTGCGCTTGATGAGCATGATAATGAGTGTAAGTTAGTGAGCATGGATGAGACTGGAACGCTTTTAATTCCTAAGGGGGGCGTAGGACTTGGCATTGTTTCACCGGAAATGACTTGGGTTGATCGCAAGTCATTGCTAGCTGTTGATGGTGCTGGTAATCCAGCGCAATTGATTCCTTCTAGTTATAGTGAGCAGATTGAAGTGATTGAGAAGATATCACCTGAAGAATTTATGGATTACAGCATTAAATCATTTTATCAATTAGATAACGCAGGAGAAGAATTCTTACAAGAAATCAAATCGGGTATTTATGCTTTTACATATAGCTATCGTGAAAGCTATGAAGGCAGCAGGGCGTTTTTACTGGAGAGTGATGGCAAAGCCTTTATGCTTGTTGGAACACTGTCTCCGTTTGAAATGATTGGGTTGCATGAAGTCAGTGTAGTTGATGAGGAAGAGGTTGAGGAAGATCCTCTTGATGACGATGAACTCGATTTTGGTTTATTTTAATTTGAATGAAGTTGGGAGTGAATGAATGTGCAAGAAATCAATATTGCGAATATGAAGAAGCGGGATGCATCAGTTGCCTTGGAAGCAAAGCCATTTAAGTCGAATGTGAAAATGGTACTGAGCGATGGCCGTGACCGCCAGAATATTAAGATTTTAAAGCAAACAATGGACTTAACAGAGGAAGCGCTAGTAGATGCTTACGGTGATTTAGTCTCTGTTGGAAATGCAATTATTGAGTCGGATCCAGAAGTGAATCTTGAAACGGTTGGGAGATTTCTCGATAAAACAAGAAAGTTGTATATGAATCAGGATAATCAGGTTGCTTATCGTGTCCACTTGGTTCAGGTTGTTCGAAATCCTGATGGGACGGAGAAGGAACGTCGTGATTATGTGAAACGTCCAGCGAATATTTCAGTTGAATTGTCACCTGTACAGTTATCTGGTAAGAAGTTTCCGAAGCTTGCGGCAATTAAGAAGTTTGTGTTTACGAGGAAATACCAGATTCGTCATGTTAGTGGCCTAACCTACGATTTTCTATATGAAATGGCAAAGGAACTTCATGAATCAGATTCGCTCATGCTTGTTGGAAGTGGTGCTAAGGGGAATGAACCACTTGTAATTACAACAGGAGGGGAATCACATCGAGGCTTCTTAGAAGGTCGTATTGATGGGGATAAGTATTGCTTGATTCTTCATCTTACGAATATGGAACTAAGGGGGCTTGAATAATGGAATTATACAAAGAAAAGATGAAGGATATCCATGGTTATTTAGTTGGTGATATCCATGCGGTTGATGCAGAATCTTCAACAATTGCGATCAATTATAAGAAACAGGTATGTAAGAACTATAAATCGTTAAATCAAAAGCAAATGGAGACAAAACTGGGCGGTAATATTTTTTATGTAACACGCAAGTATGATGGGGAGTTGAATGTACTCTTTTACAACGGTAGTGAGGCGTTTGTGATTAATCGAAGCGGGCGTGTCAGAACTGGCCTGCCATGCACTGATGCAGCTCAGGTAGCTCTACAGGCAGCAGGTGTGAAGCGTGCAATCATTCCTTGTGAGCTCATTGTTGATGAAAGCAAAGGCCGTACCCGTGTCTTTGATGTCTTAAAGGCAGTTGCTGATAAGAAGGCGTTAGCGTCACTTCAATTGGTGGCATTTGATGTTGTAGAGATTGATGGCACTAGACTACCGGCACAGCATTATGGCGACGTTCATGCAAAACTTGAGGAGATTTTTTCTGGTGCGACGCTTTGTACACCAGTTCGCTATCAAAAAGTGGAATCGATGTCTGCTGTTAAGCAGTTGTATACAAAGTGGGTTGATGAAGAAGGTGCTGAGGGGCTTGTTGTCCGCAGTGACCTGGCTTGGGTTTTTAAGATTAAGCCACGTTATACAATTGATGCTGCTGTGATCGGTTTCTCTGAAGGAACTGGTGACGCAAAAGGACAAGTTCGAACTTTGCTCCTCGCACTGATGCCAGAGGAAGGGAAGTTCCAAATTGTTGGACGGACTGGAAATGGTTTTAGCGATGAGTTTAGAACAGAATTGATGGAGAAGTTAACGCCAAAAATTGTCCCGTCTCGCTATGTTGAAACAGACTCTAATCATGTTGCTTTTCATATGATTAAGCCAGATATGGTGATTGAATTATTCGTCAATGATATTATTTTTGAGACGCCATCAGGCAGTGTGCCAAACAATGTTTTGGCGTTTACCAATGGGCAATATCGTTTGCACAGTGCAATTGATGGTATCAGTCTTGTATTTCCGATATTTGAACGGATCCGGGATGATAAGAAATGTGTCTATGATGACGTGAGATTATCGCAAATTTTTGAATTTGCTTATGTACCACAAGAAGAGCAGGGGACAATCGCTGATGCAGTAATGCCGGCAAGTGAAGTGATTCTTCGTGATGTCTATAAGAAAGAGACAGGTAGTAAACTGATGGTGCAGAAGTTCATGGTTTGGAAAACAAACAAGGAGCATACCTCGAACTATCCAGCTTATGTGATGCACTACACCAATTTTAGCTCCGAACGGAAAGAACCGTTGCAACGAGATATTCGTGTTTCTAGTAGCGAGGAACAGATTATGGAAATGGTAAATGAGTTTATTGATGGTAAGGTGAAAAAGGGTTGGAATAAGGTTTAATTAAAGAAGTTGTAATTATGATCGACAGTTTTTAAAATAATGAATTGAAAAATGAGCTGGTGGTGAGTGATAATTTGCCGTCAGCTCATTTATTTGTTTAATTTTCTAGGCGTACGAGTGCTTTTCCAAGGAAATCGGCAATGGTGCCCATGCCAGAGAGACCAGCCAATGCCTCGGCATCAGTGTTGTAGTTGGTATTTGTATTGACATCATAAGTATATGATTGACCAGATTGGTTTTCGATAAATTCAATACCTGCGAAGGTGATACCGTTATGTTTTAGAAAAGCTTCATATTTTGAAACGAGCGGATGGGAGAAGTCTTTGATGATTTCAAACTTTGCGCCTGACTTTGTTGTTGGGCAAAAAGCATCATCGATTTGGCAGGCATCTGCAGGACAAAGCAGGAACCCTTCCGAGGTATCGACTTTGACAGCGTAATAAAATTTACCACCAATGAATTCACACCGAGTAATCGTTGGCGTTGGTGCTTCAATGTAATCCTGTAATAGCGTGATGCCATCAATTGACTCCTCAAAGCCATCACTAGTGACGTAGCGCTCAAGTGCCGTAACTGTATCGAACTTTTGAACACCAAGTCCTTTGCCAGCACGGTTATGTTTGGTGATAAAGGGTCTATCAAATGTTTGTGCGGCAAGGATGATTTCTCGCTTGCCACTCGCAGCAATGGTATGCGGAGACTTGATTCCATGAATTTGCATCGCCGTATACTGTGCGACCTTGCTCACTTCTAACTGCAAAGCACGACTATTGTTAAAGACAGTGCGATTATGTGCTTCAAGCCACGCTAGTACATTGGTAGTATGTTCAGGCGCAAAGCGGTGGCCCCGCGTGTGTGATGATGCACTCATCCGGTTATAGAACACACCATTTGGTGGCGACTTTGATAAGTCGATATGCCCTTCATTCAAGAACCATTCCTCATATGGAAGATTCCGTTCTTCCATCTGTTTTACCAGTGGTGCTGTCCATTCTTCATTTTCATGAATGATATAAATTTTTCCCATTGTCTTTCGCCTCACTTCGTTCATTACACAAAAATTTGTCTAGGTCTCAAAATAACAATGAAAAATATATCTATGATTTCAGGATTAATTTTGCAATAAAAAGAAATCAAACACCATGCATAAGTTTAGGGTGTGTCTGAAAAAGATTTGTAAAAGTTTTTTGAAGAATTTTTCGATTAGCTTTGCCTTAAAAAAATCTTCAACATTCCCGATATTTGCGGTTTTTTCTCCGCGATACTTCAAAATATCCTTGTCAAAACCCTTTCGCAAATCTTTTTCAGACACACCCTAGTTGTTTGATTTTCGCAATAATTATTTAGCTTGAAGTAATTTGTTCATTGCTTTTGCTTGAGCTAATACCAACTCATCTTCAGCAACGGTTCCAGGTTGCGCGCCTTCACCAATTAGATAGCCCTCGAATGTTGTACCGATGAAATTGAAAATCAGCGTAAATTGCTGGATGAGTGGAAGTCCTTTTTGCCGAGCACCTGGACCTCCAACAACGACAACATAAAATTTCTTTGATTGTAGCTGTTCTTTGAAATTTAATGCTGGATTACGTAGTGCTTGTGACCAGCGGTCGATAAACGTTTTCATTTGACTGCTCATCCCGTACCAGTATAAAGGTGTTGCAAGTACAATTTCATCATGCATAAGCATCTGCTTGACGATCCCTTCGAAATCATCATCGACAGGTGAGAACCCTTCAGGTTCATGTCTTTGGTCAACGATCGGCAGTATCTTCTGATCTCGCAAACAGATAGATTCAGTTTTGATTCCTTCTAGCAAAACATTTGTTAGGAACTCAGTATTTCCATTTGCTCGTGCACTTCCTTGAATAACAAACATTGTGATCAATTCCCTTCGTAAAATCTTATTTTATGTGGGGCAGTATCATTCGTTTATTGTTTTTGTTCAATGGCAGTAATTTTGTTTACTCTGTTTTCGTGACGACCACCTTCAAATTCAGTCGTTAACCAAACCCGTGCAATTTCAGTAGCGAGACCTGGTCCAATAACTCTTTCGCCCATAGCAAGTACATTGCTGTCATTATGCTCTCTCGTCGCTTTTGCGCTGAACATGTCATGAACGAGCGCACAGCGGATGCCAGCAATCTTATTAGCAGCAATACTCATGCCAATGCCCGTACCGCAAACTAAAATCCCACGATCAAACTCACCTGCGGCGACTCTTTCAGCGACGACAATCGCATAATCAGGGTAATCAACAGATGCTGTTCCCTCACAGCCAAAGTCGACTGCCTCTATATTCATTTCTTTCATCAGTGAAAGAAGTTCTTGACGGATATGAATTCCGCCGTGATCTGATGCAATCGCTACTTTCATTTCAAAAACCTCCTATTGACTATCTAAATGTCGTAATGTAACCAGCTTCGCAATGCTCTCATCAAGCGCTGCATAAGTGCGCCTGTAATCTTCAATCGTACCACCAAACGGATCACCAATATTAAGCCCATCAGCAGAAATGATTTCTTTGAGGGTGAAAATTTTATCTGAAAACTGCGGATAACTAGCGATCATTAGCTGTTTGTGGCTCTCTGTCATCGTTAAGACCAGTGTTGCCCACTCGGTATCCTCAATCGTCAACCGTTTTGAATGGTGCTGAGGGCTAATGCCATTTTCTCTTAATACGGCTTGTGCATGTGTGGAGGCTATGTCGCCATCGTTTGCGAAAACGCCAGCAGACTTGACCATCACACGCTCTAACCGCTTACTTTCAAGTATAGCTGCTGCCATTGGACTGCGACAGGTATTTCCTGTGCAAACAAATAGAATATTTTCCACTTCAAGGTACCACCTATTCATTTTAAATCCTTACTTCTTTATTCTACATCATTTAGCCTAGGCAGCAAATAAAAAAGCGACATGCGCTACTAAAGATGCCGCGGTTCGGGAGATGTGTGAGCGTGACTCTCTCGTATCAGTACAAGTTAGGTAGAGGATTTCTCTAGTCCATTAAAAAAATCATCAACAGACTGTAAGAATTCATCTGTTTGCTTTCTAAATGGTGCGTGATTGCCGCCCTTAATTACTTTTAATTTACTGCTAGGCAGCATTTCAGCAAATTGTTCACCATCAGTCAGAGGTACTTCAGGATCATCTTCTCCCCAAACAATCAGTGTCGGCATGTTGATTCGGCTGGCAGAAATCTCTGGCAGCGTATGCCACATTTTATTTAGCGCTATATCATAGCCTGGCTCATCCTGATGTTTCACCTGAGCGGCGTCGTAAGGAACTGCAGCACTTGTATCGGATAAAGAATTATCCACTTCTGGAATCGCTATATCGGTCTCTTCTGTCAATGTTTCAACACCAATAGCATCGATTAGCACAAGTTCGGTAACGGCATCCGGATAGAGATTAGCTATATTCAGTGCGATTTCTCCGCCCATGGAATGCCCCATGACAGCGAATTCTTCAAATCCGAGCTTAGTCATTAACTTATAGTAAAGGTTCGCTTCATTTGGAAATGTGTAAATGAAATCGCTTGGTTTGGATGAACGGCCAAAGCCTAGAACATCGACTGAAACAATCGTGAAGCGCTTTGATAGATGATCATAAATAGCAGAAAATCCATCAGAAGAACCACCGTAGCCGTGGAGCATGAGTAGTGCTGGCTTATCCTTGGTGCCATCACTATACTCTTTGAAGTAAATCGTCTGCCCATCGATATCCATCATTTTTTC
The DNA here is from genome assembly GCA_031554185.1 of Caryophanales bacterium. Lineage (GTDB taxonomy): Bacteria > Bacillota > Bacilli > JARBTR01 > JARBTR01 > JAVBKE01. The sequence goes on from JAVBKE010000091.1 coordinate 11,312, forward strand.
TTCCATTGTGATTTTTGCTGATGCTTTTTTTTCATTGGAATCGCGTACTTGTTTATTGCTGGAAGATTCTTTTGAATTTTGATCACATGATACTAGAAAGATCATGCAAAAGGCAGTTAGGTATAGAATCACTTTTTTCATTTTTTCACCTTTCACTATACAATAGGACTGTTTAGAAGCTAGGTAGAATGATGTTAAAGCGCTTCTCATAGTAGTGCTAGTGCTTTTTCATCTTTTTTATTCATTGTACCCTATCTTTGCGAACTGGGTACACTTATCTTGAGGAATGTCTTGTTTACACTGTGGAATGAAAATAATAGATTATCGCCTTATTTTGCTTCATGATACAATTATGACTAATAAGAACGTTTTTCTTTGCGATACACTCGGAGAGAATTGTTTCTAAATGGCAGGTGATACGATATGAGAAACAAAAAAATATTGAACTTTTCTGGTTTTTTTGGCAACCTGTTTTTCGAACGAGGTATTTGGATCCTCTATCTCTTGAGTTTGGATTTTTCAATGGTGGAGATCGGGGTTATTCAGTCTGCTCTAAATTTAACAATGCTGATTTTAGAAGTGCCGGCAGGCTATCTTTCTGACCGAATTGGTCGAAGAAAGACGATGCTGATTGGCCATAGCTTCCTTATTTTATATTTAGCTGTCTTTTTAGGGTTCAGCACTTTTCCATTTCTCATTCTTGGGCATATATTTTATGGAGCAGGACTCGCGTTGATTTCTGGTTCGGATGAAGCGTTGTTGTATGACTCGTTAAAGTCTGACGGTAAAAAAGAGTTGTACGGGAAGGCAATTGGCTTCTATAATGCGATTTTGATTATTTCCATTGGCATTGCAACTGGTATTGGTGGGTTCTTGCAAGGTTACTCGTGGAACTATGTATTTATTGGCGGAATTATCGCTCAATGTGTGGCATTGTTTTCAGTATTTTTGTTAGAGGAGATAGATATTCGTCAATCAGATACAAATTACGTGACTGATCAGGAAGTAGGTGAACTGGGAAATGAGGAAAAGCCGGGGCTAGTCAAGGAAATGATGCTGTTTCTTCACTTCAACAATCGCATTAAATTTTTGATTGTTTCACTAGCTGTTTTCTTTGCCATTGCATCTGTCTTTATTATGTTTTCCCAGGAACTGTTTTACGAAAAAGGTGTATCGGTTTATGCGATTTCTTTGTTATACGCATCGGTGTCAATTGTTCAGGCGATCGTCTCATTGTTCTCTCATCAGTTGGCAGAGAAGTTGTCTCAGGGAAGGGTACTGTTGTATTCATTTATCTTGATTGGTATTGCGTACTTAATGGTTGCATCTGACGGCGTTGTCTTTTTGATTGTGGCATTTGCTATCATTGCTGTTGTGTATGAGATTATCTACCCGATTTCTAGCAAGGTAATCAATGATGAAATTCCGTCAAAGATGAGAGCGACGATCTTGTCAATGATTAGTCTCTTTACTTCTTATGTGATGTTTGTGGCTTTCCCATTGATTGGTTATCTGTCGGATCAGTTTGACTCGTCCACTATCCTTGCGGTTGCAGGCCTCTTGTCCATTATCGTATCGATATTGGGAGCAAATACCTTTTTCAGATTGAAGGCCGAGGATGCTGAGGATTTAGGTTAGCCTCCGGTGTAGGGAGATTAGATGCTGATAAATTTTGTTCATACATGTAATATAAATTTAAGTGGTTCAAGAAATTTAGTTCGAGAAAGCTGAGATTGTATTTTTATAAAATGAAGCTTGCGATTTCACTCGTACAATTTTTTTGCGCATAATCAGACAACTTGCTAATACACTAGAGGTAAGACATATTGGAGTGGTTGAGGTGAGATCTATAGGGACTCCTGCCCATCTAAGAAAAATAGCACCCCACATTTTATTAATACAACAATCAAACTTTCAAATACAAGCATAACTCATTTCACACTTCTCTTTAGACAACCTAGAGGGGGCGAGTGTGTGCACGATTACATTAAAGAACGTACGGTCAAAATCGGAAATTACTTAGTGGATACGAAAAAAACAGTACGCGTGATTGCGAAAGAATTTGGTGTTAGTAAATCCACGGTTCATAAGGACTTAACAGAGCGTCTGCCCAACATTAATCCGGAACTGGCAAATGAAGTGAAAAACATATTGGATTATCATAAGTCAGTAAGACATCTTCGTGGCGGGGAAGCCACAAAATTAAAGTATCGAGGTGTCAGTGAATCAATTCATTCATAAATGAACCACCATTTCAAATTCCTCCAATTTAAACTCTTGAGAAATCATTGTAAAGTGATTTTCTCTCTGGAGTTTATTTTTTTGATTTGAATTCATGAGTAAAGAAGCGTAGCATTTACACACCGTTAATCGGCTAAGGAAAATAGCTTATTCAAAAGAAGATGGTTATTTGAATAAGCTGCTACTATAGTGGGGTGTAAATACGATCAAGCCTTGAATAATTGACAAAATGGCAGCACAAGATAAAATATAGCTAGGTTAACTTGTGAAGGAAATAAGCTCGGTTCCCGAATGGGAGTAGGTTGAAAAAATTAGAATTCCTTTGCTCCTGGGGTTAACTTAACTTTTTTTAAATTATTTTTTAGGTTCTGAATTATATTTTCAGGATCTTTTTAGTTTGCCTCTAGTCCTGGTTTTCCTCAGTATGCTACAATTTTTCAAACACTTTTAGCTGATAGAAAAGCTTCTCTTGAGCCTATCACGCATGCATAAATCTGCATAAAATTGACAAAATAAAGTGGATACAATCATATGCAAATACCTAAAGATGCATGGAGGTTCGTCACAATCCGTCAATAAAGCACAAAAAACACTTGAAATCACGTTATCCGTATATTAAACTTGCAAAGAAAGTTGAACAATTGAAAAGAGGCGATCTATTATGTGTGGTTTTTGCGGATTTGTGAATCACATTGACAATACGGAAGATGTATTAAAGGCGATGGGCGAGCGGATTCGTCATCGTGGTCCGGATGATGATAATCAATTTATCGATGATTATGTTGCGCTAGGATTTAGACGTCTCGCTATTATTGATTTAGAAGGTGGCAATCAGCCAATTTATAACGAAGATGAGTCGCTTGTGCTGGTTTTTAATGGTGAGATTTATAACTATCGTGAGCTTAGAAAAGATTTATTGGAAAAAGGGCATCAATTCTACACAGAATGCGATTCTGAGGTCCTAGTCCACAGTTATGAAGAGTATGGTACAGACATGTTGGACAAGCTTCGCGGCATGTTTGCTTTTGTGATCTATGATAAAAAGAATCAGAAGCTATTTGGCGCGCGTGACCCTTTTGGAATCAAGCCGTTTTACTATTATCAACGCGAAAATCACTTCCTGTTCGGATCTGAAATCAAAGCGTTTATTGAATATCCACAGTTTCAAAAAGAGTTAAATACAAATGTGCTATCTGATTATTTAAGTTTTGGTTTCAACCCGCAAGATGAGACGATGTTTAAAAATGTTTACAAGTTACCACCAGGTCATTGTTTCATCTATCAGGATGGCGAACTACTGCTACAAAAATGGTTTGATGTTAAATATACGCCAAATTATGAAAAGTCTCTTGATGAGCATGTGAAGGCGATTGAATCAGTCATGACTGATTCAGTGAAGCATCATATGATCAGTGATGTTGAAGTAGGCAGTTTTCTATCAAGCGGTGTCGATTCAAGCTACCTCGCGCGTGAAGCATCAGAGCTAACAGCGCTGAAATTATTCTCCGTAGGCTACAAAGAAGAGCAGTATAGTGAACTGCCATACGTAGAGAAATTTGCTGAGGAAATTAAATCAAAAGTGTATGCGAAAATTATCACCCCAGAAGACTATTTCAAAATTGTCCCGAAAGTCGCCTATCATCTTGATGAGCCGCTAGCAGATGCATCGGTATTCTCGCTTTATTATGTGGCAAACCAAGCAAGACAACAAGTTAAAGTCTCGCTTTCCGGGGAAGGATCTGATGAGCTATTCACGGGCTACAACAGTTATAAAGGCTTAATTAACATGGCGAAATACCAAACAATTCCACTGGGGAAGCGCCAGCAACTAGCGGAACTGGCTAAGCAAGATGCAACACTACAAGATCCGATTTTCCAAGTAACACTGGATGAATTGGTCGAAAAGTTCCCTGGGACTAAGATTGAGAAACGGGCAAACTTATTTATCTTTGGTGTCAAACCAATCGAAGATCGCTACTTTGGTGTTGGTAGTCTGTTAATGCGTAACGACATGCAAGCAAAGTTGTTAAAAGATAAGACATTAATCAAAGACCCAACGATTGCAACAAATAGATTTTTAAGTAAAGTAGCTGGTCAAGATGATTTAGCTAAAGCGCAGTACTTGGATTTCAATATGTGGCTTGCAAATGATATCTTGCTAAAGGCGGATAAAATCAGCATGTCGAACTCACTGGAAGTACGCGTACCTTTCCTAGACGTAGAGGTGCTCAAAGTCGCTAGTACAATACCAGTAGAACATAGAGTCGATGAAGAGACAACGAAGATTCCACTGCGGAAAGCAGCAGCGAAGAAGCTAAACAAAACAACTGCAAATAAACCGAAACTTGGATTTCCAGTGCCAATGCGTGCGTGGATGAAAGAAGACGAGCATTTTGATCGGTTTAAAACATTACTGACAGGTGAAGCAGCAAAACAATTCTTCAATACGGATGAGCTCGAGAAAATGTTGGACGAGCATCGTGCTGAAGTCAAAGATCACTTTAGACAAATCTGGCTAATTTTTGCTTTCCTTGTTTGGTACCAAGAATTCTTCGAGAATACAGCGAACCAAACGCCACTTGAGCGTGAAGTTACAGTTAATGCAAAATGAAACAGAATGAATCAACCGTGGTGAGACTTTCTCATCTAAGATTCAGCAAAAGACACTTGCCTGCGGGTTTACCTGTATGGAAAGTGTCTCTTTTGCTGTAAAAACCGTTATCGCGACCTTGTTTTTTTGTAAGCGATTTTTGCAAAGAATGGCTAATTTATTTCAAAATCAGCGCAATTTGAGCAAAACCTAATAGAAATTGACCAAAAAACTGTGGTATACGAATACTTTTCAAAGATTTTGGCAAAAAATGAATACCATTCTATATTGATTTATGATAAAATTTTTCTGGTATAATAGTATTTTATTTAATGATGTTGCTTGTCAATTGTACTTATATAAAGCAATGAGTAAGGTTTTTATAAAATTCAAAAAATATGGTGGGATCACCTTTTTTAATGGGCCTCAGCGAGTAGGTTTTGCAGGGCGAAATAGTGTAGCTCACCGTTTCGTTTGATCATTTTCATCCGCTGTCAGCACCTTTATTTAGGAGGAAATAATATGCTTTCGTTTTCAAAAGATATTGGAATTGATTTAGGAACAGCTAATGTGTTGATTTACGTGAAGGGGAAGGGCATTGTGCTTGACGAACCTTCGGTTGTTGCTATTGATAAAAATACCAATAAAGTGCTTGCAGTTGGAGAAGATGCACGTAAAATGATCGGGCGGACGCCTGGTAATGTTGTAGCAATTAGACCACTAAAAGATGGCGTTATTGCTGATTTTGAAGTCACTGAAGAAATGTTGAAATATTTCATTAATCGTTTGAAGTTAAAGGGCGTTTTCTCAAAGCCACGTATTCTTATCTGTTGCCCAACAAATATTACAAGCGTTGAACAAAAGGCGATTCGTGAAGCGGCTGAGAAGGCTGGTAGTAGCAAAGTTTACTTAGAAGAAGAACCAAAAGTAGCAGCAATTGGTGCTGGTATGGATATTTATCAACCAAGTGGAAACATGGTGATTGACATAGGCGGGGGAACGACTGATATCGCTGTGCTATCAATGGGTGATATTGTGACATCGGCCTCAATTAAAATGGCTGGTGACAAGTTTGATGCTGAAATTATTAGTTTTATCAAGCGGAAGTACAAACTGCTCATTGGTGAGCGTACAGGCGAAGATATTAAAATCCAAGTGGCTACCGTATTCCCTGATTCTCGAAGCCTCAGTATGGAAATTCGTGGTAGAGACTTAGTCTCAGGCTTACCTCGTTCGATTGGAATTACATCTGAAGAAATTGAAGAAGCACTCAGAGAATCAGTAATGGTCATTGTTCACGCTGCAAAAAGCGTATTGGAACAAACACCGCCAGAATTGTCAGCCGATATTATTGACCGTGGTGTTATTCTAACAGGTGGTGGCGCACAACTACACGGAATTGATATGATTCTTGCACAAGAACTAAAGGTACCTGTATTTATTGCAGAAAACCCAATGAACTGCGTGGCAACCGGAACTGGAATCATGCTTGAACATTTGAAAAAATAATGGTTTTCTGTTCTTTTAACTGGTGGAGGCTATTTTAGAAGAGCAGAGATTTTTTATTTAAAATTGGTTAGTGAGATGTACCGGTCTTTGTCAAAGGTATAAGGCGCTGAATTGCTAAGGCATTTTCATTGCCGTAAAATCGAGTAGAGGTATTGCTGATACTAATTATTTTCTGGCAATAGCGCCCTGCTGGTCGCTACTGCTGGATATCATGGATGTTGGTCTGATGCCTTTCATTCAAATGAGATTAACTACGTTCAAGGAATCGCTAAGGAGTTTTTACCTAATGTCTAAGAATAATCATAATCAGAAAGATTCTTCTACATCCACTGATCAAGGTGCAGAAGTGAACTCTCTGATTGAGAATGAGAATATGCAGGAAGAAAATAAAGCAACTACTACAAATTCAAAACCCGTTCATCTTGAAGAAGCTACTTTCTTGAGTGGCGTAGGGGCAGCAAATCAGGTAGAAGATGCTAAAATGCTAGAGGAACACCGTCTTTTGGAGAAGCAACGAGAAAGAGATGTACAACGCATAAACGAACAAGATGTACAAATCAAATCAAAGGCAGCGGAGCTTTCCGAAGCAGTCGAGGCAAAGCGTACTCAAAAAGAGGTGCGGAAGCATAAGGGAAAAGTCACAAGGCGGTACCGACTAATTCCGATTTGGCTTAGAATCTTATTGGTGTTAGTATTTTGTGTACTGGCTGTATTAGCTGGTGCCTATGTGGGCTACGTTATCCTTGGTAACGGTGACCCCGATGATGTTTTCAAAAAGGAAACTTGGCAGCATATTGTCGACTTGGTTAATCAATTTTAGATTATATGACTAGGGTGTGTCTGAAAAAAATTTATGAAAGCTTTTTGAGGGATTTTCTGACTAACTTTGCCCGAAAAAAGTCTTAAATATTCCTAATATTTGCGATTTTTTCTCCGCGCGCTATTCAAAAATTTCTTGTCAAAACCCTTTCACAAATCTTTTTCAGACGCACCCTAGAGATTTACACATAAAATTTATTTTGTGCATATGTACTAATGGAGGTAGCTAACATGGACATTCAAGAAATCAAAGAAATTATCCCACATCGTTATCCTTTCCTATTGGTTGACCGTATTCTCGAAGTAACGGATACAACAGCAATTGGAATCAAGAATGTAAGTGCCAACGAAGCGTTTTTCAATGGTCATTTTCCTGATTATCCAGTGATGCCTGGCGTATTGATTGTCGAAGCACTTGCTCAAGTAGGGGCAGTGGCCATACTCAGAAAAGAAGAAAATCGAGGCAAGTTGGCCTTTTTCGCGGGGATTGATAGCTGTCGTTTCAAAAAGCAGGTAAAGCCAGGTGATCAATTACATCTATCTGTAGAGATTATCAAACTGCGCGGCCCAATTGGTAAGGGAAAAGCGGTTGCGATGGTCGATGGTGAAATTGCTTGTGAAGCGGAACTGACTTTTGCAGTTCAATAAAATAAAAAAAGTATAAAGTTCGTAACTTGAACAAGAAAAGTTGCGGGCTTTTTTTGTTTCCAATCGTTTTTCTGATAAAAACTGTATGAAGTTTTTATTTCATCGTTTTTACAAGCTTTTCATCGTGAGGTAGGATAAATGTATGAAATCGAATTGAGGTGATGAAATGATCAATCAAGTAACCCTGGTAGGTAGATTAACAAAGGATTTAGAAGTGCGATATACACCAGATGGCAAAGCCGTTTCGAATGTTGCCGTTGCAGTGTCTCGAAACTTCCGTGACCAACATGGTGAGTACAGAACGGACTTTGTTCAGTGCACCTTATGGGGGAGAGTCGCTGAAAAGACTGCGCTGTACTGTACGAAGGGCTCTGTCGTTGGTGTGACTGGAAGAATTGCTACGCGTAAATACGAAAATGCAGAACTGCGAACAGTGTACGTCACTGAAGTGGTTGCAGAAAATGTTCAATTCTTAGACTCGAAACATAAATCTGAATCTTCTGATACCACAGTGGTTGATGCAGAAAAAGAAAATGTGGAGGAAAGCATGTGAGCCAAGTAGCTGTGTCCGATTCTGAACAGAACACGACAGTCAATTTAATCAAGGTTGTTGGCCACGCCAATGTTCGTTTGGCAAATCATGATCGTGAGATTCAAATGATGAAGAGCTCAATCATGTTTTTAATGGAAGAATTCCGCAAACTTGAACGACAGAAAGAAGATGCGTTGTAACTTCGCCTCCGCAAAAAATGATCAGAGTCGATCATTCTATAGCGCGCGTTATAACTATCCTCGTAACACCCCCTTCTCGAGATTGAATGCCCTAACAGGAACCAAATTTAAGCTACACCTACATCTGGTCCCAGTTCAATCTACAACTCCCTCTTTAAGACGTCTAAACCACTTGCCTCTACTTGTGGTTTAGCTCTTTTTTTTATTCAATTGAAACGATCGAAGGGGACGTGGCAAAGCCCGGCCGGTGAAGTTAATGAATTTGCTTCGAATAAAAAAATCAGCACCCCATACAATGATTAACAGCTTGAAATAATATCGTGATTTGACATAGGGTGGGTGGTTGTTCATGAAAGTGCGAAAAGCAATAATTCCTGCAGCAGGACTTGGTACCAGATTCCTACCTGCAACAAAAGCAATGCCGAAAGAAATGCTACCGATTGTTGATAAGCCGACGATTCAATATATTGTGGAAGAGGCAATTGCTTCTGGAATAAAGGACATTTTGATTGTAACAGGGAAGAACAAACGGGCTATTGAAGATCATTTTGATTATGCAACCGATTTAGAATCTAATTTGCTTGAAAAAGGAAAACTTGAATTACTGGAGAAAGTACAACAAACATCAAAAGTGGAGATCCACTATATTAGGCAAAAAACACCGAGGGGTTTGGGGCACGCAGTTTGGTGTGCACGTAATTTCATTGGTAACGAACCGTTTGCTGTTTTGTTAGGTGATGACATTGTGCAGTCTGAGGTGCCATGCTTACAGCAGCTAATCAATGAATACGATCAAACAGGCTGCTCAACCATTGGCGTTCAACAAGTGCCAGACGATGAAACACATCGCTATGGAATCATTGAGCCGCTCGAGCAAATCGGCAGGAGGTATCAAGTGAAAAGTTTTATCGAAAAACCAGGTCACGCAGCAGCACCATCTAATTTAGCCATTATGGGTCGATATATTCTTTCGCCTGAAATTTTTACAATACTCTCACATCAAACCATCGGAGCAGGTGGTGAGATTCAATTAACTGATGCAATTCAAAAATTGAACGAACTAGAAACAGTCTATGCCTATGATTTCGAGGGAATTCGCTATGATGTTGGTGAGAAGTTAGGTTTCATTGAGACAACAATCGACTTTGCTTTACAAGATGAAGATTTATGCAGAGATTTGTTGCAATTTATGCAGTTAAAACTTGCGCAATATCGTCAATAATTACATTGTCGGCTCACTTTCGGTGACCTATCCGGAAAAAAGAAGTATGCCTCACCTGACAAGCGGTATTACGTTTGTCAGATGAGGTTTTTTAAATGAAAAATTGTATAAAAAGAAAAAACCTTGATTTAAAATCATCAGTAGGTTATCGGCATTTTCAATAGAGTTTGGATAGCTAGCACAAGACTTTAAGCAAGGATTGAAGGATAAATGCAAAGATACACTACTAGTCGCGATTTTGAAAAGGCTCAATTTATCAAAAGCAATTGGTGAGAATGAAGCACAATATCTTTATCGTAGATTGTGCATTGATAGCACTAATTTGTATTGATCAGGTAGCCTATGTACAAAATAAAGATAATCTCTTCTGTACAACTTCTAATACTTCTGCTGGTATCTCTCTAACCTGCATGTCACTCCCGAGAAAAAGCAGCCAATTTGTCATCTCAGTCAATTCCTCTAGCTTAGCTACATTGATAAATCCTCTGAGGATAGCTGTAGTTTGGTAGGGATTTGTATACGAAATGGAAGCTTGCAAAGGATGGTATTTTTTGAACTGGGCAATTGCTTTAGGACCAAGCTCAACAACAAGGTTAATCGTTTCTTCCTGTTTGTTCAATTGATCGATAATCTTTTTCCTGCTCGCTCTTTTCTTCACCGGATAGGGTTTGACATCAGTGAGATGATCAACAAGAAAAATCCGTTTCTTTTCTTCTGATAAATCAAAGCCTTCAATCATCCAGAGGCTTTTTTCGTGATAAAGGTGGAGGAGATAGATTGGGTAGGACATCTCTTCCTTTGCTTCTGTGATAGTAATCAATAGATAGCTATCCACGAGCAGGATCTGGATTAGTTTATCTAACATCGGATGCGGGAGGTCTGAAAGGTCTAGCAAATCGGGATTGCTAGGGTTGGTTCCTTCAAAAAGTAAGATCTGGTTTAAAAGGACAAGGTCATTTTGCTGATTGGTTGAAATGAGGCCAAGCAACTTTTCTGTTATCGGTTGCCGACTCTTTAAATAGGGGAGTTGTTGATTTCTTGTAGCCATAAAGGCAATGAATAGGGCTTTGACTTCACTATCTGTGAAGCGAACAGCAGGGAGGACAGAGTTGTGCATGACAAAATAACCCCCGTCTCTGCCAACTTCAGCCACTAATGGCATTCCCATCGCTTCAATTTCCCTGACATCCCTGATAGCTGTCGAGCGAGAAATTTTAAATTCTTTCATGATTTCAGAAATGGTAAAATGGGCACGATTATTAATATAGCGCATGATGACATTAATTCGTTCAACTTTTTTCATTGGTGCTCCTAAACAGTATCATTTTTTGACATGATTTAAGGATATTATAAATTTATCAAGTGAAACAAACAAGCCATTTGATAAAAATTGTTGAAATAGGAAGGTTTTTAATATGACAAATTATACATTAGAAGAAAAAGAAAGCTTTATCGTTTTAGGAATTGGAACGGAACTAAAAAGTGATTATACAGATTTTGCTGGTTTAAATAAGGAGAAATCGGATTTTTGGCTATCAATTATTCAAGATGGAAGATTGGACGCTTTAAAAGGTGTTGCTACAAATACCTATGTTTTTGCTGTCAATGAAGCGGTGAATAATAAGATGATGCATTATGCAGGGGTTATGGCAGAGGCATCAGCACCAGAAGAAGCTAGAGAGATTCAATTTCCTAAGGGAGAATATTTAGTAGTCAAAGGAGAAGGAAAGACTTCTGAAGAATTGAATAATATGCTTGCTGGTCTTGCTTTCGGACAAGTTTTGCCAGAGGCTAAAGATTTTGCTTATGTTGGTGGTCCCAATGCAACAGTTGTAATGGGTCAGCGTAATGATATGTATTTTGGTGAGATGTGGATTCCGGTTGTAAAGAAATAAAGAAGAGATAAGGAGAAATTAACATGTCATACATCGTTGATTTTAAAAATGTGTCGACAGTCGGGTTAGATTCTTCACCTGTAGCAGACACACTTGCTGGGTTACGTGCCAATGAGGCGCGATACTTTATGAAAAAATACAAACATGAATTTACGGTTGTACCCGCAAGCGAGAGCCAGGAGACACTTAGCTATGTAAATGAAATTTTGAAACAGGAACGTGATATTGTTTTTGCAGCCAAGCCATTGGAAACTGCGCGTTTTCAGGTGGAGGATATCAAGTTTGCTTACGTTTTTTACGAGGATGGACTTTCGGTAAACGTGATGTATACCGTTGGTGATGGTAAGAAGCGTGCCGTAGGTTTCAAGCTTTCTGAGGGAATGGAAGTGCCGATAGAGTTAGCTGATAAATTTAAATTTGCTAGGCAGAAATCTAAGCTAGCTGGAACCATTCGTGGTTCGTATTTTATGATTAAAAAGGAATATTAGTGTGACGAGGTTGGGACAAAAAGCTGAAAGGCAATCATTGTCCCTTCTTTTTTATTTGGGGGAAAGTAAAAATAACGCTCCGTTTGGTATAGTTTAAGTGCCAACAAGAACTATTACAGGTGGTGGGGCTTAATTGGGCCAGCATTCTGTCAGACCATATAGGTGAAATTCCTATCGGCTACTTTTTATATACTATTGAAATACCAGTTGAAAAATTAGAATATATATGGTCGAATGGAATTATTGGTTAATTTTCTAACGATGATGGTTGAAAATGTATTGGATAGTCAGTGGGGTAAGTGCCACACATTCTACAAAGACTACTTGAATGATAAAAGTGACGGCGACGGTCATTTACTGATAGAAAATGAGGACGGATAATGAAGAATCCACTATGAAAGTAGTAAAAGAGAAAAAGTAGATGGGTAAAATCGGAAAAAGAGTACAAGGAATTACTTCAGCGTTGCTATCAACAGGAACCCTGCCAGTCTCCGCTGATGCCAAGCCTTCTCGATCTGGCGAGCCATTTCAGGAATGATTGTCAATTTCTATACGACAACCATTTGCGTGCTAGAACCGATTCTGCCACTTGGGACTGTAGTTGATCTGAAAAAGGAGTACTTTCCAGAGCTGGCAGGTCCAGTGTGATGAGGCTTCAAATTGTCATTACACATCGGTTTTGAGATGTGTATGGATTACGCACTGGTTTGGTGCCGAGAATGTCGGTGGATTGGTGGTTCTAGTGTACCGTATAATTTTGGGTTTTGCACCAAGAAAAACAATCCATGCTTATTAATCAATCAATAGCAGTAGTGTAAAAAAGTACTTATCTGTTGATTCACCAAAATACATTCGGTCATAAAGATAATCATTTTGATAAATCGAAATTACTTTTTCATTCCTGATATCACTGAGAACAGATTCAATCTGTCCCGTTGTTCCATTACTTGCCTGGAACCATTCAGAAAATCTCTTTCGAAATTCATCAGGATCAACATAGTGAGGTGATACGAAATCACTCATTAACTCGTATCCATCATCATCTTTAATCCAACCATTGTCATTTTGAACCCATTTTTGTTGGTCTGCAAACTTACCATTTGGTTCTAACCAACCAGCATAAATAAATCTGTTTCTAATTAAAAAAAAGATAAATGCATCCAAAGGATCATGCCAAATGTTTTTTTGACAGGACATGTAAAGTGCTGTTGATGTTGGATATGTTCTTACTGCATATGATACTTTTGATTTGACATCACCTAGTCCAATTTGTTCCATTCTGTTTTCAATTTCCACTTGATTCTTCAAAAGATTCTTAAGCTCTGCAATGTTTTCTAGATTCATACTTATCCCCTACATTCATTCTCGATAACATTAAATACTTACAACCAAAATACGATCACTCAAACTCCTCACAACTATTAAAGATGTAACAGTTAGAGCAGTTATCAGGGTTTCGGAAAAACGCCCAATCTGTTTTACCAACGCCCTTTGGAAATCTTTTTATGAAATCAGTTTTGTTCTTCTTAAAGCACAGGTAGTTCATAAATAAGTCTCCGCCATAAGGATTTTCTTGCCCGAACTTGCAAAAAGCACATAGATGGATGTTGTATTCTGCTAATTGTGGTTGTAAATCATTCAACCTTTCAAAAAGTTGATAACTTTCTTCTACTACAATTTCTGCTTCTAATAATTCTAGACGATTAAGTTTCTGGTTCCTTGTATGATTAATTTGACCATACATTGTTGTTTCTATATGTTCTCCAGTTGCTAGCTCTGTAACAATTACAGGAACATCGTAATTCAATTGATAGTCTGTTAATAAGGCGAATTCCTCATGAACCTCTGAAAAACTAAACTGTCCTAGCTGTTCTGATGAATAAGTTGAAGGCTTTTCAATAAAAAGATTTCCATCTAACTCCACACCAACTTCAATTCCTTCAAATTTAAAAATGATAAACAAATCGTCATCAACTAGTAAGTGATTCTCAATGATAATATGATGTGTTTTTCCATTATTAACGAAAACTGCTAAATATTCTTTCATAACAAACCCCCAATTCTCTAGTACAATACACTATTTCAAATGAATAAGATTAAGTTGCCATTACTCTAATTTTCTCACAATTTCCACCTAGTGCATAGTTCTCTTGGCCACTAAAACAATTAATCACCAAACTTGAAAATAAAATTTTAGTAAAGTATAATTAACTAAATTATAATCCACTAAAGAAGGTCGTTAAATGTTTATAGGGCGAACGAGAGAGCTCGGTAATTTGAATAAGAGATATGAAAACGGAAAATTCGAAGTTGCTATCATATATGGTCGTCGTCGTGTTGGAAAAACCACATTAATTAATGAGTTTATCAAAGATAAAGAAACCATTTTCTATACTGGGATCGAAGGCAATGCCAAGGAGAATCTTGAAGGACTAAGTAAAAGTATTTACACACTTTCTGAAGACTTTGCAAATACATCTGGTAGTTTTTCAAGTTTTCAAGTAGCTTTAGAAACTGTGTTTAAAATCGCTGAAAAACGTAGAATTGTATTTGTAATTGATGAATACCCTTATCTTGCTAGCAGTTATAAAGCCATTTCATCAATACTGCAAGTGTTGATAGATAAAAACAAGGCTAATTCAAATTTGTTTATCATTTTGTGTGGTTCTTCTATGTCTTTCATGGAAAATCAAGTCCTTGGATATGAGAGTCCACTTTTCGGAAGAAGAACTTGTCAATTTAAAATATTACCTTTCGAATTTTTCGAGGTTAAAGATTATTTTGAAAAGTTTAACAATATTGATTTGGCAACTATTTATGGTATTACAGGTGGTATACCACTTTACATGTCCTTAATGGATGATGAATTGAGTGTTGAGAAAAATATTAAAACCAACTTCTTAGAGCCGAATGCTTATTTGTTTGAAGAACCAACAAACCTCATTAAGCAGGAATGTCGTGATCCAGCCCAATATAACTCCATTATTAGAGCAATTGCCACAGGGTCATCCAGGATGTCCGAGATTTGTTCTAAAACTGATATTGACACAGCGCTTGCTACAAGCTATCTTAACAGATTGATTTCTTTAGGTATTGTAAAAAAAGAAACACCTTTTAACAAGAACAATTCACGCAAAGCTATTTACGTACTTGAAGATTCAATGTTCCGTTTCTGGTATCGCTTTATTCCTGATAACACTGCTTCTATCAATCGTGGATTAAGTGATCTCGTTTATCAAAAAATAGCACCTCAAATTTCAACTTTTATGGGTGGTGTGTTTGAAGAGATTTGTAAGCAATATTTATGGGAACTTAACAGACAAGGAAAAGCAACAGTAACCTTTACTGATTTGGGGCGTTGGTGGGGCAATGATTCGAAAAACAAGCGAGAAGCTGAAATTGATATTATGTGTTCTGCTGATAATGACACTGCTATTTTCTGTGAATGCAAATGGACTAATGAAAAAGTCGACACCTCAGTGCTTAACGCTCTCGTTGAAAAAAGCAGACTATTTCATCATTCTAATGTTCATTTTTATCTCTTTGCTAAGACTGGCTTTTCCAATGGATGTGAGGATAAATCAAACGAACTTGGAAATGTAAAACTTGTGTCTTTTGAAGATATGATGGTCTCTCATAAAGAGTGATTACTTTGATAGATAATGTGAAAAGAGCCACAAGGGCTCTTTTTGTGTTTGTTGATAATTCCATCCACAAAATGTTATGAATCCTAATAGCCCAATGTATAACGAATCAACTGCAAATGATACTCATATCCTATTTGAAGACTAAGAGAGAAGGAGAGTCTGTGCCTACAGATAAAATTTTAGAGTTATTATTAAATGGCTCACCAGTGGAAAAAAGAAATATTCTAAGCCCTTGTGTGATGTATTTGAATCATATAATAATGATATAGCGGATTTTGATAAAATAATGAATTGACTTATAGCTTTATCAGTCAAGGAAAATACTGCTGAAATGAAAGATGAAGTTTTAGGAACATTAATTATAGGAATGACCAAAAATATTAATAATATTTCCTTTGATATCATTGGAAATAACATTGAGGAATTTCCAGTTTCTCGTATTCCTAGATGTATTGAACTTTTAAGCTACACTTATAACAGAAAGTATGTCCCTGTGATAATGAAATTTGAGGATCATGAGGATGAGAATGTTAAGGAAGCTGTGGCAGATGCAATGCAAGAACTTAGGCATATGTAAATCTCTAAATAAGTAGTTGTTTGATTATTTTTGCTGCTGCCACTTTCGCCCCCTCATTTCCTAAACAAAAAAGCGTGTGTAAGATCGATTACAGTGAGTCTCGTATCAGCTTACTCTTCATCCTCGCTTGAACTAATATCCTCAACCGGATCATCTGTGATAGAAGTATCAGTCGTATCCTCGGCTGGCAATTCTAAATGAGTACGTAAATTATTCGAAATTCGTATCTGCTCCTCATCTGATATCAGCTCGAACCACTCGCCGTCAATTTTTTCACTTGTTGCTTCAACTGACATGGATTCAATATTTCCAGCTGCTTCTGTGTAGTTATTCTTGATATCCCACATCTCGGAGACAGTTAGGTCTGTTTTTACGTTATCACCTAGTGCATCAAAGATTTCTGAGAAATTGGTTAGTGACTTGAAGCTTGTTCCTTGTTCAATGATTTGAGCAACAACTTCTTTTTGTCTTTCTTGTCGTCCATAATCGCCAAGTGGATCTTCATGTCGCATCCTGACATAAGTCAGCGCTTCGGCGCCACTCAGGTGAAGCGGTCCCTCTTCAAAAGTGTATCCGTTATCGGTGAACTTGAATTTATTATTGACATCAATACCTCCAAGGGCATCTACAATTTCAACAAAACCTTCAAAGTTCACTTGTACAAAATGATCAATTGGAATGTTGAATATTTCTTCTACAGTTTGAATCGCGAGTTTTGGTCCGCCTTTTGAATAGGCAGAGTTGATTTTTGAATACTCCGAATCACCTGGAACTTGCACTCGCAGGTCTCTCGGAATACTCAACATTTTTGTTGATTTGAGCTTTGGGTTAACTGTGACAACAATCATGGAATCAGATCGCCCACTGTCATTTTCGCCCTCTCTGTTGTCAACACCTAAGAGGAGGAATGACATTGGTTCCTGCGCTTTTGCCTCGACAGGCTGATCACGCTTTGAAGAACCGTCACGCCCAAGGTCAAAATGAATTTTTTCGCTGACCTCAGTTGCTTTTAGAATGAAGGCCGTCGCAAAGACGCCTGTTGGTATGAGTACTAATAATAAAGCAAGAACCATCACTCTGCGGTTTCTACGGCGTTTCCGTTTCTTTCTCATCTGTTGCTTCATTTCTCTTGAAATCATTGTCTTCTCCTAAAAAATTGAATACTATCTTTGGTTGTGGCATAATAAAATACGTTATCTATGATTTTTTCTATTTATTCCGTTGTAAAGTTGGTGCTACCATGTTGAAATCAAGAAATGAATTTGCAACAGATGCAGAGTATAAGCAATACACACGATCGTCCGAATTTATGAAAACCTATAAGGTTTTTGGGAAGTCGTCTACTGAAATTCAACGGGAAATGTGTTTTCCAGAAAATTGGATGAATTTCTTGGATGCAGCAGTGAAGTTTGTTCATGAACAACCAAATGCAAAAGAATATACTGCTTATGACATGTTTGAACTGGTTGATGAAGTTATGGAATATTATTTGAAAGGGATCTAGTTTTCCCTTTTATCGAAGTTTAATTCTCTAACTAAGAATACAAGATGAAGAACAGTTTTTTTCTGTTCTTTTTTTGCATGCCTAGGAAGTTTTTATAAAGGGTACTTTTTTATCGTATCTTTGATTGTATAAAATATTTGTCGAATGTCAAGGGTAAAAATTCCTATTTAACTACCAGATATAGCGTTTGTCGGTTCTTGTTAGTTATTGTTAAATACTGGTTGTAAATTAACTTGTATGATCAGCAGGCAGAATTTTTGAATTTACAAGAACGTATATTCGTGTTATGATTCGCATATAATAAGAACAAGCATTCGCTTTTTGGTGAAAGATGAAATATGATAAGGGTGCAAAGAAGATGATTAATTATGAAGAACTGCCTAATGGAGAGATTATTTGCGTAGATATGCGCTCGTTTTACGCAAGTTGTAGCTGTGTCATGTTGGGGATTGACCCGATGAAAGCTCATTTGGTAGTTGCTGGTAGTTTGAATCATAAGGGGAGTGTTGTTTTAGCAGCCTCTCCTATGATGAAAAAAGAATTTGGCATTAAAACGGGTTCCCGTCTTTTTGAGATACCAAAAGATAGACGAATTGTCATTGTCGAGCCTAAGATGGCGACTTATCAGCGGATTTCTGCTGAAATTAGTCGTTTGTTTAATCGCTATGCACCGAAAGATGATATTTACATTTACAGTGTTGATGAAGCCTTCATTAATCTGGGTGGTTCAGGACATTTATTGGGTAGTGTCGAGGAAGTTTCTAAACAAATTAAGCAGGATATTCTGAGGGAATTTGGGCTGACCTGTTGCATTGGAATTGGTCCGAATATGCTACTCGCGAAAGTAGCATTAGATGTGGATGCCAAACGTTTTGATGGTCACATCGCCAGATGGCATTATCAAGACGTCCCAGCAAAGTTGTGGCCGATTTCTCCGCTGAGTGAGATGTGGGGAATTGGATCTCGGATGGAAAAACGGTTAAATGATCTTGGGATTTTCAGTATGGGGGAGATTGCTAATGCTGATTTGAAACTGTTAGAGAAGAAGTTTGGGGTGATGGGGAAGCAGTTGTTTTACCATGCTTGGGGTGTTGATCATTCAGAAATCGGGACGCCGATTACACCGAAAAGCCACAGTATTGGCAATAGCCAAATGTTGATGCGTGATTTTTATGCGCTTGATGAAATTAAAGTGGCTATTTTGGAAATGTGTGAAGAGGTGGCATCACGGACGAGACGGCGCCGAGCAGTTGGTAGGACAATTAGTCTTGGCCTACTCTATAATCGCAAGATGAACCACAAAGGTTTTTATCGTTCGCACACAATCGATCATCTGACCAATGTTACCTTAGAAATTTATCAGGTTTGTGTCAGGTTGTTAGAGCAGCATCATACGGAAGGTTTGGCTGTTCGAAAGATTTTTGTCAGGTTATCAAATGTGGAGGCGGATTCAGGTATATTTCAGCTCGATTTATTTGATGACAAAAGTTATAAGCGCAGGGATATTGGCTTTGCGATGGATCAAGTTCGGCTACGTTACGGGAAAAATTCGCTACTAAGAGCGGTCTCAGCAACTAAACACGCGACTGCTAGGTACCGAAATGGTTTAATCGGCGGGCATAAAGCATAAAAAGGAAACTATAACTCGAAACGAATGCTGCGCACTTGAGTGTACGATGGCATCGTATTTTAACTAACTATATAGTGAGGTGAGAAATGATGAAGGATCGCGGTCTCATAAAATGGTCTGTCTTTATGACGCCAGAGCATAATCGGTTGCTAGAGGATTGGTACTCTGAAGATGGCTACGAGGAACGGATCGAACTGTCAGAAGAACAGATTGAGGAAATCGAACAAACGGTTCATGAGGCGCTGATGTCGCAGATCGCTATTTTGATTGAATATTATCAGCCAGCTACTCATGTATATGGCCAAGTTTGTTGTAAGGTACTGAGTTGTGATGGGATTGACCAAACACTTCGAGTGATCAATCAGACGACTGGGAACAAAGAGACGATCAATTTGCATGATATTCATAAAGTAGAATTTGTGGAGCGGATGTGGGATTGGTGAAATGGACAGATGAAGAACGAGATCAATTGGAATTAGGGCTATATTTGCCTATCATGTTAACGCTTATTGAGGTAGATAAAAAGGTATTAGCGAATTCTACGCTAAAAATCAAAGAGCCTTATTTACTGCTTCTGGAGCAAGTGAGCCAGCTAGCCCATCATCAGCTTTATCAGATTAAGAAGACGATGATGAAAAATCGCTTGAAGGTGGTGGAGATGGAACGAGATGACTTATTTACAACCTACGCTTTCATTGTACGCGGCTATGAAACAAGGCATCGTTATTTTAATGCGCATATTAGAAATAAAGTACAGCAAATGCTCAATGAGTACTTCTTACATGCAACTAAAGCACCTGCTAAAAAGGTTGAAAGATCTGCGCCCATGGTTGATATATCAAATCGAAGTTCATGATAAGGAAACTTGTGTAGTGTGCATTTTCAGATCAAATTTTCACAATAAATCAGCTTCTAGTTTATTTGAAAAGGCGAAAAGTCCACCCGATAGGATCATTTGCACAATTATGTGACGTGTTCTAAGATAGAGGAGAACTTAATAACCGATGACAGGGAGCTGGAAATCTATGAAGTCGATTGCCGATCTATTTAATTCCTCAATTGCCAAAACTGGAGCTGTTATAGCTGTTACCGTTGCAGAAGATGCGCATGTACTTGGTGCAGTACAGAAAGCATATCATCGCCAGATTGCTAATTTCATCTTGGTAGGAGACCGTACCAAGATAGAACAGCTTGCGAGTGAATTGAAATTAGATCTTCGTCCGTTTGAAATCATTGATGAAAAGGATAGTGGGTCCGCTGCTAGATGTGCAGTCGAGCTAGTAAGACAGGGAAGAGCCAACATTTTAATGAAGGGCTTGATCGATACAGCGATACTGATGAAAGCAGTGCTAGATCGCGAGAGAGGGATTAGAACAGAGAAGCGGCTCAGTCATATTGCTGTATTTGATGTGCCCAGTTATCATAAATTGCTATTTATTACAGATTCGGCAGTGAATGTGGCGCCGGATGTGAAGACAAAGAAAGATATTATACAAAATTCGATTGATGCTGTTCATGAATTGGGGATAGCTCAGCCGAAAGTAGCACTGGTTTGTGCGAAGGAAAAAGTGGATCAGAATATGCCGGTAACGGTTGAGTATCAGGAGCTCATGCGAATGCATCAAGCGGAAGAGATTACAGGTGGTATTATCGAAGGGCCATTCTCGCTAGATATTGCCGTTTCAAAAGAGGCAGCGATAACGAAAGGCATCAGTAGCCGTATTTCTGGTGATGTTGATATTCTGATGTGTCCGGATATTGAGGCGGGTAATATTCTCTATAAATCGCTCGCCTTCCTTGCAGGTGCACAGAATGGTGGTCTTGTGTTAGGTGCAAAAGCACCGATGATCGTGACTTCTCGTGCTGATTCAAGCGACAGTAAATTGATTTCTATTGCGCTAGCGGTTTGTTTTACAAAAACAGAATCGCTTTCATCAGCTACGTATTAGTTTTTCGAAAAGAAGTGATTACTATTGATAGGCATAATAGGATTGTTACTAATATTTTATTTGGTAACAATTTTTTAATTGGATCTCAAAAATGTACATAATGAGGCGAGCGATGACACCTGTCTATTGATTGCGATTCCGCCCTGAAATTACCTATTATATTTTCGTTTGCAGATTGGTAAAGATACTGTATAATGTCATTGTTAAAGTAAACAAAAAGTAATGTTATAGTAAACACGGGGTTATAAAAAAGATGGTGTCCTCACGGTGCCATAGCCACCTGGGGGAGGATGCGCAATGTCTAGTCATACAATTATACGCTTTGAAAATGTAACACAACAATTTGGTCAGGACACAGTTGTACTAAATGATATTAATTTTGAGGTGGAACGTGGGAAATTTTACACGTTACTCGGGCCTTCTGGTTGTGGGAAAACAACGATTCTTCGATTAATAGCTGGTTTTCTTCAGCCTTCAAGCGGGAAAATATTGATTAATGATAAGGAAATGAATAAAGTAGCTGCTAATCACAGGCAGGTTAATACTGTTTTTCAGGATTACGCTCTGTTTCCTCATCTTAATGTATTTGAAAATGTAGCCTTTGGTCTACGGATTAAGAAGTTGAAAAATGATTTGATTAAGCAAAAGGTTGAACAAGCATTAAAGTTTGTCAATCTTACAGGTTACGAGAAGCGGGAAATTTATGAAATGTCAGGTGGGCAGAAGCAGCGCGTAGCGATTGCCCGGGCAATTGTTAATGAGCCGGAAGTGATTCTGCTTGATGAACCACTTTCAGCGCTTGATTTGAAATTGCGGACTGAAATGCAATATGAATTGCGTGATTTACAAAAGAGACTAGGTATCACATTTATTTTTGTCACACATGATCAAGAGGAAGCATTGGCAATGTCTGATGAGATTTTCGTTATAAATGGCGGGAAGATTGAGCAAAGTGGGACGCCAATGGATATATATGATGAGCCAATCAATCGGTTTGTGGCTGATTTTATCGGTGAGTCAAATATTGTCTCAGCAAAGGTGATTCATGACTATCTTGTCGAGTTTGCTGGAAAGCGCTTTGATTGTGTCGACGGCGGTTTTAATCAGGGTGAGGCAGTCGAGATTGTAATTCGGCCAGAAGATTTAGAAATCACTTCGACTGACAAAGGGAAACTTAAAGTGCGTGTTGATTCACAGTTGTTTCGCGGGGTCCACTTTGAGATCTGTTGCTATGATGAGTTTGAGAATGAGTGGCTTGTCCATTCCACAAAACAAGCTGTTGTAGGCGATGAAATCGGGCTTTACTTTGATCCAGAGGCAATCCATGTGATGCGTTTAAATGAATCCGAAGAGGATTTCGATAAGCGGATTGAGGAATTTACTGAGGTAAGTGAAGATGAGTAGTGCGCGCAAGTTTTTTCTCATCCCATATGTCATGTGGATTGGTTTGTTTGTTGTGGCACCAATCGCTTTAATTGTCTATAGTTCATTTTATGATATTGAGCACCATTTTACACTCAATAACTATGTTCGTTTCTTCGATCCTGTCTATTTAAAAATGACATTGAATTCGTTTTGGTATGCATTCTTGATCACATTTTTCTCGTTAGCGATTGCATTTCCAACTGCTTACTTACTCACGAAGACGAAACATAAGCAGCTGTGGTTGTTATTGATCATTTTACCGACCTGGATTAATTTGTTGCTAAAAACGTATGCGTTTATTGGGCTTTTTGCAACAAATGGAACGGTCAATGACTTCCTAGAATTCATTGGCGTTGGCACGAAACAAATATTATTTACTGATTTCAGTTTTATTGCGGTATCTGTTTATATTTTTATTCCGTTTATGATATTACCGATTTTTCACTCGCTTGAGGAGATCAATCCTTCTCTTGTCTATGCAGCACAGGATTTAGGAGCTGATCGCCGAACGATTTTTCGCCGCGTGATTTTGCCGCTTACGACTGATGGCATTAAAGCAGGTTGTATTGCGGTATATATTCCAGCCTTATCGCTGTTTATGATTACACGTCTGATTGCTGGGAACCGCGTGATTACACTTGGGACTGCGATTGAGCAACATTTTCTTGTCACGCAGGACTGGGGGATGGGTTCGACGATCGCTGTGTTCTTGACGATTGCGATGGTTGTCATCATGCTTTTAACGGGCACTAAGAAACCAGGAGGTGGCCACCGATGACAAAGAACAGTAAATGGGGCAACTTCTATCTGATTTTTATATTCATTCTACTGTATACACCAATTGCATATTTGATTTTTTACTCATTTAACGAAGCTGGAAATATGACAGAATTCACTGGATTTACGCTGGATTGGTATAAGGATGTTTTTCACGATACAAGATTGTTGATTATTGTTTTAAATACAGTTGTGATTGCGCTACTGTCAGCGCTTATGTCGACAATTCTTGGCATATTTGGTGCGCTGTCAATTTATTTTGCCAAGACAAGAAAATCGAAGAATACACTATTGTCGCTGAATAATGTGTTAATTGTCAGTCCAGATGTGATTATTGGTGCATCGTTTCTGATTCTGTTCACGATGCTGGGGATTAAATTGGGTTTTGCATCTGTGCTGATTGCACATATTGCTTTTGGTGTACCAATTGTGGTCATCATGATTTTGCCGAGATTGAACGAAATGAGTCCGACTTTGATAGATGCAGCACTCGATTTGGGTGCAAATCGTTGGAGTGTGTTGACAAAAGTAATTCTTCCATTCATATCTTCTGGGGTCTTCGCTGGATTTTTCCTAGCATTAACGTACTCCCTAGATGATTTTGCAGTGACATTTTTTGTTACTGGAAACGGGTTCTCGACATTATCTGTAGAAATTTATTCTCTGGCGCGGAGAGGGATTTCGTTGAACATCAATGCGCTTTCGACAATTTTGTTTGTGATTACCTTAACGATTGTTCTCGGGTTCTATTTTATCGAGCAACGTAAAAGAAATCGAATTGGGGTGAGGAAATGAAAAAGCTAGTCAATGCCTTTGTCATTATCGTCCTCGTATCAGCGGTTATGTTGGCCGAACTTCAGCGGTTAAATGCGGAAGAAGGGTACTCTGGTGATAATCTTTTAACCATTTTCAACTGGGGTGATTATATTGATCCAGACTTAATTACACAATTCGAAGAAGAAACTGGTATTACGGTTATATATGAAACCTTTGACTCTAATGAGGCGATGTTAACGAAAATTGAACAGGGTGGTGCAAGTTATGATATCTGTGTGCCGTCTGAATACACGATTGCGAAGATGGTGGATGCTGATCTATTGCAGCCGATTGACCATTCGAAAATTCCGAATTTACGATACATCGACAGTCGTTTTCTTGATTTATCATTTGATCCTGGGAATGTCTACTCGATTCCTTATTTTTGGGGAACTGTTGGGGTTATCTATAATACAGAAGTCCTTGGCGAGAGCGCAATTACGAGTTGGGACGATCTATGGGGTCCGGAGCTTGAGAATAACATTCTATTAATTGATGGAGCGCGCGAAATTATGGGGATGTCTCTGAATAGCCTAGGATATTCGTTAAATGATACGAATAAGGATCACTTGATTGAGGCGAAGAAAAAATTAGATACGCTCATGCCAAATGTCAAGGCCATCGTTGGTGATGAAATTAAAATGTTGATGAGCAATAATGAAGCGGCGGCCGCAGTTGTTTGGTCTGGCGATGCAGCTGAGATTATGGCTGAGAATGAGGATATGGACTACGTCGTTCCTAGTGAAGGATCAAATCTCTGGTTTGATAATATGGTCATTCCTAAAAACGCTAAAAATGTAGATGCTGCTTACCAATTTATTAATTTTATGCTTGAACCAGAGAATGCAGCGCAAAACGCTGAATATGTTGGTTATGCGACTCCAAATAAAGCGGCATTAGAATATATGGACGAAGAAATTGTCAATGATGAACGCTTTTATCCGCCTGAGGAAGTGACCAACAAACTAGAGGTTTACGAGGATATTGGCAAGAGAAACTTGGCATACTACAATGAACTATTTTTACAATTTAAAATGCATACTAATTAAATAATGGTGATCCCCACGATAGAGTTTAGAAAAAATGTTGGTTTCGAAAAAACGTACTTGTACCTTGCATTTTTAGACCTTTTTACATTCTGTCGTGGGGTTGTTTTAAAAAAAGAGACGAAATAATCCTTTTTTTTTGGTAGAATGAAATTTAAGACTCGATTTGTAGGTCTTACAACCTTTGCCTTGCAACCTTGAGGGAAGGGTATTATAATCATACGATCATGTATGAATATCTAAAAAGGAAGACTAATTATGCTACATTTTCTCAAATCAATTGTAAAAGAACCGCGAAAAACATTTAAACACTATAACTCAATTTTTGTGCTTGCTTTTTTCATGCTTTGGGCTAAGACCTTTATCGTTTATCTCACCCAATTTCAATTAGGTGTGGAAGGCTTTTTCCAATATTTTATTTTGTTTATTAACCCAATTAGTTCCTGCTTGTTTGTGGCTGCGATCTGCTTTTTCTTTAAGGGAAAAGGTCAGTATCGAACATTGCTCATTGGCTATACGATCACATCGATATGGCTTTATAGCAACATTGTGTATTATCGGTTTTTCAACGATTTTATCACAGTGCAAACGATGGCTTCAGGGCCGAGTAATGCTGGGCAACTAGGAGAGAGTATTGCTGGATTGATTTATCCACGTGATTTAATTTTCTTCCTGGATGTGTTCATTCTTTTCTTTATCGTAGCGAAAAAGAAGCTGCCAGTGATCATCAAAAACAACAAGAAAGCATTAAGACGCACGCTTTCTGCGGTCATCTGTGTTTTCCTCATTAACCTTGGGTTAGCAGAAATTGATCGTCCACAGTTATTGAAGCGTTCATTCGACCGTAACTACTTGGTTAAATATCTTGGTTTATATAACTTCGCCATTTATGATGTTGTTCAAACCTCGAAAACCGTCACGCAGCGAGCATTAGCTGACTCAAGTGATGTAACTGAAGTAGAAAATTATGTGAATGCTAATTATGCAGAACCAAATCCAGAATACTTTGGTGCGCTAAAAGGGAAAAATGTATTTATGATTTCATTGGAGTCATTGCAGAACTTTGTCATTGACTATGAACTCAATGGTGTTGAAGTAACACCATTTCTCAATTCATTAGCACATAGTGAAAACACATTATATTTTCCTAACTTTTTCCATCAAACTGGTCAAGGGAAAACATCAGATGCCGAGTTTATGATTGATACTGCTTTGTATCCAATGGCACAAGGTGCGGTTTATGTGAATAAATCAAACAGTGTGATGCAAGGGATGCCAGCAATCTTAAGCCAAGAAGCTGGGTACTATACTTCAGCAATGCACGGGAACTATAAAACATTTTGGAATCGAAATGAAATGTATCGAACAATGGGTTATGATGATTTCTTCGATGCTGAATACTATGACATGACTGAAGAACATACGAAAAATTATGGGATGAAGGATGTTCCGTTCTTCGAAGAATCTGTGGAAATTATTGATAAGTTTCCACAGCCATTCTATACCAAAATGATTACTTTATCGAATCACTTCCCATTCGGAATGGATCCAGAGGATACGACGTTCCCTGTAGGTGATTTTGGTGACGATGTAGTCAACCAATATTTCCAATCAGCTAATTATCTAGATCAATCGCTGCAAATGTTCTTTGAAGATTTAAAAGCGAAAGGGCTTTACGAAAACTCAGTGTTTGTTCTTTATGGAGATCATTACGGGCTTTCTGGCGCACATAACAAAGGAATGGCCAATGTGTTAGGCAAAGAAGAGATTACGCCGTTTGACGAGGCACAGTTGCAACGAACTGTCTTTATGATCCATTCACCGGGGCTAAAGGGTGGAATCAATGAAACTTATGTTGGTGAAACAGATATTCGTCCGACGCTGTTGCATTTGCTTGGAATCGATACAAGCGGCTACTTAGAAATGGGTACGGATATGCTATCACCTGAACATTTCCCAATCGTACCGTTTAGAAATGGCGATTTTGTAACAGAAGATTATACGTATATTGATGAAAAATTCTATGATAATAAAACGGGTCTTGAAATGGCAGAACCGCCTGAAGATGCTCAGAAGCTAATTGATGCATCTAAAGAAAAACTGTACATGTCAGATCAAATTATTAATAAAGACTTGTTGCGTTTCTATACGCCACCTGGATTTGAGCCAATTAACCGTGAGGATTATAACTATCTGAAGCCATCACAAGCTGAAGTGGATGCTTAC
The DNA here is from genome assembly GCA_031554185.1 of Caryophanales bacterium. GTDB lineage: Bacteria > Bacillota > Bacilli > JARBTR01 > JARBTR01 > JAVBKE01. The sequence continues at coordinate 39,053 of JAVBKE010000091.1, forward strand.
CGTTCAGTTGATCCAGACCGAGTGATTGAGAAAGATGAAGTGCCAAAATAAATTAGAAATGAGCCATCTCACCAGCCTGTTGTCAGGCTGTGAGGTGGCCTTTTCTTCGATGTTTGACAATCAGATATAAAATGGAGAAAAAACTTACTATTTGAGAGAATTTATCGATGCTAAACTGGCCAGTCAATATCTTTTGACATATGTACACCATTGTAGTAGCATGAAAGATGTTTTAAAGTGGAATTATCCACTATTTAGAAGTAGTATCTGGGTTTTAAGGATGCGTTATCACCAACATTTGATGGCTGTGTCTGATTTCTTTGCTTATATGGCAAAGAAAAAATTTTTGCTAATAAGTTTAGTTCTACTTAACTTATTACTTAATAAAATAGACGCGTGGTGTAACTGTTTCACTTTGAAGGAAAACAGTGACTGCCGGTTGTATGCTTACTTTGTTAGGTGTGTTGGTATCTATTTTACTAGCTGAATTGCGGATTCGTGTTATGGAGTCGTGAATGTCGGCAACTCTCAGTTCCCCCACAAGGGGGAACAGAATCATTGGACATTGTGGCATGCGCTCTACTAGTTAATCCGTTTCACGGATTAAAGTATCGCGGAGGGAGGATGAAAACTGTGCAATATTCTTACGCAGGAAAACAACCACAGATTGAATGTCAGAGATCACTGCAAGAGAAGACGCCGTTATTAGAGGCCATGAATTGGCATGTGTCTCGGGATATTGTACCGTTTGACGTCCCGGGGCATAAGAGAGTTGATCAGATAGAGGGGTTAGCTGAATTTCTCGGAGAGGCTACGCTCCGTTATGATGTTAACTCAATGCCAGGTCTAGATAACCTGAGTAGCCCAAATTCCGTGATTGCTGAATCACAAGCGCTAATGGCATCAGCTTTTGGTGCAGATCATGCGTTTTTCATTGTTGGTGGGACTACGCAGTCTGTGCACGCTATGGTTTTGTCAGTGTGTGGTCCAGGTGACAAAATTATTTTACCAAGAAATATTCATAAGAGCGTTGTCAATGCGCTGATACTAGCGGATGCAATGCCTGTTTACATACAAGCAGAGGTCAATGAACGATTGCAGTTTGCCACTGGGGTGAGTTTTATCGCAGCGAAGCAAGCAATTGATGAGAATCCAGATGCAAAAGCTATTTTATTAATTAATCCGACTTACTATGGTGCTTGTTCACCTTTGGCTGATATTACCGCATATGCACATGAAAAAGGGATGGTGGTCATTGTAGATGAAGCGCATGGTGCTCACTTTCATTTTCATGATGAGCTGCCACCAAGTGCAATGAGCTGCGGAGCGGATTTGTCAGCAGTCAGTATTCATAAAACCGGTGGTTCCTTGACCCAATCGTCAGCACTGCTATTACAGGGAGAGCTTGTTTCAAAGGAGCGTGTACAGAAAGTACTGAGCCTCGTGCAGACGACGAGTGCTTCCTATCTTCTAATGACCAGTCTTGATATTGCTAGAAGGAATCTTGCGGTGAACGGGGCGTCACAGTTAGCCTATGTGCTTGATCTTGTTCGGATGGCAAGAGAAGAGATCAATGAGATTCCTGGTTTCTATGCATATGGGCAAGAGCTAGTAGATGAAAACGGTGTTGCTCACTTTGATGAGACGAAGCTAGGGATTCATGTAGCAGATATTGGTCTCACTGGTTTTGAAGTGTATGAGTTATTATATCGTGACTATAATGTGCAGATGGAGTTAGCTGATACGCATAACGTGCTTGCTATTATGAGTCTAGGCGATCGGTTCGAAAATGTGCAAAAGCTCATTCATGCGCTGAAGCGAATTTCACTGAAGCAAAAAGGTGCGATTCAAAGACAGCCAATGGCGGTTCCTAAGGTTAATCCATATGTGCGGATTACGCCTCGCCAAGCGTTTTATGCTGATAAGGAGTCTGTGCCACTCATTCAGGCAAATGGCCGGATCATTGCTGAATCAGTAATGGTTTACCCACCGGGGATTCCGATTGTGACGCCAGGAGAAGAGATTACCACGGAGATTATCAATTACCTGCTATTTTTACGACAACAGGGTTCGCAACTGACAGATATGAAAGATGCGACACTTGCTATGTTAGAAGTCGTCGTTTCAAATTAACTAGGACATGAATTAGGGGGAATTAACGTGAAATTCAATGCATTAGGTAGACATATTTTAGTGGAGTATTATAATTGCAACAATGAGAAATTGGTTGATCCATCTTTTATCGAGGAGCATATGATTGAAGCTGCAATTCGTGCGAAAGCTACGGTTGTCACAAGTGATTTTCATCACTTTAAACCTTATGGCGTGAGTGGAGCAGTGATTATCTCTGAGTCGCATTTAACAATTCATACTTGGCCAGAATATGGCTATGCGGCGGTCGACCTGTTTACATGTGGTGATATCGATCCGTGGGTCGGTTTTGACTACTTAGAATCGATTTTCGAATCAGAACGAAGTGAATCAATCGAAATTCCTCGTGGAATGACTGAAAAAATTCGCAAATTTAGTCATCAGCCGTTGGGCGAGATTGTCTATAAGCAGAAGGAAGAAACAGTTCCTCAGCATGTATAAACTCAATAGTCCAATCAAATAAATAATGATTGTAAAAAAGTGAAGCTACCTCCGATAAGCGATTTTCTGCTTTTCGTCACAGGTAGTTTTTTTTGCAGTGCGTTTCTCGATAAATCTAATCCAATGTTGAAATTGGCGTCTCTAAATCATGAATAATTAATTTTTATGCATAAAGCTAAATTGCAATAATCTTAGTAAATAAGGTAATTACAAAGTTAATTTTGTGAATAAATAAACGAAATATCGAATTATAATTCATATTGTTTGATTTTGTCGAAGTATTTTTTATATACTGAGCAAGACAGGGGACTAGTGGGTCATTTCTGTTCTAATTGAAGCAAAGCTGGAGGGATATAATGAGTTTTACTGGCGATTTCTTCAAAAGTACGACAGCTGTAGGAGATAACTTATGGCTAACGGCTTTTGTTGCGTTACTTCCGATTCTCTATTTTTTCTGGGCGCTGGCAATTAAAAAAATGAAAGGGCATGTTGCAGGGATCACAACGTTGCTACTCACGATGGTCCTTGCGATAATTTTTTTCAAAATGCCCGTTATGATGACGGTTATGACAGTATCACAGGGTGCAATCTATGGGTTGCTACCGATCGGGTGGATTATTGTTACTTCAGTATTCTTGTACAAAATCACGGTAAAAACAGGACAATTCTCTGTCATTCGTAGTTCGATTATTTCGATCACAGAAGATCGCCGACTACAAGCTATTCTAATTGCATTCTCGTTTGGTGCATTTCTTGAAGGAGCAGCGGGATTCGGGGCACCAGTTGCTATTACAGCTTCATTACTAGTTGGTTTAGGATTTAAACCATTACACGCGGCAGGACTTTGCTTGATTGCCAATACTGCACCGGTTGCCTTTGGTGCCATCGGGATTCCAATTACATCATTTGGAAACTTGGGGCCAGAGTACGATGTAGAAGCGATTTCAGCGATGGTTGGTCGTCAGCTTCCGTTCATTTCAGTGTTTATACCGATTTATATTACATTTGTTATGGTTGGGTTTAAGAAAACGAAAGAAGTCATGCCGGCTCTACTCGTTGCGGGTGTTTCGTTTGCTTTCACGCAATTTTTTGTTTCTAACTACATGGGCCCCGAATTACCGGATATTTTATCTTCACTTGTTTCAATCGTATCTCTGACTGTATTCCTTAAATTTTGGAAGCCGAAAACAATCTATCGTTTTAAAGATGAGGCGAATTCCGATGCAAGCACAGAGCATTACAGCGGTCGTCGTGTACTGAAAGCCTGGTCGCCGTTTTTGGTGTTAACAGGGCTGGTCACGCTTTGGGGGATTCCATCGATTAAAGCCGCATTAAATGGTGCGATGGAGGCTGGAGGTAATGCAATACTGACTGCTATAAACAGCTTGGGGCAATCACTTGAGATCATTGCCGATGTACCGTTTGTCAGTGGCCACTTATTTGATGCCGCAGGGAATCCAGTCGTTTTTGAATATAAGATTCAATTGCTCGGTGCTGCTGGTACGGCAATTTTGATTGCAGCAGTCATCAGTAAATTTATTGTCAAGATTTCATGGAGGGACTTCGCTAAGACATTTGGCGAGACAGCAAAAGAAATTGCCTGGCCATTAGTAACAATTATGTCAGTGGTGGCTTTCTCAGCTGTTGCTAACAATGCAGGAATGATGGCAGCACTTGGTGCTGCGCTTGCCACGACAGGTATGCTATTTACATTTCTTGCGCCAGTACTGGGCTGGCTTGGCGTATTTGTGACCGGTTCAGATACTTCAGCGAACTTACTGTTTGGACCACTACAATATGAAACGGCAAAACAGATTGGGATGGACCCAATCTTGGCACTGGCAGCAAACTCTTCCGGAGGTGTTACCGGAAAAATGATTTCTCCGCAGTCAATCGCTATAGCCTGTGCTGCTGTCGGAATTTCCGGTAAGGAAGCAGAACTATTACGGTTTACATTAAAACATAGCTTGATTCTGTTATTAATGATTTGTGTGATCACATTCCTACAGACCAATGTTCTATCTTTTATGGTTCCTTAAGAGGGTAAGTGCTGGGAGTAGGTTATTTGCTATCAATGGATAACCTGTTTTCGATTTTTCAAGTGATGTAGATTTTTTCTTCTGGTTTCTACAAATATTGTCATAGTGATCAAAAGAAAAATCATACAAAAATTTACACACCTTTTACTAACCACTTCTAGATGTAGCTTATATTTTGCACTATAATAAGAAACAGAAAGACAAGAATGAATTTGAAAGGAGAACAGGATGAAGAAAGTAGTGGTAGCGGGCGCAATACCAAAGGCGGGTTTAGAAATTTTGCAAGAGGCTGACCTTGATATTGATGTATTCACTGGCAAGCAGCTAATTTCTGAGCAAGAGCTGATTAAAAGGGTAGTGGATGCAGATGCGATTTTGAGCTTATTGTCGACACCAGTAACGAGAAAGGTCATTGATGCCGCAAAGAAAGTAAAAGTGATTGCAAACTATGGTGCAGGATACAACAATATCGATTGTGATTATGCTGAGGAAAAAAGTATATACGTAACGAATACACCGCATGCATCAACGGCGGCGACTGCAGATTTGACGATGGCTTTGATTCTGGCAAGTGCTAGGCGTGTGGCTGAAGGCGATCAACTATGTAGAACAACTGGATTTAACGGCTGGTCACCGCTTTTCTTTTTAGGAAGAGAAGTGACAGGTAAGACGCTTGGGATTGTCGGACTAGGCAATATTGGACAGGCAGTTGCGAAACGAGCAGCTGGGTTTGAGATGGAAGTTCTCTATTATTCACCTCAGCGAAAAGGGATGGAAGTGGAAACGGCTTGTAAGGCCACGTACGTACCGTTGGAAGAGCTGTTACAACGTTCCGACTTTGTGGCGCTTAACTGCTCGTACAACCCGAGCATGATACATATGATTGCTGAGCCACAGTTCAAAATGATGAAACCGACTGCGTACTTAATTAATGCTTCACGTGGACCAATTGTCGAGGAAGCGGCTTTAGTTAAGGCACTCATTGACAAACAGATCGAAGGTGCCGCACTTGACGTTTTTGAATTTGAACCTCAAATTGGTGAAGCCCTTAAACAATTACCAAATGTTGTACTCACACCACATATCGGTAATGCCACGTTTGAGGCAAGAGATCAAATGGCGAGAATTGCAGCCAGCAACATCGTTCGGACATTGACAGGTGAAAAACCATTGTATATCGTCAATCATCTTGAATAACGAAAAGATCAGATCACCAACATCTGTGTGGTGGGAATTGTGTCAGGGCTACTTGCGAGAACTAGATTCTCACTTGTAGCCTTTATCATCTGTTTATAGCATGAGCTCATGACATGACAATAGTAAGGAACAATCACAAGGAATCTAAGCCACACTTGCTGTTTATTGCGAAAAATTGGCTTCCAGATGACTTGGGTTGCAAAATGTTCTAAGGAAACATGTCTCGAAATGTGTTATAACTATATACATGTGATAAAACTCCTATAGGGGAAATGTGTTTATAGAAAGGTTCAAAATGATGTCGAAACTAAGCCTTACAAACTTTCAATTAAAAATAATCGGTGTAGTGCTAACTGTCCTTTATTCTCTTAGTACGTTTCTGGAATTACCGGCCTGGATAGGTTGGCTAGGGGCGCTTGCAGCACCAATCTTTATTTTCACAACAGTCGAAGGATTTAAACACACCAGTAGCCAGTCGAGTTACCTCTTTCGGCTTTTAGCAGCCTTCTGGCTGATGGGGATTGGTAATTTAATTGTGACGCAAGCATTGCCTAGTAGTGAATTTCTTGTCCTTGGGAATGTTTTTGGCACCTTATTTCTAGCAGCGTTATATATGTGGATTGTTGACCGCTTAATCGCTTATATCAAACAGCGCAATATCATCGCAATTATTTGCGCCTTTATTTGGTTGTTCATTCCAATTCTAGTGTCGTTACTGATGATTTTATTTGTTGGACATAGTACAGCGTTGTCCATGTATGTGACAGTTATTCCAAATGTTTTCTTGAATGATAATAGCGTGATGCTGATTTTGTTAGGGTTACTATTCTACATTTTTTATCAAAAGAAAACCCTACAGATTATTGCACTGATTCTAGTTTCGGTTGTTACATTGATTTTGCAACCAGCTAACGCGGATATCTTTACTGAAGGTTATCAGTGGATGATGGTATTTGCATCGGTGTTCATTGCTTTATATAATGGTAGAAAGGGAAGAGATATGAAGCTGTTCTTCTATCTGTTCTACCCAATCCAGCTCTATCTGTGTTACTTGATCTATGTGATGCAGTGAACCTGAATAAGCATGATTGCTTGGGTAAGCATGCATGATAAGTGAACCAGCAAGTGCGTAGAATTATTTTATGTGTAAAAGTCACCACTTAAACATCGTTAAAAGCCACAAAATAGTAAAAAGAGGTAAATCATATGAATCGAAAATTAGTCAATATCGTTGGAATTGGTTTTTCTGTCTTTATGGTCGTGCTAACTGTCTATCATTTTTCCGAAGGTAATAAATATGAATATCAGATTACTGCAGCAGGCATTGTGCTGGGGTTAATCCCAATTATTGTGGAGCGCGTATCAGCGTTCAGATTCAAAATTGCTGTTATTCTTGCTTACTATGCCTTTCTGTTCTCAGCATTGTATCTTGGCTCAGTGCGGCATTTCTATAGCTTAGGCTGGTGGGACATCTTTCTCCACTTGCTTAGCGGTGTACTGATTGGGGCTGTGGCATTTGGTTTAATCGAGCGAATGATTAGCAAAGAGGCAATCAAAGGGATATCACCAATGCTTGTCTTCCTTTTCGTACTATCAGTGGCCGCACTAGGCGGTGTCATCTGGGAAATCTATGAATTCTCTGCCGACCATTTGATTGGGACAACAACGCAAGGTGGCGGAAATTCTGACACGATGATTGATTTAATTGCAGATAGTACTGGTGGACTTATTGCAGCGATCGCTAGCTACATCCGATGGAAACAAGGTGCTAAAAAAGTCTAGATTTTAACAATAAATTAACAATGGAAACCACACGCGCGTGTGGTTTTTACTTTTATCTTAGCACGGGTGAAAATATTTATGATCAAAATTCAATACTTGATGACATTGAAAGCAAGCACCGAAATAGCGGTATAGGGTGATATGTTCAGATGGTCAGTTTGCATCGATATGTAAATTGGTTACTACTCTGTATTACGATTCTCATATTTTAGTAACTTATCCCCATTTATCCTTTAGAATAGGCTTGTTAATATGCTTAAAGTCTTTTAAAATTGAGTTTGAATGCAGAGAAAGAGAAAAGGAGCAGATACGATGAAAGTATCATTATTTACGACATGCTTATCTGATTTCATGGCGTCACGCGTGAGCATTGCAACTGTAGAAGTGCTGGAAAAACTAGGCTGTGAAGTCGTTTATCCTAAAGAACAAACTTGCTGTGGTCAACCAGCATTTAACAGTGGCTACGTGAAAGAAGCGAAAAAGGCATTTAGACACATGATTGAAGTGTTTGAAGATGCTGAGTGTGTTGTTTCACCTTCAGGTTCATGTATTACTATGTTTAAAGAGTATCCGCACTATTTTCAAGACGAACCAGAATGGCAGGAACGTGCACAGAAGCTTGCTGATAAGTCTTATGAACTAACTCAATTTATTGTCGATGTGTTAAAAGTTGAAGATCTGGGTGTTAAATTACCCGGCAAAGCAACCTATCACACATCTTGCCATATGACACGCCTTTTAGGGGTGAAAGAAGCACCATTCACGCTACTATCAAATGTAGAGGAATTAGAACTAGTTGAACTACCACTTTCAGAGCAATGCTGTGGGTTCGGGGGGACTTTCTCTGTGAAAATGGGTGAAATTTCTACTGAGATGGTAGAAGAAAAAGTAGAAAATATTCTTTCAGTCGATCCAGATTATCTGATCGGTTCAGATTTCCCATGCCTTATGAATATTGGCGGCATGCTCAGCCGAAAAGGTTCAAATATCAAGGTGATGCATATAGCCGAAGTACTAAATTTATAGATTTTAAAAATTAATCAGTTCATACAATCAAGTTGCTCGAGCGTACTAGAAATAGAGGAGGATAGCCAATGTCTTTAAAAATTTCAAATGAAAAATTCCATGACCGCTTAGAAAAGAATATGGAAGATGATTATATGCAAATTGCCATGATCAGGGCGCAAAACCATATCAATGGTAATCGTAAGCGGGTGTATGCAGAGCTTGGTCATTTTGAAGAATGGCGTGGTCTTTCAGAAGAAATACGTCAGCATACACTAGAGAACTTAGATTATTACTTACATCAGTTTTCAGAGAATGTTGTCAAACAAGGCGGAAAAGTATTCTTTGCGGAAACACCAGAAGAAGCAAATGCTTATATTCAGAAAATAGCAAAAGAGAAAGATGCCAAAAAAGTAGTTAAAGCAAAATCAATGGTAACCGAAGAAATTGGTTTGAACCATGCACTAGAAGAGATTGGCGTGAAAGTTGTCGAAACGGATCTTGCCGAGTTTATTCTTCAAACAGATGATTGCGACCCACCTTCACATATGGTTGTGCCATCACTACACAAAACAAAAGAAAAAGTACGTGATGTTTTCCACGATAAGCTTGGTTATGATAAATCAGAAGCACCAGAAGAGCTAGCGCAGTTTGCTAGAGAACAGCTAAGAGACGAGTACATGTCAGCAGAAATTGGCGTTGCTGGTTGTAATTTCGCAATTGCAGAATCAGGTAGTATTTCATTGGTAACCAATGAAGGAAATGCCGATCTTGTGATGTCGTGCCCTAAAACGCAAATAGTTGTGATGGGGATGGAGCGGATTGTTCCGACTTATGAAGAAGCAGATATCTTGATCAGTCTCTTGTGCCGTAGTGCCGTTGGCGCGAAGTTAACAAGTTACATTACTTTCTTAACGGGTGTCACTGAGGAAGGTTCAATAGATGGACCGGATGATTTTCATGTGGTTATCATTGATAATGGCCGCTCAAAGATTCTTGAAAGTGAGTTCAAATCGATTTTACAATGTATTCGTTGTGCAGCTTGTTTAAACATTTGCCCAGTATACCGTAAAATTGGTGGTCACTCATATGGTTCGATTTACTCAGGACCAGTTGGTTGTGTATTGACACCGTTATTGGGCGGCTATGATGATTTCAAAGATCTGCCTTATGCTTGCTCACTTTGTGGTGCTTGTACGGAAATTTGCCCAGCTGGGATCCCGCTACATTCCTTGATCCATAGACATCGTGAAGTAATTTGTGATGAAGAGAGACGTTCACCAGTCATCGAAAGAGCAATCATGAAAGGGTTCACCCTCTGGGCAGCCAATCCATGGTTCTATCGAATGAGTACAAATATGCTACCGCTAATGTCAAAACCATTGACTAAGGATGGAAAAATCAGCACAGGCTTTAGCCTTATGAAAAAATGGACGGATAAGCGTGATTTGCCAGCATTCGAAAAAGAAAGATTCCGCGATTGGTTTGAAAAGCGCGAGGAGGCGAAAAGCAAATGACGGAAACAAACATTCATAACCGCACAGGTTTCCTTGCAAAAGTTTCTGCAAGCCTAGGACGTGAAATGCCAACATCTGTGAAGCGTCCTACCTACAAAAACAATCCGCAACTTAGCGTCCTTGAAAACTGCTCACAAGATGAATTGATGGCAGAATTCAAAGTGCAAGCGGAACAAAACTTAACGAAAACTACGATTACAACGACAAAAGAGCTGCCAGCAGTACTCGCAGACATGCTTCAACTGCACGGTGAAGGCTCAACGATTATTTGGAACGATGAACGTTATGCACAATTAGGACTTACAGAAGTATTGAAAGAGGCTTACGTTTGGGATCGCAATAAAGGTGACGAAAATACGAAAGTAGCCAACACGGCAAAATACGCTGTTGCCTTTAGTGAAATTTCAATGGCAGAAACGGCAACGATTACGCATTTCCACACACCAGACCGTGGACGTGTATTCAGTTTCCTACCTGAAAACTATATTGCGATCATTCCAAAAAGCTCGATTGTACCAAGAATGACGCAGGCAACAATGATGATTCACGAGAAAGTCGAAGCGGGCGAAGTACTTTCTTCTTGCATCAACTTCATCTGCGGACCAAGTAACTCTGCTGATATCGAACTCAGCAAAGTCATTGGGGTTCACGGGCCATTACGCTCATCTTATATCGTCGTCGATGATCTCTAATTCAGACCCGGCTGATAGAATAGCACAAATAAAAACAGCTAGGTCAGTCGCTCATCAAAATGATGCGGTGCTGCCTAGCTGTTTCTTTTATGAAAGATTATTCCACAATGCCGTAGAAGCAACGCTTTGGAGAGTTCACGCGTCCTTCTTTCACAAGTGCTTTAATCATTTTGTCAACTTCTTTACGATCGATTCCTGACTTCTCAGCCACTTCACCTGGTTTAAGAGGCTCGCCAGCTGATTTCAGTACATCGTACACTTTTTCCATATTTTCCATCCTTGTTCACCTCCTGCAACAACTACTCATTTAAAAAATAGCATGACCAAGTTTAAAAAGCAATATTATTTTTAATCAAAAAAATAGCGATTCTGACAAAATAGGACTTTGCTCAATCAAAATAATTGTCGACCACATGGATGTGCCGATCCTCGATTCGAAGCACCTTATTGGAAATATGTTTAAAAAAATAGCGATCATGAGAAACGATCACAAGCGCCCCATCGAAACTAGCTAGCGCTTCCTCGATTTGCTCTCGGCTTTCAATATCAAGATAATTAGTGGGTTCATCTAAAATCAGTAAATTTGCCTCTGAGAAATAGAGAAGTACAAAAGCAACGCGGCATTTTTCACCCATACTGAGTACGCTAATTCGCTTCAGGACATCATCTTGAACGAACAAGAAGCTGGCAAGAATTGTGCGCGCTTCGGTATAAGTCATATCTGGTAATGCCATAACGCAACCGAGAATTGTCGACTCTGGATCTAAGGTGGCTAGTGTTTGTGCAAAGTAACCAATTCGTACAGCCGGGTTCCGTTGGATCATGCCGCTCGCGGACAAGCGCCCAGTAAGTACATCGAGAAAAGTTGACTTGCCACTTCCGTTTTCACCGACCAAGGCAATTCGGTCATTGCGGATAATATCTAGGTTGACATTCGCCCAAATTGGCTTCTGCTCAGGATAAGAAAAGGAAACATCCTCCATATGAATATAGGTGCGCGGTTTAAATTCGGAAGCATTCAAAGCCGCATGAATTTGTTTCTTTTCTTCAGGCTTCGCCGATTTTTCTGTTGTGAGCTTTTCCAAAGAGGCTTCCTTCGCTTTGTACCGTGAGGCTACCTTGGCAGCTTTGTGCTGAGCAAACGGATCACGGACACTAGCAGCTCGATTGGCTTTTTCATAAAAGAGGCGGATTTTTCTAATCTGTTCCCGTACTTTCTTTTGTTCTTTTTGCTGTTTATCATAAAGTGATTTCGCTGTTTGCTGTGCAATATTTTTTTGCGAGAAGTAAGCTTGGTAATTTCCAGTGTAACGCTTGGCGCCACTTGCCCCGAGTTCAATGATACTCGTGGCTACTTGATCAAGGAAATAACGATCATGTGATACAACAAGAAAAGTCCCTTTATAGGCATGAAGCCATTTGATCAGCCACTGAATCCCTTCATTATCAAGATGATTGGTTGGCTCATCAAACAAGATGAACGATGCAGGACGGATGAGTAACTGCGTTAATTGCAGTCGCGTTTTTTCACCACCACTTAATTCGCTAATTGGTCTCTGCCAATGCTGCTTTGTTAGACCGACGGTGGGCAGTGCCTGTTCTAGTTGTTGCTCTACTTCATAGCCGCCCATAGCTAAATAATAGTCATAGGCTTCCGTGAACGCCGCGAGGACGGTTTTAGAATTGGCATTTGCCTGCAACGCCTCGCTAGCGGCAGCAAGCTGTAGCTTGGCGTGCTGGTAATCCGGGATAATCCCTTCTAGATAGTCACCGACAAGTAACTTGCTGAACTCGAAATCTTGCTTGATAAAGCACCATTCAGCTACTGGCAATGTGCGTGATACCTGTCCACTGGAAGGTGCTAATTGTTCAGATAAAATATTCAGTAGTGTTGTTTTTCCTTGCCCATTGCGGCCAATGAGGCCAATGCGGTCACCTTTTTGAATATCGAATTGGACATGATGTAAGATAGATGTTGCTCCATTTGAAAAACAGACGTTTTGACATTGTAAAATGGTCATAGAAATGCCCCCTTATTTATTATTTCAGTTGGCAAATAAATAAGGTTGTTTGAGGTTATTGACGGCAGGAAGTGATACACAAGCTTGGGTCATGCCGATCCTTTGAGGAATTGCAAAAAACAAATTCCGGGGTAGCCTAAAACAATATTTATTTACGCGCAAGTTTCATTTGTTGGTTATCCACTCGAATCACCCCCCGATTGTTGTCAAAATATATAATGAAAAATGTTTCAATCTTTTATCTAAGTTGCCTCGCATGCAGTTCGAAAATAATGATGATCATAATCAAAAAATAGATAGAGATCCCTCACCTGTCATGCGAGAACAATTTGGCTTGATTTCTGTACCGGCATTTCTAATTTTCGTGTGATCGACTCAATTCAAAAATAGCATTGATGAGCTCGAAAGGCAATATCTTTTTGTCATGATTACCAGAATACCAAGAGCATGCCATCTTCCTAGAACGACAAGCATCGACTATGATACATCCCTGAAAAGGCAGGGCAAGACACTAGGGTGTGTCTGAAAAAGGTTAATGGAAGCTTTTTGAAGAGCTTTCCGACCGGCCTTGTCGAAAAAAAGTCTTAAATATTCCCAGTATTTGCGCTTTTTCTGCGCACCATTCAAAAAATTCTTGTCAAAATCCTCTTATCAATCTTTTTCAGACATATCCTAGAAAATAGTTAGAAAAAAGAATTTAAGCAGTAAATAAACTAACCTGTAACTTGTAAGATTGGAATCTTTTTTTAGATGTCCATCTTACAGGTTACAGGTTATAAATTCCACTAGTCACTTCTTCGTTCGTTAATTAATAGCTCTCCAGCTGTTATCGAACAGATTTAATCATCATGGTGTTGCCGGCAGTCCTGCTTCTAGGGCAGCAATTAAATCAGGATCGGCTACTTGTGTAGTGTGTACATTGACCGATTCATCACTACTATAAAAAGGTGGTAATTGATCAACAAAGGCTTGAAACTCCGGTTGTGGAACTCTTTCAACGCCGTATTGAAACTGCTCACGATCAGAAGGGATTGCCCCTTCCATTGTCGAGCCAAATGCCCCTAGGTCGATTAATCCACGCGGATTAATTTCTAATCCCTTCGCATAGATAAATGAGCCGTATTTTGGGTGTCCTAAATACGTTTTTGCATTGGAGATACCACTCATCTGTAAATCATATCGTAACTGCGCATAGGCTCTAGTCGTGTTCATAAATGGCGTTTGAATCGCTGATACACCTTGATTTCCTGGCAAGCACATAATTAAATTACCAAAACGATCTAGATAAGCCACAGCATTGCCTTCCCCGCCATTCAAAATATCTTGATGAGCAGCATCAATCAAATAAGGTGCTAATCCTTCATCTGGCTGACCTGGAGTAGGCGCTGTATACTCAAGGGCATGAGGATAAACTGATTTCATTGCTAACACAATTGGGTCATTATCAGGCAGTGTTTTTGGGTCGAGTAACGCATTTTCTGGCAAATCTGTGTTGATTGCAGCAGACACTTGGCCAAGCGTTGCGTCAAAAGCTGTTGATGTTAACGCATAGGTTTGATCATTGATTGTGGCACCAGATGTAAACACAGCTGGTACTGGTGCACCAGTGGCAGGGCGTGAATACTTATCTGTTGGCCCTACGACTGCAGGATAAGATAACTGTGATTCTGCGTCTGCTAACATTGATGTTCCAGTTAGTGAGGGAAATGTAGCAGTGTCGTCGAAATTTATCCCCGCATAATCATCATTGGCAGAGACAACTGTATGAATACCAGATTCCAAAATCGCACCAGTACACATCAAACATGGATCAAGCGATGTGACTAACACAAGCTCTTCTGGTTCTGGTAATGATAACGTTTCTTTATTTTCATAATACCAATCAATCATTTGGCGTTCGCCATGTGCCGTTGGATCAGCGGTTAGCCCGTTCTTCACGACATTGTTATGCAATGAATGAATGACATTCCCATCGGTATCCATCAACACGCCACCGACACTAAATGTGCCCTGATCTGAAGCCGCAAGCACTTGATCGGCCGTTAAATACACAGCATCTTGCACACTTGTAACTGCTTTCGTATCGCTTGTCATATTAGCTGTGCTAACATCTGAAATGAAAATGGAACTGAATACCAATATACTGATCACTATAAAAATTCTTGTTTTGTTGTTTTTTATCACTTAAAGACCTCGATTCTTTTAATTTGGCCTAAAATCCTTGCCTATTAAAATGAAATATTCATCATTGCGTCATTCTTAAATAAGGCAACTATCCAGTGTACTAATCAATATACGGTCAAAAACTTGATCTGTACCTAGCCTAACGGAGGCTGGATAAGCGATATGGTGAAGTAGATGCTCGTATGAACTTCTAATGATACCCAGTAACACTTCATTACCCTACATTTTCATGATGTACATTGTTCATTGCTTCCTTATCGTGCTTATACCGGAAAGTAAACATAAACACAATCGCTAGTACTAAGGCATAACCAGCGAATACAAACCAAATTGTCTGCCAATCTTTGACGCCATCCGTTGTAAAGTGATCAACCACTTTTCCACTCAGAACGCCACCAATGTAGGCACCAATACCATTTACCATTGTCATAAACAGTCCTTGTGCACTTGCACGAATCCGGGGATCAACCTCTTTCTCAACAAAAATGGAACCGGAGATGTTAAAGAAGTCAAAGGCGCAACCATAGACAATCATCGAAAGTAGAAGGAAAATTAAGCCGTCGCCAGGATTTCCAAGACCCAAGAAAGCGAATCGTAGTGTCCATGCGAACATACTAATTAACATAACAACTTTAATGCCATATCTTCGGAAGAAAAAAGGAATGGCTAGTATGAAAAATACTTCAGAGATTTGTGATAAAGATAGAAGAATTGCTGGGTACTGCACAGTGAATGAATCTGCATATGCTGGATTCGTACTAAAATCATGTAGATACGGATTGGCAAATGTATTCGTGATTTGTAAAGCGGCACCTAGTAGGACTGCAAACAAAAAGAATAACGCCATTTTTTTCTGTTTAAATAAGACAAAAGCATCTAACCCCAGTGCCTGTACCCAAGATTTGCTTTCCTTCTTTTTGGAAACAGGACAATCTGGTAGTGTGAAGGAATACAGAACCAATAGGATCGATGTACCCGAAGCAATAAATAACTGTGTATTGCTTAATTCAAACCCTAATAAACTGACAGTCCACATTGCTGCAATGAAGCCCATTGTCCCAAAAACACGAACTTTTGGAAAAAAAGTAACTGTGTTGAATCCTTCACGCTCGAGCGACACCAAGGAAATCGTATTTGATAGCGCAATGGTTGGCATATAAACCATCGAATTGAACAAAATTGCCCAGAACATTGCGGTCGGATCTGTTACTTGACTGGCAATGATCAGTGCTACTGCACCGAGTGAGTGACAAATCGCGTACAAACGATTGGCCTTAATCCAGCGGTCCGCAACAATCCCCACAAGGCTTGGCATGAAAATTGATGCAATCCCCTTGGCCCCATAAACAAGACCAACCTCTACCCCTGTAAAACCTAATTCATTAATCATGTATGATCCTAATGTGGAAAGCCATGCTCCCCAAATGAAAAATTGCAGAAAAAACATCAATTTTAATCGAACTTGAATACCCATTTCTTTTTTTGCCTCCTACTGAATACGATTCTGATCGTTTCTAGCAAAAAACAGGCGTTGATATTTAAAAAAGTCGAGAAATATCAAGTATGCCAAGCTACAGTATTTACACTCCAGTTGATCTACCATTCTATTAAGAATCTATGATCTCAATTCTTCTGTAAATCACTGACTATAGTTGACTGTATGAAAGCTCTCATCATCAATTTGGTATGTATAATAAGAATCGTGCGTACAAAATGCTATTTTTTAAAAATATAAGAAGAGCGATAATCACTGAACGATTTACCAGCGCCCCACACTGTTTTAATGACTGTTTCTTAAGAAATCACGATATTCCCACGTACTATGAAAGTCATTGAACCCAGTAAACTAGCTGATAGAATTATTAAGAAAACCAAACATTTTGAAACCTGTAAAATCATCCTCATGAACTAATCAAACAAGGGCCTGAAAGAAGCTTTCCATAGTTGCACACGCCAAAAATTTGTTTTACCGCCTGTCTTTATAAAAACACCTCAAAGTGTTTATTTCAAAAAAATTCTGATTAATTTACATTCTTGAAATTGATTCACGTAACAGGCGAAGGAATTTTTCACGAACCATTGCTGCTACTTCAATGACCTCTTGATGGCCAAGTGGTTGATCTAAGATCCCGCACGCCATATTCGTTAAACACGAAATGCCAACCACTTTTATATTACCGTGAACTGCAATCAGCGCTTCCGGCACTGTTGACATCCCCACTGCATCTGCGCCAAAACCCCGAATCATTCGTATTTCAGCTGGTGTTTCATAGGTTGGGCCTGTCCACCATGCATAGACGCCTTGTTGAATTTGTAATTCCTGCTCTTTAGCAACATTTAAAACAATTTGGCGAAGTTCCTTATTATAAACTTGGGATACATCTGGGAATCGTGTTCCTAGTTTATCGTTATTTGGCCCAATCAGTGGGTTGTTCGCCACAAGATTAAGGTGATCTGTGATCAGCATCAAATCTCCAGGCTTAAATGATGTATTGACCGCACCACAAGCATTGGTTATGATCAGATTCTCTACACCTAAGGCTTTCATTAAACGAACTGGAAACGTCAGCTGATCAAGTGAAATTCCTTCATAGTAATGGAACCTCCCTTTCATCGCAACGATATTCTTGCCGTTTAATTCACCAATCACCAACTCATTTGCATGACCAATAGCATGTGATTTAGCAAAATGAGGGATCTCATCATACGGGATGTGGACAGCATTTTTGATTTCATCCGCTAACGCTCCAAGCCCTGATCCCAAGATAATTCCAACTGTTGGTATCACGCTTGTTTTCCTTGTTACAAACACTTTTGCTTCTTGAATTTGCTCCAATTTGTGCATTTTTTTTCCTCCTTAAGAAATTTGAAATGCACTGCCATTTTAACCCTTTTGTCGAATGCTGTAAATATGTTTTTTTAATAAAATGATAATTTTTTCGCATATAATAAAATTTTATCAGAAAGAAGGGGAATGAAGAAAATAAAAAAAATTAAAGTTCTATGGCGTTGTAGAATTTGTTGAGATCAATACGAGCGCTGGCTATGAAGCAACACTTTGTGTAATAACCATTTTATTTTCAAGTGGTGTTCATGAGAAATTTGTGACAATGAAGGTTGAAGTATTGAGGTTACTCATACTGCGAGTAAAGTGTATCGAAGCATGGAGAATAGAATATCGTATTTTTCTACTG
>JAVBKE010000236.1:0-23283 GCA_031554185.1 Caryophanales bacterium
AAGCTTAGAGAGAAATGTAATCTACATCACATTAAATTATAGAGATAAGATGGCGCGCCGTGTGCGGTGAAAGTCGCATGCACGGTGCAGAGCGGGGGAAAATCTAGAGATTATATCAAAGGATTACCTATCGCTATTGGAGCACGCAAAGCCAACACCACTAACTGGAAGTGCAAATGATGGTGGAAATATTTATGATAATAAAAAAATTGCCGCAGCTCTATATTGGGGATGGAATGGTACCAACAACATCTTTACAGATAGAAATCAAGGGATAGTCGTTACTTCTCTAGTGTTGTCCGAATTATATACAGGTGTACCAAGTGGTACTAATACACCTGGTTACGCTGAATTGATGGCGCATGCACAGGCGGAGGATGTACCAGATGATACAATTTCATTTTCATCATCGTCAGTTAATAGTTCGATAAATGGTAATGAACAAAGATCAGAAACAATTATTTTTAATGGTGACCTCAAGAATACAGTTTCTTTTAAACTCCCAGCAGAAATCACATTTGTGAACCAAACAACTGGTCAGGTTCAAGCTGGTGGCACTGTTACGATTAAAGGTGGTGACTCATTTTACCTTTCTGCTCCGTTAAGTTATGACGCTGACTATCATTCTGGTGTTTTGAAAGGAAGCATGAAAGAATACGCACCTATTTTATATAAAATGACAAATAGTAGCCTTCAATCATTAGTAAGAGGCGTTGAAGGAGATCCACTATCAACAATCAATTTTAAAGTTCACTTCGAAGCACGTGAAGGCCAGATTGAAGTCAGTAAAGCAGGGAACAACACATCAAGTTTAATCCCAGGTGCAACTTACCGAATTACTGATGAAGCGGGTAGTGAAGTGGATGTACTCACCACGGGTTCTGATGGTAAAGCAAAAAGCAAAGGTTTACAGCCGAACAATATGTATAAAGTGACAGAAATTGCATCACCTTCAGGCTATACAATTGATCCAACTGAACATCCCGTATATGTCAATCCGAATCAAACATCAAATCTGACAGTAACAAACGAAGTAATTAGAGGGCAGGTTAAACTCAAAAAAGAAGATGCTGAAACGTCTTCAACACCTCAGGGAGATGCAACGTTAGTTGGTGCCAAATACGGTATTTATGCTGACCAGTCTTGTACATCACTCATTGATGAAGTGATAATCGGTTCAGATCTCACAGCAACTTCAAACGTTTTTGAAATTGGTGCAAGTAGAACGATTTATATCAAAGAGATTAGTGCACCTGTTGGTTATAACCTTGACCCTACCGTATACCCAGTTGTCATCAACCAAGTTGATAATGTTACTGAGGTAGTAGTGAAGAGCGAAACGATGAAAGACGAGGTTATCAAAGGAAGTATTGATCTTGAAAAATTTTATAGTGAGGCGGATGGAGAAAGCGCCATGCTTCATGGAGAAGAAGGTGCTGAATTCAGTGCATATCTCGAAAGCACTGGACAGCAATTTGGTGAGACAGTAACAACGAATAAGGATGGACATGCTGCCTTTTCTGACATGCCATATGGTTGGTATGTGATAAAACAGACAAAAACACCACCTGGAAAAGTAAAAGTAGATGACTTCCGCGTAAATATTAGCGGAGACGGAACAACTCAGTACTATAACATGGTTAATGCTAAATTTAGGTCTCTGGTCAAAATTGTAAAGGTTGATGCGGAAACAGGAAAAACAATTCCAGTTGCAAATACCACTTTTAAAGTGAAAGACCTTCAAACAGGAAAATGGGTAACGCAGACTGTAAATTACCCAGCTCAGATAACTTTGGATGAATTTAAAACAAATAGTCAAGGTGAATTAATGCTTCCGGAACCTTTGGAATATGGAGAGTATGAGCTCTACGAGGTAGCGGCGCCGAATGGCTATGTTCTGAATGAGAAACCATCAAAGTTCACAGTTAATCAAGAAAATCAAACGGGGCAAACAATTGAAGTGAAGTTTAGCGATATGGCTCAAAAAGGTATTGCGACACTAACTAAAACAGGTGATGTTCTAACGGGAGCTGAAAAAGAGGAAACAGAATTTGGTGATCAATATGATCTCATCTTCGAGCAAAAGGCATTAAAAGGAGCTGAATTCGACTTCATAGCCGCAGAAGATATCATCACACCTGATGGTACAGTCAGAGCAAATGAGGGAGACATAGTTGGTCATGGTGTTACCGATGAAGAAGGGCAAGTGAAGACGCCAGCGCTATATCTTGGTAAATACTACGCAGTGGAAACAAAAGCCCCAGTTGGTATGGTTCTAACAGGAATGAAACTACCTTTCGAACTAAACTATGCTGGACAAGAAATAGCAGTTACATCCACAGCTTTCGAAGCTGAAAATGAATTGCAGCAGTTGCAAATTCTCATTAATAAAACAGAAGAGGTGTTAGCATACGAAAACGGGCAACCTGCCATTGCATCAGTTCCTGCAAATGATAAAACCTTTGGTGTATATGCACGAGATGCGATCAAAGTTGAAGGTAAGGAAATCGTTCCAACAGATGGATTGCTTGCAGTAGCAACAACCGAAGCAGGAATTGCAAGGGTGGAAGAGCAATTTCCTGAAGGGAATTACTATGTTCAAGAATTAGATGCAGGTAGCAAGCACGATATTAATCCAGACCAATTTGATTTCACATTCACAGCAACAAATAATGGATCAGTTGTCACAATTGACATGTACGCGAATGAAAATAATCAACCGATCGCAAACGAATTGCACAAAGAAAAACTCATTTTAAACAAACAGAATGAATCAATTATTTATCCAGACTACGGATTTTCAATAGATGAGAATAGTCAGGCTCCAGAGTCCCAATACAATCTGAATGGCGCGGGAGCTGAGTTTGGAATATACCAAGATGGCAATCTCGTTCAGACACTTGTAATCGGAGAAGATGGAACAGTCGAAGTGGCGCTTTACGTTGGAAAATACCAATTGAAAGAATTAAAACCCAGCTCCGATTTATATGATCTAACAGATGAAGTATGGGACATTACGGTAACGAAAGAGGGTATTGAGGTAGCTGACTCGGAAGGAAAAGAAATTGATCTTGCAGTAGGTAACATGTTAACAATCAATAATGAGTTGCACAAGGAAGCGCTAACTATCAAAAAGCTAAATGAAGTACTAGAAAAACAAGGTGAAGAATGGGTATCCCACTACGCCCCAACAGGAGCTGGTACGCAGTTTGAGCTGTATCAAAATAACAGTTTGATTCAAAGGTTTGCAATAGGTGAAAATAGTACAGTAAAGTTAGCATTACCAATTGGTGAGTATCAGCTCAAAGAGGTAAATGCCAACTCAGATGACTATCTCATCAATGACGAAGTTTGGACGATAACTGTCACAAAAGACGAGCTATTAGTATCTGACTCCAAAGGTGATCCTATTATGCTTGAAGAGAACGCTCTTGTTATTAAAAATGATTTAAAGAAAGGGGAAGCTGAAATCTCAAAACAAGAAGTGCGTGGGTCAAAAGAGTTACCAGGTGCAACTTTAAATGTAGTAGGTGAAGATTTTGATACCTCTTGGGTGTCTACTAACGAGCCCAAGAAACTTAACCTTAGGGAAGGGACTTATACATTAACTGAAACACTTCCGAATGATGGCTACGAACTTAATACCGAGTCAATCACATTTGAAGTGAAAAACGGTGAAACAACAAACGTAGTGATGCATAACAAACGGGTTCCCGAGCCAGCAGCGATAACTGTACCAACAACTGGTGATGATAAGAACCGCAGGGGTTCCCTAATTATCTTAATGCTACTTTCTATGACTGTATTAGTTGCAATTGGTCTACGAAGTAGAATGAAACAACAGCTTTAGAGCAAGTTAGTTCGTACAACTTCAATAAAGCAAGAGTTTTTATAAACTACTGATCCCACAGTAAGAACCGATATGATCATTTTTTACCCCTTAAATCTTTCAAGAAAAGAACTTCCAATTAATTAGCCACTATAAATGAAACAAATCCTAAATGATCATCAAAAACAATAATTGATTTCCAGTATTATTTAGCACAATTTGCTTTATGTGATTCGGGGGAAGCAGGCGTAATCTGCATGTGATCCTATGGTAAATGATGGCCACAAAAAGTGAGGGTCATATGCTGATTAGCCTTGGTCAAATAGAAATTAAATCTTATGTTACAACGAGTTTGCAATTTAAAAACACATGGGTTTTGCTTTCATTTTTTATATGAAAAATGATTACTGTGTACCTTCTCCTATAGGAAAAACAGTAAACTGACAAAGCTAAAAAAATTCTCGGAGATCACGAAATTTAAATATTCTTGAAATGATCATCGGCTCCGTGAGGCTGATGAATATTTTCATCAGAGGAATAGGGGCTCTGTGTTCTGCTATAACAATGGTTTAAAAGCGAACATTGTTGTTATCCTGGTATTTTGATATAATCCACATGAGCAAATGGGAGGGGAAGTCTTGAATAACAAAATAAAAAGTGTGTCATTGAACTTATTACTTATTCTCTTCATACCCGCTTTATTAGCAGGTTGTGTTAAAGAGGCAGAGGATAAGGCGCATACAGTTTCGAGCAAAGATAAAAATTATGAATTAACAGTTCCTAGTAACTGGTTGTTAGTGGAGGATGACATGAAGTCAGATTACTCGATTGTTGCTTCAATGGAGAATGATGCTGAAGGTGTTGTGTTTGAGGCACAGAGTAAGGAATATACAGTGAACAAAAATGGCAAGAAAGTAGCGTTTGATGGACTTTCTGAGCAATTAGCTGCTGATAGCTTCCCGGGTTCCGAAATTAAAGAGATTTCCAAAGACCCCATCGATGATATGAAAACGGTGTCATACAGTGTGAGCACAGAGGATCATTACTATTATGTCGTTTCAGTGATGGAAGACGACATTAATTACTATATAACGGCTTCGGGTACAGGAATTGAGAAAGATTTTAATGAGGAAAAATTTCTGGAAATCAATAAAACATTAGATGTAAAAGAAAGTATCAGCTTAATAACAGATGAAAATGGTAACGTCATCCCTACTGAGCCTTACGCAATTAGTAGCGAAGATGGAAAGGTAGCCATTACCGTTCCCGGTGGCTGGTCCTTGTATGATGCAAAAGTCAATGAACACACGCTTTTTGCAGTCACAGATCCTTTGCAGAATCATCTTTGCTATGTCGATCAATATCTGAAAGAGGAAATTACCAATGAAAATGATGAGACAATGAGCTTTGATGAGATCATTGGCTATCTTGACAAGGTTGCTTCTGAAGAACCAGTGACAACCTGGACAGAAATAGCGGATGATTCAGTGGCTGGAAAGCCAGCGAAGACCTATGAATTCTCTAATAGTAAAGGCTTCTTTGTTGGAACCATTGTGGAGGACGATGATCGTTTTTACACTGTCATTGTCGGTACTTCGGATCAATCGATCTATAATCAAGAAGTATACAAAACAATTACAACTAGTTTAGAGCTTAAGCAGTAAAACAAATAATTGCCATTATGACGCCTGTTTTCAATCATTATAATGGCAATTTTTTTATTGGTAGAAATTTATTCGGTTTGTAAGCACATTAAGAAGTGCTATAAACAAAATAAACCAAAACAACTTGTGCGACGACAAAAAGTGGGAATCCAACTTGAAACTTGGCATGTCTGGTTTTGTGCCTAAAGACAATCATCCCAAGGATTCCACCAACTGCACCGCCCAAAAGGGCTGTAGAAAATAGTGTTTTTTCTGGAACTCGAAGTTGCTTTCGCCTAGCTTTATACTTGTCGAGCCCCATTAACCCAAATAACAAAAGACTACTAATCCCCATCCAGTAAACAATTAATAACCATAACTCAGTCTCGCTCAATCTTTCCACTCTCCTTGCAAAGGATTTCAAATCAAATAGCTTTCCAGATGACATAATCTATTACATCAATTCTACATCAAAATTCTGTATGTCTCCTTGGTACAAGATATCATTATATGTAGGAATCAATACTTATACAGAAGTAACAGAATTACTTTTCAAAGGTAATTGATGCCATAGCTTGATCGATCAATGGTTTATCCTCAGCTACATAAGATGTTGCAAATGTCAGGATGTAATCTCCCTCTGCGAGAACGTAGTAAGTTTGATTTACTTTTACGCTACCAGCAGATGCGTTTACATTTAACATATGCCCTGGCTTGCCGCCAATTTCTGTAGGAAGAACATCGCTAAACTCAGCCGTTGGTAAACTCTGAATCAACATATTTTTGCAAATCTGCAGATACTTAATTGAGCTCATTGCTTCTTCTGGTTTTTCAATCATGATTTCAATTTTAGAATTGTTTGGATCTGGGTCAGATATCGGGACTTTGCTTGAGAAAGCAATTGGATATGCAGGTAGCTCTCCTTTTTCAAAGTTCTTAGCAGCATTTTTATCTGCCAGTAGTGCTGGATCAAGTTGTAGAGACTTCGCCATTTCCTCGGTACTAGCGAATACCCATCCTTGCGGGAAAGTCATTGTCATACCAAGAAAATCATTTGTTAGACTGTTATTTTCAATAGTTGTGTCACTTATTTGTGGTTTGCTGTTCGATTTCTTGTCTTCAGATTTTTTTTTTGTTGGTTCATTGCCACATGCGGATAATCCGAATGCCATTGTGACGCTGATTAGAAGTACAATCAATTTTTTCATCAAAAGATACCTACCTTTCAATAGTCAAACAATAGTATAGCACTATCAGTTTGATATGAAAAACCAATCGGAGGATTACTAAACGTGCACTCTTCACTAAGTAATAGGCTTCGTCAGTTGTCTAGCAAGCTGAGATGATTAATGGTCAATGATACATTGCCATATTTATTTCTATTTGCTATTGAATTGCCTGATACTTTTCTGTACAATTAGAAAGATTTAGATTCAAACAATGATGTGGAGGGTTTTTAAATGGCAAAAGTACATGTTTACGATCATCCTTTGATCCAACACAAGGTAACTTTGATTCGAAAAGCCAGTACAGGTACTAGGGAGTTTAGGAATTTAGTCGACGAAGTTGCAATGCTAATGGCTTATGAAGTGACCCGTGATCTACCACTTCAAGACGTTGAAATTGAGACACCCCTAGGTAAAACAGTTCAAAAAGAAATTGCTGGTAAGAAGTTGGCGCTTATACCAATTCTTCGTGCAGGACTTGGTATGGTTGATGGCATGCTGAAGATGATTCCAGCTGCAAAAGTTGGGCATGTTGGGCTATACCGCGATCACGAAACGCTACAAGCAGTTGAATATTTCATTAAATTACCATCTGATATTGAAGAGCGGGAAATTATCGTTGTTGATCCAATGTTAGCAACAGGGGCATCAGCGATTGCTGCCATTGAATTATTGAAAAAACGTGGAGCCGTTAATATCAAATTTATGTGTTTGATCGCGGCACCAGAAGGCGTTGCTGCCTTGCAAAAAGCGCTTCCTGATGTTGAAGTGTATATAGCGGTACTAGATGAGAAGTTGAATGAGGATAGTTACATCGTACCAGGACTTGGTGATGCGGGTGACCGTTTATTTGGAACAAAATAAATAATCAATACAAATGAAGTGGATTCTAGTGATTCGCTTCATTATTTTTGCGTATGAAAAGTTGTTTATGAACGGATTTCCCCATTTAAAATCTTAGCGCTAATCGTCCCTCAGTATATGATTTAAAAATAACCCATAAATTGCTATTCAAAGTTGATTCATAAAGGTCTATAATGTTAATTGACTACAATATTTCTATAAGAAGGAGAGATTTTGATGAGTAATAATTTTTTTATGCCACCACTAAGTATTATGGGTGAAGGTGCACTAGCTAGTGCTGGAAGTGAAATTCAAGGATTCGGATTTAAGAAGGCGTTAATCGTCACAGATAAGATTCTAGTTGAAATCGGTTTAGTTGCAAAAATTACAGATGTATTAAGTAGTATTGGAGTTTCATATGTGATTTTCGATGAAACAAAACCGAACCCTACAGTGAAAAATGTTGAAGATGGCGAAAAAATGTTAAAAGACAACCAATGTGATTTCGTTGTTTCAGTTGGTGGAGGTTCACCTCATGACTGTGCAAAAGGGATTGCCCTTGTAGCAGCAAATGGTGGAAACATCAAGGATTATGAAGGGGTTAATCAATCTAAGAAGCCGCAAGTGCCTCTAGTAGCAATTAACACAACTGCTGGTACAGCTTCAGAAATGACGATTTTCTGCATTATTACAGATGAAGACAGACATGTAAAAATGGCGATTGTTGATAAAAATGTCAACAGCATTATGGCTGTGAACGATCCAGCACTGATGCTCGATATGCCGAAATCGCTGACTGCTGCAACAGGCATGGATGCGCTTACGCATGCTGTAGAAGCGTATGTTTCAACTGCTGCTACACCTGTAACAGATGCATGTGCAATACAAGCCGTTAAATTAATTGCTCAAAACTTGAAAAACGCTGTTGATAACGGTAAAGATATGGAAGCTAGAAGTAATATGGCTTACGCTGAGTACCTTGCAGGTATGGCGTTCAACAACGCAAGTCTTGGATATGTACATGCGATGGCGCATCAATTGGGTGGATTCTATGATCTACCGCATGGCGTTTGTAATGCAATTTTACTTCCACATGTAGAGCAGTTCAATAAACAAGTGAGCGCAACAAGATTAAAAGAGTTGGCAGTTTATATGGGTGTTAATGTTGATGGTATGTCAAATGACGAGGGCGCTGAAGCGCTTCTAAACGCCATTAGAAGTCTATCAAAATCAGTTAATATTCCATCAGGATTAGCTGAGCTTGGTGTCAAGGAAGCAGATTTCTCAGTGCTTGCTGACA
This sequence comes from Caryophanales bacterium, assembly GCA_031554185.1. GTDB lineage: Bacteria > Bacillota > Bacilli > JARBTR01 > JARBTR01 > JAVBKE01. The sequence goes on from JAVBKE010000236.1 coordinate 8,842, forward strand.
ATGCTATGAAAGACGCTTGTGGTTTAACAAACCCAATTCAACCAACAAAAGAGCAAGTAATTGCAATCTTTAAAAGTGCAATGTAAGTTGTTCGTAAAGAACTAAAACGATTAGGATCGAACAAGTTTTACATCGATCATTTCAAATATGTCGAAAAGGTGACCATTATGTGTAATTTGTATGCATATTGGTAGCCTTTTTTTGTATGTCCACTAGAAAAGCGAGTATTAAAGATAGGAAATACATGTTGTAAAAGTGGTTGAGTGGCGATGAATAGTAGACTTTTTCTTATTATTACCGATCAATTCAACTATTAAAAATAGAATTTAACATTATTTTTATACATATGACATTAACAATTGTTAATATTTTTTGCGAAAGTGACTAAAGCTAAAAATGATTAGAATAAAGGCATAATAAGTGTTGGAGGATACCAGAATGAAAAGCAATTGGGAAGGTTTCAAACAAGGGAAATGGCAAGATGAAATTGATGTACGAAATTTCATTCAGATAAATTATCAGGGTTATGATGGAGACGATTCGTTTCTAACAGACGCAACAGAAATAACAAAAGAGCTTTGGAATCAAGTAATGGATTTAGACAAACAAGAACGTGAAGCTGGTGGCGTACTTGATATGGATACGAAAGTGGTTTCAACGATTACTTCTCATGCGCCAGGTTACTTAAAGAAGGAATTAGAAACAATCGTTGGTTTCCAAACAGAGAAGCCATTTAAACGTAGTCTTCAGCCATTTGGCGGGATTCGCATGAGTGAGCTATCTGCAACCGAGTATGGTTTTGAAGTGGATGAGGAAATCTCACATATTTTCACACATTATCGTAAAACCCATAATCAAGGTGTATTTGATGCGTACACACCAGAAATGCGTGCAGCAAGAAGCTCAGCAATCATTACTGGTCTTCCAGATGCTTATGGCCGTGGCCGGATTATTGGTGACTATCGCCGTGTTGCACTTTATGGTGTTGACAAGTTGATTGCCACTAAAAAACAAGACCTTAACCGATGCGGAAATGGCACAATGTCAGAAGACATTATTCGTGCACGCGAAGAAATCAATGAGCAAATTAGAGCATTAGCTGAATTAAAAGAATTAGGGAAAATCTATGGTTATGATATCTCTGTTCCAGCAAAAAATACAAAAGAAGCTTTTCAATGGCTTTATTTTGGCTATCTTGCAGCGATTAAAGAGCAAAATGGAGCAGCAATGTCTCTTGGACGTACGTCAACTTTTTTAGATATTTACGCGGAAAGAGATTTAGCAAACGGCACAATCACTGAGTCAGAAGTACAAGAAATTGTTGATCATTTCGTAATGAAGTTACGCCTAGTGAAATTTGCTCGTACACCAGAATACAATGCACTATTTTCTGGTGACCCGACATGGGTAACTGAGTCAATTGGTGGGGTTGGAGAAGATGGTCGTCACATGGTGACAAAGAACAGTTTCCGTTTCTTACACACATTAAGTAATTTAGGTCCAGCACCTGAGCCGAACCTAACAGTTCTTTGGTCAACACGTTTACCACAAGGTTTCAAGAACTTCTGCGCGAAGACATCGATCGCAACATCAGCAGTTCAATATGAAAACGATGACGTGATGCGTACACATTGGGGCGATGACTATGGCATTGCTTGCTGTGTATCTGCCATGCGAATCGGGAAGCAAATGCAATTCTTTGGCGCACGTGCGAACCTTGCAAAAGCATTACTTTATGCAATTAATGGTGGTGTAGATGAGAAGTCGAAAAAGCAAGTAGCGCCTAAATATCAGTCAATAAGTTCTGAATATCTAGAGTATGATGAAGTGGTTGACAAGTATACAACAATGATGGAATGGCTTTGTGGGCTTTATGTCAACACACTAAATGTCATTCATTACATGCACGATAAGTATTCATACGAAAAATTAGAAATGGCGCTACATGATACAGAAATCTTGCGTACAATGGCTACGGGTATTGCTGGTCTTTCAGTTGCAGTTGATTCTCTATCAGCAATCAAGTATGCAAAAGTGAAAACGATTCGTGATGAGAACGGCGTTGTCGTTGATTTTGAAACCGAAGGTGATTTTCCGAAATACGGAAATAATGATGACCGTGCTGATGAAATTGCAGTTTGGCTGTTAAAAGAATTTATGAGTCGTGTGAAAAAATATAAAACATACCGTGATTCTAAACATACAACGTCTGTCTTAACAATCACTTCAAATGTAGTTTACGGAAAGAAAACAGGAAATACACCTGATGGACGCCGTGCAGGAGAGCCGTTTGCACCAGGTGCAAATCCAATGCACGGAAGAGATACAAAGGGTGCACTTGCCTCACTATCATCTGTGGCTAAATTACCATATGAATTATCATTGGACGGCATTTCAAATACATTCTCAATTGTGCCAAAATCACTAGGCCGTGATGATGATACGCAAATTGCTAATCTTGCAGCAATGCTAGATGGTTATGCGGCAAAAGGTGGACACCACTTGAATATCAACGTGTTCAACCGCGAGACATTGCTTGATGCTATGGATCACCCAGAGAAGTATCCACAATTGACAATTCGCGTTTCAGGTTATGCAGTCAACTTTATTAAGCTGACACGCGAACAACAATTAGATGTCATTCACAGAACAATGCATGAGAGCATGTAATTATTGGGCAATTTAATAAATGGGCTTTTGATGTAAAACCTCAAAAGCCCATTGTTTCTAACTTTTTTTGAAAGAAAGTGCAAATATGGGCGCAGCAGTAGGGAAAATTCATTCAGTAGAATCAATGGGGACAGTCGATGGACCTGGTGTTCGCTTTATTATCTTCATGCAGGGGTGCCAGCTTCGTTGTCAGTACTGTCATAACCCAGACACATGGAAAATGGGATCAGGGAAAGATCAGGTAGCGAAGGAACTATTTGAAGAAGCAATTCGATATAAAGACTTCTGGGGTGAAACCGGGGGTGTGACAGTTAGTGGCGGGGAACCGCTATTACAAATAGACTTTCTTATTGAGCTATTCACTCTTCTTCATGAGGCAGGAGTCCATACAACGCTAGATAGTTGCGGTGGCTGTTTCACACGAAGCGAGTCGTTCCTTGGGAAACTGGACCAGCTTTTAGCGGTGACGGATCTGATCATGTTAGATATTAAGCAAATTGTTCCTGAAAAGCATCTGGAATTGACAACACGGCCAGTCGAACCGATTCTAGATTTTGCACGATACTTGTCGGATAAAGGGCAATCAGTCTGGATTCGTCATGTATTGGTACCAACTAAGTCTGATGATCCAGCTGATCTAGAAGCGCTGGCGCGGTTTATCAGGACATTAGATCATGTGAAAAAGATTGAAGTATTGCCTTACCACAAGATGGGCATTTATAAGTGGAAAGAGCTAGGTTATGATTACGCGTTGGAAGGTATTGAACCGCCAAGTAAAGAGTCAGTCGCACTAGCGAATCAAATTTTACAAAAAAGTATTGAAAAATAAGGTGCATAGTTGAAGGTGTGAAGGTGGCAATTCATGATTAGGTTCCGCGTAGTTCATTGGCTTTTGTGAATGTACTCGTGCTTAGACTGTTTTGTAGAGATTCTTCGTATCTTCTTCAAAGTATCAATAATATGTAGGATTTTGCTTTACTTCTTTTTGGCTAATTTCATTTTGAACTATGCCAAGAGTTTAAGCAAAAGGAAAGTGGAATGGATATGAAAGAACAAAATACACCATTGATTACAACGATCAATAAGAGTGCAGTAAAGAAGTTGGATCTATTAGAGGCAAGTCCACTTCGCTATATGTATAGATCTATGCTTGCTTGTATGTTTCTGTCGCTAGGTACTTCCGTTGCCGTAATGGCGGCTGAAAAAGTCGATCACTTCGGAGAAGGATTAGGAAAGTTTGTCTATGCATTTTTATTCGCTTTATCACTTGTAATGATTATTTATATGAACGCGGAGCTTGGCACGTCCAATATGATGTATACAAGTGTAGCGACAATCAAACGAGTATTCCCATGGCAAAAAGCATTCAAGATCTTGGTTGTTTGTATCTTGTTTAATTTGGTCGGTGCCATTATCATTGGTTACTTGTTGTCCCATACCATGGTGTTTCAGAACTTATCGCCGGACCATTACTTGTTTACAATGGTTGACTCTAAATTAGCAAAAGAGCCGTTGACGATCTTTATCGAAGCGATATTTGCTAATATCATTGTTAATACGGCGGTATTTTGTGCCCTAAAAATGAAGGACGACGCAGGTAGAATGATGGCAACGATCTTAATCGTTTTTGTTTTCGCATTTCTAGGCTTTGAGCACGTCATTGCAAACTTCTCATCATTTTCATTAGCATTCTTTTCAGCACCTGCTGGTGCCCTTGCTAGTATGACGCTGCCAGCTGTGTTGACCAATCTCACGTTTGCTTTCCTAGGCAACTTTGTCGGTGGCGCTATTGTCATTGGCGCTGGTTACGCATGGCTGAACACTGATAAGTCAATTTATGTTGATTAGTGACCATTCTTATGAGGGAATTGCCATAAGGGGCTTAAATATATTCTGAAAAAAAGGTATAATAAACACGCGCAGATTGAATTGATGTGGAGACCAAAATGAAAGAAATTGATAAGAGTTTAGCAAAATATATCAATGATAAGCAGCCAGCAATCGTGTCAAAAGATTGGCATACCTATTTGGCTTACAACGGAATTATGGTGAGTCATATTCACATTTTAAAAACCGGAACTGTAAAAACGAGTATTATTCTACACGACGGTAGAGAATTTAATCTAGCGTACATTAATCAACCAGAGATTGTCGCTATTTTAAGAGGTGAAGAAAATGAAATGACGCCTGCCCCGTGGAATATTCGTGTCGAATCTAAAGTGGCAACCTTCTATCAGATTGAACGAAAAGAGTTCTGGCAGGATGTAAACTCTGATCCTGCGCTTCTATTGTATATTAAAAATTATTATCGTCGTCAGCTGAATAATCAAACTAAATTGATGAAGCAACTTGTGATGAATGGAAAAGCTGGTGCACTGTATGCTTCCTTACTTCGATTTGCCAATCAATTTGGTCGTGAGGTCGATGGCGGTGTCATGATCGACCTCTTAATTACCAATGAAGATTTAGCTGGATTTTGCGGTATTAGTGCGCATACGAGTGTCAATCGGATGATGAAAGATCTACGCAGTAAAGGTGTTCTAGAAATACAGCAACGGAAAATTGTTATTAAGAATATGGCTTTTTTAAATGATAATACTGCCAACTAAACCATTGGAACTGGGGAAACTCAGTTTTTTTTTGCCTACAAAAAATACCACCATTGTTTGGTGGTATTTGTAAAGGTAACTAATCATCAATTGTCAGCTTTAATAATGAGGGTAAAGCGTAAACTTGCTAGTTAGTTTTGTCACTCGTTCACTCGCCTCAGCAAGTTTGCTTTCGTTCTCATGGTTCTTTAATGCTAATGCAATAATAGCTGCAATTTCATCCATCTCTACCAGGCCAAAACCTCGTGAGGTCATAGCTGCTGTACCAATTCGGACGCCACTTGTGACAAATGGACTTGCTGGGTCATATGGAATTGTATTTTTGTTTACGGTAATACCGATTTCATCGAGCACATGCTCAGCTGCTTTACCAGTCAGGTCTGTTCCGCGAAGGTCAATCAATAGTAAGTGGTTATCTGTTCCGCCTGACACAAGCTGGATACCCTCTTTGAGGAGTGATTCTCCTAGCCGCTTGGCATTTCTAATGATATTTTCTGAATAGGTTTTGAAGCTTTTATCCATACACTCTTTGAATGCAACGGCTTTAGCAGCAATGATATGCATCAATGGTCCACCTTGAACGCCAGGGAACATCGCTTTGTCAATTTGTTTTGCGTATTTCTCTTTGCATAGAATCATGCCGCCACGAGGACCGCGTAGTGTTTTATGCGTGGTTGTTGTAACGAAATCGGAATAGGGAACCGGGTTCATATGTAATCCAGTAGCAACCAGTCCAGCGATATGCGCCATGTCAACCATGAGGTATGCGCCCACTTCGTCTGCAATCTCACGGAACTTGGCAAAGTCAATCGCCCGAGGATAGGCAGAGGCGCCAACAACAATCATTTTGGGGGTGCATTCTTTTGCCTTCGCGCGGACGACTTCATAATCAATCCTCTGCGTTTTCTCATCAACGCCATATTCAACAAAGTTGTACATCTTACCACTGAAGTTGACAGCACTACCGTGCGTGAGATGCCCGCCATGAGATAAATTCATGCCAAGAACTGTGTCACCTTGCTCTAGAAAGGCAAAATAAACGCCCATATTCGCCTGTGCACCTGAATGGGGTTGCACGTTGGCGTGCTCTGCACTAAATAGCTGCTTTGCACGATCGCGAGCAATATTTTCTGCAATATCAACATACTCGCACCCGCCATAGTAGCGCTTACCAGGGTACCCTTCAGCATATTTATTCGTCAGTACTGAACCCATCGCCTCCATTACAGCTTCGCTAACAAAGTTCTCAGAAGCAATTAATTCAATTTTATTTCTCTGTCTACCCAGTTCTTTGTCAATGGCACTAAAAATTTCAGGGTCAGTTTCTCGGACATGTTTTAAATGTGTCATCATAGATGATTGCCTCCTTAGTTGTGAATATCGCTATTTTACCACGAATAAAAATCATTTCATAAGAAATATTCTTATCTTGCAGCAAACCTTTGTAGAAATCATCAATAGCGGGTGTAACTACCTAGTTTTGTTCTATTCTCTCTTTCATTTTGCTAAAAAAGCGTTCTACCTTGTTTGCGGTTTGTCGCTTCGGAATCTGTTCAGTACTTAATAGCTGATCGAAATAGTTACACCCCTCTTCATAGTCTGACACTTCATATTCAAGTTCGAAATCAGTTTGATCAAGGTAACTACTTTTGTCTAATACAAGCAGACCTTCTTGGTAATTTGTTTCTGCTCTCACTGTTGTTAGTTGTCCGAAATAGCGAAGCGATAACTGCGCTGGAATCAGATGTTGCAATTTGTCGCTCACCTCGCCAGTGGGGATGATACCAGCTGTAAGGGCTTGATTCGCTTGTTCAGAAGTCAGCATTTGGTTTGTTTCTAGCAATCCCTCTCCTGTTTGAAGCGGTTGTTTCAGGGTAAATTCATATTGACCATTCTTTTCCCGTATTCTGAGTGCTGAATTGTGTGATTTCAGTGAAAATTGCTCGGTATCAAAGTAATGATTCGTTTGTGAGGTGAACTGAGCATCGCAAAGGTTGAAGCGTGTACGCAGTTGATTAAATTCTTGCTCTGTAAGTAGATTTTTAAATTCAATTTCTATATTTTCTGCCATTGATATGCTCCTGTTTGTCCATCTTTGTATTTTAGGCGTTCTAGCACCGTGGTTTCCTGGTTCAATTATCCCCGTGTTATAGTGTAAATGCAAATGACTGTGATAAAATAGAAATAGTAATATTAATCGCGCTGATGTTTGCTACATGCCAAATATTGGTTTGGTCAGTGCATCGTATGCCTAGGGTAGCCTGCGAAGGAGTCTGAAAAGCGAAGGAATGCGTCCATGCTTGCGGCTCTAGCGTGAGTTATCAATAAGAGAATGAATAGTTGATCAGATAAAAATTGTACTAAAAAGTGAACAGATATCATTTGAGGAGGATTTTAAGTGAGAAAATTCACTGTGATTTCGCGTGGCGATGAACGTTCTGATATGGCTAGAATAGATATTAAGTTACAGCTGGAGAAATTAGGGCTGATTTATGATGATGAAAAGCCTGAATTAGTGATCACAGTTGGCGGTGATGGGACAATGCTTTACGCATTCCACCGATTTAAGTCTATGCTAGATCAGGTTGCTTTTGTTGGTATTCATACTGGTCACTTAGGTTTTTACGCTGACTGGATGGTTGACGAATCGATATTTTTGGCATTATCGATTGCTGAGGGGCCTATTTCTGTTGTGGAGTACCCTTTACTGGATGTGGAAATTATCTATCGTGATGGAAAACTTCCGACTAAGTATTTAGCCATGAATGAATCAACGATTCATGGAATTGGCAGTACGCTAGTAGTCGATGTTGAGTTAAATGGGTATTACTTTGAGTGCTTCCGTGGTGATGGACTTTGCTTTTCCACACCTTCTGGCAGTACCGCTTATAACAAGGCACTAGGTGGCGCTCTAGTCCATCCAGCGATTGAAGTCATGCAAATGACGGAAATGGCTTCAATTAATAATAAAATCTATCGAACAATCAGCTCGCCATTGATTTTGCCAAAGCACCACCATTGTATTTTAAAATCGAGCCATCAAGATGAATTTTCTGTGACAATCGATCATCTCAATTTTCTGCATAACAATGTGAAATCGATATCCTATGGTGTCAGTGATAAAAAAGTCCGGTTTGCAAGACTGCGGTCATTCCCATTCTGGAAACGTGTGAAAGAATCATTTATTGAAGGCGATTAGTACATATTTAAAATCGAGGCACAATTGAGTAGTATCTGGCTAACCGCTCAATAGAAAAAAGCTTCTATAAAAGAAGCTGCCCAACAAAATGTTTGTTATTGTATGATTTATTTGTTAAGTACCTTAAATGTACCAGTAGCAAGTAGTGAACCAAGAAGTGGTGCGATGATAAATACCCATAATTGGGTTATCGCATCTCCTCCTGCGAATAGAGCAGGTCCAATACTACGTGCTGGGTTTACAGACGTACCAGTGAGCGAAATTCCAACAATATGTACAAATACGAGTGTTAGACCAATAACGATTCCTGCTACACTAGATTTGTTTGCATCTGATGTGACGCCTAGAATTGTGAAAATAAAGATAAAAGTGAGTATGATTTCTACAACAATTGCTCCAAATGATGTAAGATCTCCAAATCCGTTGGCACCTAAGGCACCGGTTTTATCTATATCGATCATGTTTGATATATAGTACAAAATACCAGCACCAACAATTGCACCGATGATCTGCGCAATTACATATCCAATAAAATCAATGGTGCTCAATTTCTTTGTTAAATACATAGCTAATGATACCGCTGGATTGATGTGACATCCTGAGATATCTCCAATCACGTAAGCCATCGCCACAATGGCTAATCCAAATGTAAATGCGACTGCCAAAAGGCCGCTCGCTGTATCAGTGCCTAAGAAGACTGCACTGCCACACCCCATAAACACTAGAACGCCTGTGCCTATAGCTTCTGCTAAATATTTTTTCATTCGTTTCCTCCAATCAATTTTTGTCAGGCTATTCGATAATAACATGATTAGTTCGACAAAAAAAGATTTTTTTACAAAAATCAGTGAACCCTATTTCATGATCTTTACGAACGTGTTTTAAGTATCAATCACAGTTGCCGATTTTTTAAAATTGAGTATTCAGCTGCAAAAAAATGAAACATTTTTTTAGCACAATTAAAAGATATATTGACAATTTTGTGATAGAATATAGAATTTTGTAGAAGAGAGCAGAGAATACTTGTTAGAGAGGGAAGCGCTATTTGCTTAATAACGATCTCGAACAATATTCTGACCTGTGTACAGGTTGTGGTGTTCTTAAGAGGTTTGATGTTTGAGATGCAGTCATATTATTTTGATAATAAGGGCTATTTATCTGACAAAATTAAATTTGAAGCTAGCCAATACTTTCTTGGGCAATTAGAATGAGGGTGGAGAAGGTAAGGAAAAGCAGTATTATATTAGTGGTATAGTGTTGGTTTGGGGTTTTTAAATTTTTATAATTACCCACGTTTCCTGGGACTTAGGTTTTTCATCTTGTTATTTTAAAGACTAAAGTAACGCATCAGTCACTTTAGTCTTTAATTAGGGCAAGATTTTAACGTCGTTTTCCGTAACGGATTAGTTCTAATTACCAGTAACGAGTTGGACAAACATCTCCTTGGTGATTGCACCAAAATAATGAGATATATCCACATCAGCTAATGCTTCGCTAATAACTTCTCTGTCATAACGAACACCGAGTAAGCGGTTTTCAATGTCAATCACATCACTAGCTCCGAAGAAATCACCAAAAATCTTGCAATCGACAATTTTTCCACTCGTCACATTCATGCAGACATCAATTTTACCAACAGCTAGGCGCTGTGATTTCTGGATTTGAAATTGTGGTGATTGTCCGTAGTTCCAATCCCATTTTTGATATCGTTCTTTTGAAATAGCTTTGATTTTCTGCCAATCCTCGTCTGTCCATTGGTAAGTAGGGATCTCATCATATCCTGCAAAGATCGATTGTAAAATCGCGTTTCGAAATGATTCAATTGTCATCTCCTCTTTCAGAAATTCAGAAATATTAGCGACTCTACTTTTAATCGACTTGATGCCTTTTGAAGCAATTTTCTCTTCGCTCACCTGTAACGCAGAAACGATATGTTCGATTTCTGAGTTGAAAAGCAGTGTGCCGTGATTGAACATTCTACCGCGTGTAGAGAATTGTGCATTTCCCGAAATTTTTCTACCATCAACGAGGATGTCATTGCGTCCACTGAGTTCAGCATTGACACCAAGTTTGGCGAGCGCTGCTGTTACAGGCTCCGTAAACTTGCGGAAATTGTGAAAGCTATTACCATCATCTTTCGTGATGAAGCTGAAGTTCAAATTACCCAAATCATGATAAACAGCACCACCACCAGAAAGGCGTCTCACAACTTTAATGTTGTTTTGATCAACATAATTTTGGTTGATTTCCTCAATCGTATTTTGGTTTTTGCCAATAATAATAGATGGTTCATTGATATAGAATAGTAGATAAGCCTCGTCAATCGGCAGGTTTTTTAATGCATATTCCTCAATCGCTAAATTGATTTCCGGGTTTGTAATCCCTTTATTATCCAAAAACATCATGGTAGTGGCTCCTTTTTATCTAATGTGCAATGACGTATCGCCCTTTATCCTTCCTAAGTCTGGAGGTTAAGGACTTGAATAATGTCGTTTGGTAGCGGTGCTGTAAGAGTGAGTGTTTTCCTGGTAAACGGATGGGTAAAGGTCAGTGTAGCGCAGTGCAATGCTTGGCGTTCAATCTGCGTGATGTCACCACCATAGAGGGTGTCGCCTAGAAGCGGATAGCCTAGATGCGATAGATGCACACGAATCTGGTGTGTGCGTCCGGTTTCTAGCTGTAACCAAATATGAGAGAAATCATTGTATGATGAAATCTGTTCATAGTTTGTTCGTGCTGGTTTACCGTCTGGCCGGACTTGACGCTCAATAATGCTGCCGTCCTTTCGCCCAATGGGAAGGTCAATGCTACCTGAATGATCCATTACACCGTGCACGAGTGCTTGGTATTGTCTGCGAATTCGTTGTTCTTTTTGCTCAAGCGAAAGCAAATGATGAATATGCCGATATTTTGCGATCAACACGAGACCAGAAGTATCTCTATCTAGTCGTGTGACTGTGTGGATCGTTGCCTGCTCTTGACGTGCTTGATAGTGCCATAGTAAGGCATTAGCTAGAGTGGCAGTCGGGTGCTCGTGTGATGGAATCGTACTCATGCCCGCAGGTTTGTTGACCACAAGTAGTAAGTCATCCTCGTAAACAATTGAAAGCGGCAATTCTTCAGCCATTAATCTTGGACTAACAATTTCTGCTGGGAAAGTGATTACAACAGAATCGCCTGGCCTAAGCTGCGTGCGGACATTTGAAGTGATCCCATTCACAAGGATTTCGCCACCATGAAATTTGATCTCTTTTAATGTAGCACGTGATAATCGCTGTTCATATAGAAAACTTCTAAGGCTTTTATTTTCATCCGCAGTGGTAATAGTCCACATTAAGGTGAAAGGTTGCGTACGATACTCCAATACAGACTCCTTCTTGTCGCTTCATCATCGATAGTGTCACAAGTATAGTGCTGATTTCCTCTGTTAAGCGAAAAAAGATTACTAGTAACTGCTTATAGTTTACTGTACGCCCCCACTAAACTCAAGGGGGGGGCTCCTCATTTTAAATAGTCATTAGTAAGATTGTTAGAAGCACAATAACAAACAAATAGTAGCTGTAGGAAGTTGTTATCCCCAAGGCATAAATGGACGGAAGAAGCTGATCCTAGCGCAAGCTTATCCATGTGAAATCGCAATATTGAAAATGCTTACAGTCTAATCATCACCAGTAAAGAATACCTATAAGTAGACATAAAGATGAAGGGGGATTATTTCGTGAATCTACACGAGCATTTTCATCATCTAGCCCAAAAGCAACCCGATGTGGTTGCACTTAGTTATGCTGATCAAGAAATCAGCTACATAGCACTAGATCAGCAAATTACAGCATTTGCCGCGGGTCTTGCCGAATTAGGTATTGGCGCAGGTGATCATATCGCCCTGTTATTAGGAAATTGCCCGGAATTCGTGATTAGCCTTTATGGTGCATTCCGCGCTGGTGCAACAGTGATACCAATTAACCCGACTTTTTCTAAAGATGAACTATCCTATATTTTGCAAGACGGCGATGTCAAAGCCATTGTCACAGTCTCTGCACTAACGCCCCTGATTAAATACCTTTCACCGACATTGCCAAATCTGGAAACTGTCGTGATTACCGACATTGACACAGTACCCGAATTTCAAAACGAATTCTTAGAACTAATTCATTTTCAGTTTGTTTGTAAAAATGATACGGGATTTGCTGCGCCTGTTCTTGTGAACGATGATGTTGGCGTTATCCTTTACACATCAGGGACAACCGGTAAGCCAAAAGGTGCTTTGTTGACGCATGAGAATTTATACAGTAATGCAATTGACAGCTCTTCATGTCTTGAAATGAGCAAAGCTGACCGGGTGGTTGCTGTTCTACCTATCTTTCATGTGTTTTGTCTCACTGCCTGTCTAAATGCACCGCTTTCTCAAGGGGCGACCGTCATTCTATTGCCTAAGTTCCATCCTGGTGAGGTGTTGCAAACAATTGCTCAGAAGCAAGCGACTTTATTTGCCGGTGTGCCAAGCATGTTCAATTATTTACTACAAGTGCCAGGTGTGGGGCCGGAAGCAGTAAAATCGCTTCGTGCCTGTATTTCAGGAGGCGCAGCATTGCCAGTTGCGCTGCTACATGACTTTGAAGCAAAGTTTGCCGTACCAGTGGCAGAAGGATATGGCTTGTCAGAAGCGTCACCGGTGACGACATTTAATCCAATTAGTGGGGTAAGAAAAGCGGGATCAATTGGCGTCTCAATTCCTCATGTAGAAAATCGTATTGTTGATGAAGCGGGTCAACCTGTTCAAACAGGCGAGATCGGTGAACTGATCGTTAAAGGTCCAAACGTCATGAAGGGATACTACAAACAGCCAGAAGCAAGTGAAGCAGTTTTACAAAATGGTTGGCTCTTTACAGGGGATCTCGCCAAGGTGGATGAGGACGGCTATTTCTTCATTGTTGACCGTAAGAAAGAAATGATTATCTTGAATGGATTTAATGTCTACCCACGCGAAGTCGAAGAAGTGATCTACTCCCATGAGGACGTCATTGAGGTCGCGGTTATCGGTCTCCCGAATGAGAAACTTGGTGAAGAAATTTATTGCTACTTAGTATCGCGAAACCCTGATTTAACAGAACAAGCATTACATGATTATTGCAGTGAGCGGCTAGCCAAATATAAGGTTCCTTCACAATATCGATTTATGACTGAGCTGCCCAAAAATACTACGGGAAAGATTATGAAACGTGTGCTGATAGCAGAAGCACATGATGTGAATTAAACTTGAACTGATTGACATGGAGTGTGCTACAAACAAGAACAGCCACAAGCCAGATAAAGTCTAGCTTTGTGCTGTTTTTCTTCTTTTCAAGTAATAAACATGGGTGAAAGAAATTGAAATCCCTTTAAGCATTCCTCCACAAATAAATGCCCAAACCAGTGGATATGCTCACGGAGGAAAGATAGTTATTTTCCCTCCATGAAACGAAGAAGCATTCTGCTGCAATAGGGGGTATGAATAGTAGCTGGTGCATGTATCCAATAGGCTATTAAAGCGAATCTGTGGGACTTTCCAATGAACGACAATAGCGTGTTTTTGCAGTCACTTAGGATCTATATATTTGGCACGCTTGCATGGATAGTTAGGGTTGAGACTATTGAACAAGGAAAGGTGATCATGTTTTGTGGCAATTCTTTTTTCACTTCAAATAGATTACCAACCAGTTTTCAATACGCCACTGCTTTTTTAATCTCCTGATAAACTTTCTCGCGGTCAAAGTCGACCTGTCCCATACCAAACTGTTTGATGACATGGTTATTTTCATCTAATAAAAATGTTTCATTAGTATGAACCTTCGATTCACCAGCATCTTTATAATAAAACCCAAGTTGATCAGTTAATTTTTTAGTATCAGTAGATGATCCTCGAAGCATAAGCCAACCAGGGGTTTCGCTACTTTTAAAATGGTCACCATACTGCTTTAAATCAAC
>JAVBKE010000215.1:0-21818 GCA_031554185.1 Caryophanales bacterium
GAGAAAATGGAACATTGGGTTTGTACAACATGCAGGGCGTTCAGCTACGGCAGTATGATTTAAAACCCGGCTCATCCATTCTTGAAATGCCCCTGAATGGGTTGCCGCCGGGCGTATACCTCTATACCCTCAGCAGCAACGACAAACCCCTTGCCAGCCGCAGAATGATTGTGCAATAACCATTCCCTCTCGTTGGAAAAACGCACACCCGGGCACTACCAGGCAGTGATCTACAATGCAGAAGGCGCTTTCTTTAGCGCGTAGAAACTCGTTAAACGATAAGTAAAATAAAATGTGAATCATAAAAAAGCCGGGGGATTTGCCTCCGGCTTTTGTTTTTATCGTTAGGTGTGGTGCCGCCATGCAAATACAAGACAAAAAATCATACTTTTAAGCAGCCTGATCTGTAGGAATAATTGTACATGAATAGCATTGTTACCCATTTTGAAAAATACCTTGCGCTAAACCCCGAAGAGATAGAGGCTTTGCGTAGCCGTGTGGTTGAACGAAAGGTAAAACGGAAGCAGTACATTCTCCAGGAGGGCGACATTTGTAAGTATTTTACCTATGTGGTGGAAGGCTGTTTTAAAATGTATGGTACAGACAACGCCGGCACAGAATATAACCTTGCATTTGCAGCAGAAGATGATTGGATTGCAGACATTGATAGCCTGCATAAAGAACGGCCTTCTAAACTATGTATAGAAGCGATTGAACCCGCTGTAATATTACAGATCTCGAAGGGCGATCTCTGGTTTTTATACACCAACTTCCCCAAATTTGACCGCAACTTTAGGGTAATTATTGAAGACAAGTATATAGAACTGCAAAACAGGCTTTTGCAAACGTTTAGCGCCACCGCTTATGAAAGGTATGAAAGCTTTTTAGAACAATACCCGCATCTGGCCAACCGGTTGCCGAATACCCAAATTGCCGCATACCTGGGCATAACACCGGAATTCCTCAGCAAGGTTAGAAATGAAAGAAGCAAAAAGTAGCTACCCTTAAACTACCTTAAGGGTATTTCTTAAGCTTGTTTATAGGTACACCCCGCTTGTTCATCGCACCTTTGTATTGTCAATACCGACACAACCATTTAAATACAAACAGCATGAACAACGCATCATTCAACACCAAAGTAGCCATTATTGGTATGGGTAAAATTGGTTGGGCCATAGCCGCCAACCTGGTTAAGGGCAATCACCCAGTAATTATTGCATCAAGAGACCTGGCACAGGCAGAAAAAGTTGCCGGTAAACTGGGACCTCTGGCTGTGGCAAAAGAAACCGAAGCCGCTATACAAGAGGCAGATGTAGTGATCCCCGCCCTCTACTTCAACGTTTTAAAAGAATTTCTCAGCACTTATAGCAAAGCGTTGGAAGGCAAAACCATTGTAGATGTCTCCAATCCCATAGCGCCGGATGAGCATGGCGGTTTCAAAAAAATAATTGGCGAAAATGAATCTGCCGGAGCAATAATTTCCGAGCTCATTCCCACCAATGCTAAACTGGTTAAGGCTTTCGGCACATTGGGTGCAGGCACATTATCCAGCGAAGCATTTTCTGCCCCTGATAAAAAAGTATTGTTCTATGCATCAGACAATACCAACAGCAACCCTCAGATTGAAGCCCTCATTACCAGCAGTGGATTTGCCCCGCTTCATATTGGCGGCATCGACCAGGCTATCCGCATTGAAGTATTTGGCGACTTGCATGAATTTGGCACGCTCGGAAAAACCGTAACGCTCAATGAAGCAAAAGCTACGGTACATGCATCATCCAAATAGAACAGCAATGAAACCTTTATTACTGGCGATAGCCTTAATGGCAACCGTCACCGCCTGCCATAATAAATCTGACCACCTTTCTAATCCTCCAAATCATAACAAAATGGAACACCCAACAGAAAAAGCAGCGATTGAGACCTTGCTCTATGCCTACCGTGATGCGCTAAATGCCTCAGACGCACAAAAAGTACTGTCGCTTTATACTACCGATGGGGTATTTATGCCGTCGAACGCACCTTCTGCTGTGGGAACACAAGCAGTGAAAGCATCTTACGATTTTGTATTTAAAACCATTCAACTGCATATTGCATTTTACATAGATGAAATTATAATTGACGGGACGCATGCTTATGCCCGTACAACATCTAAGGGTACCACGCGCATACACGCCAGTGGCGAAACCCTACCCGAAGAAAACAGGGAGCTGTTTGTACTTCAAAAAGTAAACGGACAATGGAAGATTGCACGATACATGTTCAACAAGATGAAATAAAAAGAAAAATCCGGAGATATTCCTCCGGATTTTGTTTTGGTACCATCAGTAGTAACAGTGTTGCTATGCCACCGCTACCAATAACGGGTTAAGAAATCAAACATTCAAACCAACTTTAAAATTATTCGGGCTGTCTTTAGTTAGAGATATGGAGCTGTTATGCAGCTCCGTTCTGTTTATATCCGGGATACAGAGGCGTAACAGCAACTGGGCATTTTTAAACTAAACACAGATCATGAAGAAACTTTACCTGGCAGTTTTGGGCTTATTGGCCACCACCTCTTTCATTCATGCGCAAAACACCACTACCTGGCAATGGGCTTTAAGTGGCGGTGCCAGCATTGCCGCTGGCGATGAACTGGGTGGATATGATTTTAATACCGAACAGGTCTACGATATTCAGGTAGGCAGCGATAACAATTATTACATTTTAGCCAATATGACCAATGGTAGCCCCAAACTGAAAGGGCAACCGGTAACCGTATATGGCCACCCGCTGGGCGGCAATAATATCTTTTTGTTTTCTACCACCAGTAACGGCGCCATACGATGGAGCCAGGCGATAGGAGGCGCAGATATGTCTGATGCTTCTTACAAAATAGCCCTGGACAAAAAAAACAATGTATATGTAGGCGTTTATGTGGGTTGGGGAAGCGGGCCTAACCTGCCGGTACACTTTAGCCCTACCGATACCCTGCCCTTACCCGTTAATCCCAGCATTAACAGCGATGGGTATAAAACCTCGTTTATAGCCAAGTATAATTCCAACGGTCAGTTTATTTCCAAAAGAGCAATGCAGGGCGATGTGAACATGTATACTTCCGGCTCCCAGATCTCTAATATTCTTATAGACAGCAATAATAACCTGCATATCATCGTAGGGCTTTTAAAAGGTACCCACCTGGATGGTAATGTAATTGTGCCCCCGCAATACGAATACGACCCGGTAACCGGTTACAACATACAATTCCACCTGGTAAAGTGGGATAGCAGCCTGAACTACATCAGCAGCATGGTATTGCCGGTGACCGGTGCATTCATCAATCACAGTTTTAATTTTGCATACGACCAACTCCATAACCGCTACTATATAGCGGGCAGCCGCTCTATGAATGCGACCTCTCAGGTACTGGATCTGGCCTATGCCAATAAGCCCTTCATAAACCGTTCGTACCTCCTGGCCATCAATGGTGCCAACGGTAATGAGCTGTGGCGCAGGGAGATTTATTCAGATCCTGTAAACGGACAGTTGCCCATCAACCTCATCACTTCTCTGGCAGTAGATGCCAACTCCGATGTATATATAGGTGGGCTGCTATGGAAAAGCATGACCGATAATGTAAAAATACTGGACCCGCACAATCCGGCTACCACCACTTATACCCTTAACCCTGCAGTGTATACCAATATGCCCATGCTGGTTAAGTTTAATCTTAATGGTGCGGTGCAATGGGCCAAAACACCTACTGCTTTTGCAGCCAATTTTACCGGCAATGCCATGTTTGAACCCAAAGGCATTGCTTTCCGGGGCAATGAAGTGGCATTGGGCAGTTCCGAAGCCTATTTTGAATGGGATGGCATTACACAAAACAACCCGCAGTTTTTCGAAACAGAGCCGGCATTATTGCGCTTCAATAAACAAACAGGCGCCACACTGGGTGTGCACCCCATAAAAGGAGATGCCAATACCAATGAATATATGCGAGCCGTTGCGGTAGATAAAGAGGGCAATTACGTAGTGGGCGGGGCCTTTAGCGCCAACCTGTTTTGGAACAACACATTGGGCATCACCCCTTTGATCACCAATGGCTATAATGATTTCTTCGTAGCCAAACTCAAAATGTGTTCGGTGCCAGTAGCATCTTTTACCAGCAGCAATACCGGCGCTGCCTATACCTTTAATTACTCGGGCTCCAGTCCTTATACCAGCATTTCCTGGAATTTTGGCGACGGCAGCCCTGTGGTAAACGGCAACGGTAATCCATCGCACACCTATGCGGCCTCCGGCAATTACAATGTGTGCGTTACCGTTACCGATGCCTGCGGCAGCAATACCCAATGCAAAGGCATTACAGTTACTGCGCCCAACACGAGCATCGCCAGTACGCCAGGTTTCGAAAACGTAACGGTGTTTCCCAATCCGGCACAATCGCAACTGCACATTAACCATGCGGAGCATGGCACCATTATAAAACTGTACGATGCGGTGGGCAAGCTGGTATTAACCGAACCAATAACCAAAGTAGCTACTACTATTGACCTCTCTGCACTGGCGCCAGGTATTTATGTCTTGCACCTAAAAAACAGTGCCGGCCATGATGCTGCCATGAAAATTATAAAGCAATAAGGCAACTATCCTCCTTTCCACACCTGTAAGAAAGGAACCCGGGGCGGCCAACTGGTATGCCGCCCCTTTCAAAAGTTTAAATCTATTTTATGAGAAGAATACTAACATTGCTCTTTCTGCTTTTTTGCTTTCAGGTATTTGGCCAAACGGCCGAAAACAAAAAGCTGGTGGATGATGTAATTAAAAAATACAACGCTCATAAAAGCATGTCGTATAACATTGCGTATATGATTAAGTATTTTGACGACAAAGAGCCTTTTTACATCAACAGTACGGTGCAGATCTTAAAAGCGGAGAAGGACAGTATTTTTAAAGCAAAGTTTGTATACAACCGTGCCGATAGTTTTGTAAACTTCGTTAAGTATTACAATCCCGGAAAATTGTTTGTAATCGATCTCAAAAAAAAGATGATCACCAGGTTTGATGCCA
Organism: Caryophanales bacterium; assembly: GCA_031554185.1. Lineage (GTDB taxonomy): Bacteria > Bacillota > Bacilli > JARBTR01 > JARBTR01 > JAVBKE01. The sequence goes on from JAVBKE010000215.1 coordinate 5,056, forward strand.
CCCAAAAACAGATTTCGCCCATTACCGGAAGTGCCGACGGGCGGGTTTTGGATGTATATTTTGGCAAGATCGAAAGATTACAAAAGAAAATAAACAATCCTCAAAACAGCGTAAGCTATCTTGATTTGGCCGATCATCTTCAAATCAATATCAAATACCCCGATGATGAAGAATACCACGGCCGTGAAGAAGCGGTATTTATAAACAAGACCACTAAGGCCATTGATAAGATTACCTATGAGGCAAAATACAACGATCAGATACAGCAAAACCATTGGATACTAAGCAATATCAGTTTCGATAAAATCCAGAACTCAGACCTGGAAAAACGTGTGGCACCCTATTTTAAAAACTACAAAACCGAAGATTTTAAACCTGCGCCCAAAGACCATTACAAACTGCTGGAAAACGAAATGGTAGCGCCCCTACTGGCGGGAAAATTTTATCCCGATTACAAAAAAGAAGTTGAGATAGGCTTTGATAAAATTACCATTTTTGATTTCTGGTACACTTCATGCCTGCCCTGTATTAAAGCCATTCCGCACCTCAATAAACTTAAAGAAAAGTATGGAGATAAGATTGATATAATAGGTATAAATGCAACAGAAAAAACCGAAAAACAAAAAGATAAAATTGATGCGTTTTTAAAAAGGACGCCGATGAATTACCCGATTTTACTGGTAGATAAAATTCCGGTGCAGTACAATATCCAATCTTACCCTACGCTGTATATTCTAGACAAAAACGGAAAGGTTAAGTTCTCAAAAGCAGGTTTTACAGACAACATGTACGAAGAACTGGATACCATTCTTGAAGCACTCATAAAAGACCAATAAACTGCAGCTGTTATTAAATAGCCCTCCTGGCATGGTAATAATGCAGGGAGGGCTATTGCTTTATGCTACTAAACGTAGTTATTTTCTCAAAATCTTTTCCATGGCCTTACCTTTTGCCAGTTCATCGATCAGCTTATCGAGGTAGCGCACTTTTTGTATAAGCGGGTCTTCAATATCTTCTACCCGGTAACCGCAGATAACACCCGTTATTTTCGACACATTGGCATTGAGCTGCGGTGCCTGCGCAAAAAAGGTTTCGAAATCGGTTTTCTGGTCTACCTGCTCTTGTAAAGTCTGCGCATTAAAGCCCGTAAGCCAGTATATAATTTCATCTACCTCGGCCTTGGTGCGTCCTTTTTTCTCCGCCTTTTGAATGTACATGGGGTATACACCTGCAAAAGACATTTTATATACTCTGGCGTTGTTGTTGGTATTCATGATGCAGGTTTAAGACATGGTAACACGCTAGCATTCAATCAGTACTGCTATTTTTATTTATCCAAAGAAGCTACTGCATCTTCTATTGCCAGATGACCAAATATTATATTATTTAAAATTTTAAAATAACGATCCATTGATTGAATATTAAGTCCTATTAGTTGATCGAACTCGTTTTTTTTAAAATCATCAACAGGGCAAAGGCTAGTCCTAAAACGGATTTCCCCACTTTCGTAATTCATTTCGAAATTACCAAAGAATAATCCGTAATTAATACGGGTAAGAAATCCCGCAATGGTATCACGCATATCAGGCGGAACATTGGCTGGAAAAATAGTTAAAAAAAGTATGCCATTGTGCTCACTACTTACATCGACAAGACATTGAAAATTACCATTATCGGTACTCACTCCCATAACGGCAATATCCTCTCCATCTTTCGGAATGGTATACTTCCACTCCATATCATCAAAATACATAAGAACATTACTCAGATTCATAGTCATACTGTGTTAAAAGTGTCTGATGATATTATTTTCACTTCATTATCTCCTATCTCTGATTTATTCTCCCATACATTATATTCAATTCCTTTCTTTTCTGAAGCCAATAAAATATTTTTTCTTACGTGAATCTTGGCAAGATTAAAGCTAAATCCAGATCTATAAACGATCTTGTACTTAGCATGTACATTAAAATAAGCCTCTACTCCTGCAACATCCTTCCTTTCATATAAGGAATTAAAATTCAGAAAATACTCATCAGCAGATATTCCTGTAGTTTTCAACGCAGAGATACGGTTTATATCATCTTCGATCTGCTCCTGGGCAGTACTTTTAAAATACTCGTCGAGGAGTTGTAACATTTTGTTTTGCTCCTGTTTTGCCATTGGGAAAAGTGCTTTTATGCTTAAACGAAGTTATTGTTGTTTTATCACATTTAAGCAGACAAATAATAAAAATAGGATCAAAACTGGTTGTGTTATCCCGGTTAGTAACGAATCGATATTGGATTGGCGGTTTGTGCTTTAGACCGGTATCTATTGCCCTAATGGCATCGTAAGGGAAATCGCCAGCCAACTTTAAAAATTCGATGTATTGAGAGATTGTCCAGTTCTGAACTTTTGCTCCAAGTTTTCTCTTCAAAGAATCCATCATATCCTTGAAATTAATCATTGCAATACGATCACCAGCAAGATCAAGGAACCTTGATTGCTCAATATTAAGCTCAGCCTCAAAAATGAAATAATGTCTATTATAGTTTTTTTGGCCAAAAGTATGGGCCATATTTATATGATTATCCCAAAAATAATAACCCGTTCCTAAAAACTTGGCCTTTTCCAGATCATCTTCATGTGTTGAACGAAACGGGCCGCTTACTTCAATAGCAGCAATATCTCCTTGCGGAGAACAAGTGTGGTGACCTATAATTTTCATAGCAAAAAAAGACTTACAAGATTTTAAAATTCGCCTTTTAGTTAACTGCCAATCACTTCATCTTCTCTAAAATATCTTTCATGAGCTGCGTTTTCTCACGCTCGCTCTCGAGCAGGCGCTCAAACAGTTCCATTACTTTATCGAGGGGATTGAAAGTGCAATTTTCGTTACGTTGGTAACCAGCCACGTTAGTTACTCCGTGGTTAGAACCTTCATAATTATTCTGAATATTAAAGATCGCCGTTTCTTCATCAAAATTGCGAATAGCATCGGCCGGTACTTTTAAGGCACGGGCCACTTCTTCGAGAATAGCAGGCTCTATGGTTTCTTTCTGCTCCAGTTGCGATATACGCTTCTGGCTCCAGTCGTTGCCCAGCTCATAAGCCAGTGCATCTTGCTTCATGCCCAGCATTTCGCGAAATCGTTTTATGTTGCGGCCTTCGTGTATGGTTTTCTCGGTCATATAGGTTGTTGTTATCGTACAAATGTAATGATTTGCCTTTTATTGCCCCGCTGCCTTAACCGTTTTTAAACGGCTAAAATATACAGCTGGCAGGGCAGCATACCCGTTTAACGGTTTTAATATACCTACCCGCTACAGTTGCTTTGTAGCATAAAATATACAACCCATGATTATGCACACACCACACCTACCCGCCGCCCTACGCCATGCCCGCTACCTTTTTGATTGTTGTGGCAACCTGTGCCACCGCCAGGCTATGCCGGTAAATATCTTTTTACTGCAACAGGCAACGCTGCTATCGCTATACAGCCTATTGCCTCCGGCAATTGTTGCGGATATACACCATTCCGGCATCGCTGCCTTGCTCTCCCATGCCCGGGCTGCACACCCCCAAATGGATACACTGCCGGTGCTAACTCCTGCACAACAGAATCTGCTGGAGCGGGCAAGTATTGCCGCCCTGGCGCAGGCCTCTTTTATAGTAGACGACGAAGAGCTGCATACCTTAATGTTGTGGACAGATGAGTTGGTAACCGTAGCCGCACGGTTGGTTCAAAGATAAACCACTACCCTTCCTCAAGCTGCCTGCCTAACACCAGGCCAAACAGCAGCTTAACCGCTGGTCATTTTGAGCAAAAAAATGTCTTAAAGGAGCAGGAAAAGTACAATCACTGTGCGAACTTCATATTTAAAGCTGCGCAGCTTACACCGGCACCATATGGAACAATTCACTTTTAAAAGGAATTACTATGAGTGTAAAATTCACGGTTGCCGAAAGGGGCAACCCATCCGATCCTGCGGTACCCAAAAAGTGGTACGCTATTGCCAAAAGCTCCGGCGAGATAACACTGCGTGAACTTACCCATGCTATTGCCGCGCGCTGTACGCTTACCGCACCAGATGTATTGGCAGTGCTGGAAAGCTTACTGGAGCTGGTACCCGAAGAGCTGGCGAAGGGCAACCTGGTGCGCCTGGGCGATTTTGGCAGCTTTAACGTAACCTTACTTAGTGAGGGAGCCGCTACCGAAAAAGAATTTGTAACTGCAAATGTGTCTGCCTGTAAAGTAAGGTTCCGGCCCGGGGCAGAGGTCGCTAAACGTATGTCTATCGTTAAGTTTGAGAAGATAAAACCTGCTTAGGTTTAATGCTCAAAATAGGAAAGGTCGCCACAGATTGTGGCGACCTTTTTGTGTTTTCACTTATTCTACCTTCAAAATGCTCACTATCTTTTTAAAAATTGTCTGGATCATTTGTTCCAATCATAGTATAGACCTGGACAAAACATTACTGTGATTTTAAAAATCGCCCAGATCATTTTAAAAAAGACCTGGATGAGTTGAATAAGAGTATGGCCGTATTGCAAATAATGTCTTTAAGAGCGAAAATTTGGGCGAAATGAGTTGGAAAAGAGCATTAAAAATGCTATAATCAAATAATACTTAATCCATCCAACAGGGCAAATATCTGTCCAAATACAGCCATAAACCCACTAAACCTATTCTATCCACTAACCGGCCGGTATTCGAGTATAAGAACCCCATTGTCGGTTACTTGCGAATGTTTGAGTTCAAATTTCTTTAGCTCCCGGTTATCATCAAAAATGCGCAATCCGCCGCCAATCGAGACCGGAAATACCATCAACCGCAATTCATCAACAAGATCGTGGTGCAGCATGGCTTTAACCAGTGTGGCACTCCCATACACGAGTATATCGCCACCGTCGGTTTTCTTCAATGCTGCCACATCTTTGGCTACATCGCGAAGAATATGACTGTTGTTCCAATCCGTTTCCTGCAAGCTCCGGGATACCACATATTTGGGCAGTTCGTTAATACGATCGGCAAACCCGCCACCGCTCTGCCCCGGCCAGTACGCGGCAAACGCTTCGTAGGTATTTTTGCCCAATAGCAGGGCATCTACACTTGCCAGCTCATCAATCTTGTACTTCCCTGCATCCGTATTGTGGTATTGAAGCTGCCAACCACCATTCGGATGAGGCGTTTCGTCACCTCCCGGTGCTTCAATCACACCATCGAGGGTCATGAATTCGGTAACAATAATTTTTCGCATGATCTATTTTTTATAAAACTATCCAACATTATTTGACCCAATGAGGGCAGGAAATGACATTAACCGGGGCAAAGGCGCCCTTACTTCCATTTTAATATATTAAACTTATGCCCATCGGGATCGGCAAAGGCGCAGCCATACATGCCCTGAAATGCTTCGGGTGGGGAGAATACAACGCCACCTGCATCTTTTACTTTTGCGGCCCATTCCTCTACTTCTGCCTCTGTTTCGGCCGAAATGCTGAATATAACTTCGTTGCCCTTGCTCAGGTCGGACAACTCGCCCTTCATACCCTTTTTTAAACTGTCTTCCAGGAAAAAGTGAATGATAAAACTATCATCTCCGAATAAAAAACTTACTAATTCATCGCTCTCCTTGCCCCCATTTTTTTTAAAGCCGAGTTGGGTATAAAACGCCCTGGTTTTCTCCAGATTTTTCACGCCCAAATTAGCCCAGATCATTGTTTTCATAATTGTAGTATTTAGATGGTAATGTAAGTACCCTGGTTTTATGATCGTTGTATCTAAACTACCCACCGCCATTGAGGCCGAAGCGTAGCATAATCCATTTATATAAAGCTAGCTATTGTTGCTTGATTAAAACAGGGGAGAAAATGACATTAACAGGGGTAAATGCGTCATACGGTTGGGGCCTACCTGGCCATTCGCCCAATTTTTGACTACAACAAAAGCAGATTTGGCTACAGCTGTCTTTAGGCTATTGCTGAGCTTTGCAGTATAAAAAAACTGCAAAATGAAAATAACCGTAACCGGCTCTTTGGGGAATATTGGTAAGCCCCTAACCCAGGAATTAGTGCAAAAAGGACACAAAGTAACCGTAATAAGCAGCAACCCGGCTAAACAAACGGAAATAGAAAAACTGGGCGCCGCCGCTGCCATTGGTTCACTGGAAGATGTAGATTTCCTAAAATCTGTCTTTGCCACCAGCGATGCTGTGTTTACAATGGTGCCACCCAACTTTACAGCCCCAGATTCAAGGGCGTATTACAACCATATTGGCAACAATTTTGCGCAGGCGATAGCACAATCCAGTATCAAACATGTGGTAAATTTGAGCAGTTGGGGCGCGCATTTAGCTACCGGCACCGGATTTATTGTGGGTGCGCACGATGTAGAAAACCTGCTCAATGGTCTATCAGATGTGGCTATAACCCATTTGCGGGCGGGTTATTTTTACTATAATCTCTTCCATTTTACTGGCATGATAAAAACCGCTGGACTAATTGGCTCGAATTATGGTGGCGAAGATCGCATTGTGATGGTGGCGCCATCAGATATTGCAACTGCGGCTGTGGAAGAATTGCAAAAAACACCTACCGCGGGTAGCAGCATCCGGTATGTGGCAAGTGACGACCGTACGGCAAATGAAGTAGCCCGGGCTTTGGGCGCAGCTATCAACATTCCCAATTTAAAATGGCTGACCTTTACCAATGATGAGGTGAGAAATGCGATGGAACAGCAAGGAGTACCGGCAGAAATTATAACAAATACCATTGAGCTCAATGCCAGCATTCACAACGGTGCCATGCGGCAAGATTATGATAAGCATGTACCGGAGCTGGGAAAAGTAAAAATCGAAGACTTTGCCAAAGCGTTTGCCGCCGTTTACAACCAGGAATAATTACCTTCATACAGTGACCACCATACAACCATACAGGATCAAAACGATAAGTGCATTTCACCAACTCAGAGGATTGCCCAAACCGGAACATCCTTTGATTAGTGTGGTGGATTACGCCGATTTTAAATACCCGTCCGAAAACCACCTTACCAGCTGGTTTTCGGATTTTTATTCCATTTCACTGAAAAGAACCAATGCCAAAATAAGGTACGGGCAGCAGGCATATGATTTTGATGAAGGGGTAATGTTCTGCATGGCACCTAACCAGGTGATGAGTGTGGAAACGGATGAAAACACACCACCCCAACATACGGGATGGATATTGCTCATACACCCCGATTTTCTTTGGAACACGCCATTGGCGAAGACCATTAATCAATACGAATACTTCGACTATTCGGTAAACGAAGCCTTGTTTCTTTCCGAAAAAGAAGAAGCCACCATCAACAGCATTATTCAGCATATCCGCAAAGAATACCACACCAACATTGATCAATTTACCCAAAGCATTATCATTTCTCAGATAGAAACCTTGCTCAATTATGCGGAGCGGTTTTACCAGAGGCAATTCATTACCAGGAAAATAACCAACCACCAGGTGCTCGACCGGCTGGAAAAATTGCTTACCGGTTATTTCAACAGCGATGACCTGGCAACAAAAGGCTTACCCTCTGTTCAATACATTGCAGACACGCTACATGTATCGCCAGGTTATTTGAGTAGTTTGCTCAAAGGACTTACGGGCCAAAGCACCCAACAGCATATTCACAATAAGCTGATCGAAAAAGCCAAAGAAAAACTATCTACCACCAATTTATCGGTAAGTGAAATTGCCTACGATCTGGGGTTTGAACATTCGCAGTCGTTCAGCAAGCTGTTTAAAAGCAAGACCAACCTCTCGCCGCTGGCATTCAGGCAGTCGTTTTCCTGATGAACCAAATATGAACTCATAAATTATGTAGCTTCAAGGCAGGTATTCATTCAATTATGGAAGAAAAGATCGCCTACAAACTCCTTCTGAAACAACACTGCGAAAAAATCTTTGCCGAACGCATTGCTACCACACGGCAGGCAATGGATGATGCGCAGGCTGCTGCAAACCAGGAAGACAAAAGTTCGGCAGGCGATAAATACGAAACCGGAAGGGCCATGGGGCATCTGCAAAAAGACATGTATGCCCGGCAACTGCTTGCTCATATGCAAGACCTCAATGCGCTTAATGCCATCAACGTGCAAGCGATATATAAAACTCCGGCAATAGGTGCATTTATACGCTCTTCTACCACCAGCTTCTTTATAAGCGCAGGTCTGGGAAAGCAGGTAGTGAATGGCGAAACGGTTATTTTCCTCTCTCCTGCATCGCCATTGGCACAGCAACTAATACAGAAAAAATTGGGCGATGAGTTTGATTTTAAAGGAAAAGAGAAAATACTGGAGGTGTATTAGGGCCGATACCGCATATACAAACTACTTTACCTTGCCGGTTGGTGGTGTGTTTGCCTCGACATTTCATGACTTCACAAAGCAATGAGGGCTGCAACCCTTACGAATCGCAACCCTCAATATGCATATAATTACGTTATAACTCTCATGTGGAGTCTATTTCACTTTTTTCAGAATCACCTCCCTATCTACAAATTGTCCTTCTTTATATTCTTTGGCTATTGTGACCTCCTCCCAGAAAAGCGGACGATTGCAAATTAGAGAAATCGGGCATTGTTTCATACCTTAAAAATCAAAATGGCCTCGTAGATATCTACTTTTAGGGGGTCAGTTTAAAATGGCGAAGAGGGGTCAATTTATCTGGTATTTACAACCTGTTCACTATTTGTGATAATCGGGTATTATTATCGAAAATTGAAAAATAGTACTTGTACGTTTATTTATTGATATTGTTACATTATTGTTTTTTAGCATAATGTTATAGGCGTTGGTTTATAGGTTAAATGATTGGATAGGAGTTAAAAAGCAGGTATTACAAGAAAGGAAATATTATTATTTTCATCTGTTAACTAACCTTTAACACTTATCATACCATGAAAAAAAATGTATTTCTTAAGGGCATACTATGCCTTACAATTCCCCTTATTTCTTCTACAATTGACAGCAACGCTCAAGATCGTTTGTATGTCAATAAACTGTTCACTCAGTACAGCGGACAACCGGATTCGATACATTGGTCGAATACCGTTATTGATCCTACTGGTAAACCCATTATTACCGGTAATACAATCTCGCCTCAAACCGGTACCAATATTCTTGTCAGCAAGTATTACTCTGGTGGTGGCATCCAATGGAACAAACAGTTCAACGGTAGCGCTTCCAGTGTGGACTATGGTGTGAAGAGTGTAGTTGATAATGGTAATAATATTTACACCATTGGTGCCATGACTAACCAGTCAACCGGACTGGACATCTTCATCGCAAAACTGGATGAATATGGCAATACCATATGGAGTAATACTTGGGGAAGTGATAGTCTCGATGTACCTACCGATGTAAAAGTAGATGCCGGCGGGAATGTTTATATTGCCGGAACTACTAAAACCGCATTGCATAATTATGACTTCGTGGTTATCAAGTATGATATTACCGGTGCTTTGCAATGGACCTATACCTACGATTACGCAGGTAGGGAAGATGCCAGTCTGGGCCTAGAATTAGGTATCGGTGATAATATTATGGTGACCGGAGCTTCTGCCAGCTCCTCCGTTCAATATGGAATAGCCTCAGTACTGCTTGACCCAGATGATGGTTCCGAAGTGGGGGTGAGCAGGGTAGATGCACCAGGCCTGGCGGCCATCCATCCATCCTACCTGCCTGACCAGGGATAACAATGGCAACTTCCTGGTTGGTGGTTATCGTTATGCATCAGGGCAAAAAGATATCCAGATCACCAAAATCGCACCTAATATGACGATCAGGTGGACACAATATTTTGATGCCTATGGATTAAATGATGAAGCAGTGGCGCTCTCTTATGACAATGATGGAAACGTGTATATGGCAGGTAAGGCTGAAACCAGCGGCGGAACAGAAATGATGTTGCTGAAGACCGATTCCAATGGTACCGAAAGCTGGAGAAACTATTTCCATAACCCTTCTGACTATGACAGCTCCGTAATTGCACGGGGAATGGTGGTAAATGGTCTAGGAGAGGTCTACCTGACCGGTAAGCTGAATACCCAGACAGGAGGTAACTTTGTCACTTTGGCTTATAACAGTTCGGGCACGCTTCAATGGTCAGATATCTTCGATGGCAGTGCACAGATCGAGGACGATCCGCATGATATTGCGTTCGATGGTTTCGGGAATATGTATGTAACTGGTTTATCAGCTAACAATACGATGAACCAGTACGCTACGATCAAGTATGTTCCTTTTAGAAAGCCAGAAATAGCTGCTTTAGATGGGAATGGCAAGCCTGAATATGTTGATCATGAATTAATGATGACCTTCCGCAGTGATTTAATTAACTCGTCTTTCCTGAATAATGAAGATATTCAATTTGCACCCCTATCACAGGTTCTTCCTGCAAGCGAAGTAACAGCTTTCTATAATGCCATAGATCTTAACCCGGATGCTAAAATTACAGTGTGTAAGATACTCTCCCGGTTTACAACGGCTGACTCCCTTTCTGTTAGTCGCTCAGGAGATACCGTGAAAATGCCACCGGTATGGAACGCTATGTTAGTAAACTTTCCAAGTTCTATTGATGTGACGAGTGCGCAGACTTCATTACAAGGTCTTAACGGAATTATCACACAAATAAACAGGAATGGTTATGCATTTTTGACTGCTATTGATCCCCTTTATTCGACAAAACAGCTTGGGATTAAAAATGCATATAATGTCACAAATGCAGGCATCAATATCGAACCGGCATGGGCAATTGAAACAGGTGATCCTTCAATAAAAGTAGGAGTATTTGATTCGCATATTTATTGGCCTCATGAAGACTTTGGTGATGGTACTTTTTCTGGTTCACGTATTAAGGGTGGATGGAATTATTATACAAATTCCCCCTTAACAACTGTAAATACAACCATGACCACAAATAGTCATGGTACCTCTGTTGCCGGGATAATTGGAGCGATACGGGAAAATGATCGGGGGGTTGCTGGTATTGCAGGTGGAGCGGCTGCTTCACCCGGAGCATCTCTATATTCTATGGTATTACTGAATAATCCACCGGTAGCGGCTACAAATGCCGATATATATCAGTCCATTATTGAGGGTGCCTATAAAAGTCCTGTAAATCCCAATAAGGGATTTGGCTTGCATATTCAGAATCATAGCTGGGTCACAGCCACTACAGTTGACTCAAACTATCTGTTTGAAGCGGCCCAGGTTTGCATGATTAATGGTTGTCTTATGGTTGCGGGTACAGGAAACTCCGGACTACAAGGCCAATGGAGAAATTTTCCGGCTGGACTTACGGACCGTTTGGTAATGGCAGTTGGAGCAAGTGGCACAGATGGCAAACCTTTGCATAATCGCTTTGGTCAGCTGGTGCCCAATGGTGATGGCTTGGGACTTTCGAATAAAGTGGCCCCTCCGACACCACAGGATGATGGACGTTTTTGGGCTACATCGTACTTTAATGGTGTAGATGTAATTGCTCCCGGATGTACAGATTTGACTGCAAGTACAATAGTCCCCGGATATGAATATTATTATCAAAATGATTTGAATGATCCAAATTATCTCAAATTTAGCGGTACTTCTGCTGCTGCACCGCATGTTGCAGGTTTAGCGGCCTTGATGTTGAGTAGGCACAGACCTATAAACAATTACCCAAATGTTCTGGCACCTGAAGATATTGAGATCCTAATTGAAAAATATGCACATGATGTAACAGGTTCAAATGGAGATCCGGTAGATCCCTGGAACTATGCAACAGGCTATGACATCTATAGTGGTCATGGATTAGCTGATGCCGGATTGGTAATGCAGCGAATAAACTGGCCTAATTACTACGTATTGCACAGTACAACACCTGATGAAGCAAGTGTTAGTATTAAAGGAAGTGGCACATATACCTTAGGCAGGGATATAAATGGAATACCCAAACAGACCTATGCGGCAACCTGTTATGAGATTAAACATGTGTATCACCATAGTTTCCCAAACAATCTCACAATTCTTGATTATTGGTCGCGCTGGGGTGGTTCCGATGGAACTTACTTCGGGACAAACCAAAATGGTCAGTTGAACTATGTTGATTGTGATTTTGTTCAGACCGGAAATAACCTTACAGTGACTGCGAAGACTTATGTTTATCGCATTACACAGTCGGGAGGCCAGCAAGGGAAATGGTGGCCAAATGACACGGTGAAAAGAAAAACAGCATATTCCGTATATTTAAGGAGAGATATACCTGCAAGCGGAATTACCCAAAATGAAGTTGAGCCTGGAATATTCAGGATTTTCCCTAATCCGGCCAATAATTGGGTTGGTTACTCCGGTGAATTAAAAGGTAACGTATCAAATGTAAAAATTGAATTGGTAAATATGCTGGGCCAGGTTTTAATTGAAAGAAAAGTAGAAACTAACGGCCAGTTGAATGGATATCTTGATATTACCAACCTTCCTTCGGGAATGTATCTGGTGAACCTCCGTTCGAATAACAAAACAATGAGTTGCAAACTCAATATTCAAAAGTAAAAACCATCAGAATGAGAATTTTATTATCAGCTGCAATTCTGGCTTTAATATTATGCAGTTGTAAAAAACAACAGGGGGATTTAGATCCCCCTGTTATTAGTAGCGGTGAAATTGCAAATTCAAAAATAATCATCAATGAATCCTGTGATTCATTAAAAGCCTGGCCCTATCCAAAGCCAGTTGGGTGGAGTAATTTTATTGGAGACTCAATTGCTTGCGAGTATCCATCAATAAATCCAAATAATCCCTTAGAGCTGATATTTGTGAAAACTACTATTGGCAAACCTCAGCCTGAATTAGTTATTTACAACTTGGTCACTGGGAGTCAGAGAGTAATCCATCGGGGGGATGTTCGCGGGTACAAGATCGATTGGGGACGTAATGGTTGGATATTATTCCGTGAAATGGTCTCATCCCAAAGTAGTCTGCCTTTAATATTTAAAATCAAACAAGATGGTACCGGATTAACACAACTTACTTTCGGAGCAGGTAAATATTTCGATGGTATTGGTTGGACCTACACCGCGGACCGGTATTTTTATGTTCGTGATATGAATACCCTCGTTGTAAAGCAGACAAATACGGATGTCACAATTGATAGTCTTCCTTTCGCCTATGCCGCAAGTTGCAACCAATTTGACCAGGTTGTGGGCTTAGCGATGATGAACGGTAATCTGGATAAGGTTATTTATGATCTGAAAACTAAGGCAATAACAGATATTAGCCAGCTTTCACTTAATCGGGGTATTTACTACGGTGATATGACCACCTGGATGCCTGATGGAAAGCAGATCATCTATGTGTCTCCATTAGGATTTGGAATCTATGACGTGGCTACCAATTCTTCCAAGACCATTTATGAGAATAATTGTAAGAACAGGTCATATGCCTGTGTAAGTGTCTCTCCAAACCTGCAAAGGGTCATTACTTATGCCTATAAAGCAGAACCATTACCGGATACCCCTATGAATAAATACTCCTACAAAATAAGGGTATTAAAGTTTGATGGTACTGATGAAAGGGAAATAGTAATAAAATAGTATTGGAAAATACCCAATCTCTTTGTAAAACCCACTCATCGAGTGGGTTTTAGTTTTAATATTGTAAAAACTATTCGAGTGTATGAAACAGGATTTTAAAAATCACAAGGAGTTTTCAAGAGAGTTAGCATTTATAGAATTTTTTAACGCGCTGAACGAGAGTGTGGCTAATGTAGAAGGAGACAAAAAGTATTATCCCTAGAGGTAGGTATATTTCGTGGGTCTTTAGATTAAAGAATACCGTTGGTATGATAGGATGATACATTTCAAGACTCGAAAAGCTGGAGCCTTGAATAAATAAGGTAATAACGAAAGGAAATGGGGAGAGTGAGACTTAGGTAATTATAGCAAAGTCAAGATCAGGGAACCGTACCCAATGGTAATTTTAGCAGGGCTATACCCTGCTTCCGCAGCTAATAACCCCTGTACGTATTCCATTATATCACCAGGAAGCAATAATTCTTCCGTAAAATCAAGTGATGTAGATAGCGTATCTGCCGCTATTGTAATACGCTAATGACTTCCCCTACAACAATCCTTTTTCCCGCATCAGGTCTTCCTGGTCTGAGTGGGAAACGTACATGATAATTTTAGGAGTGGTCTGTTTTACATTCAGGAAGTAGGTAATATCGAAAGTAATTAATTCGTCTCCTGTTTTTGGGAATTTGGCGCCCCAGGTAATGATCGCCGCCTGGTAATCGTCGCTGATAGATGTTTGTTCAAAGTTGACAATCTGCATTTGTTTCATGCCGGTTTGCTTATTAAATTCCTGCAACTGCCGAAGCCATTCCACAAAATGCTGGTCGTTGGTAAAAGTAACACTGCCTTTAGGACCAGCGGCCATAAAACTATCTGCATAAAAACCGGCAATGGAGGTAAGGTCGTTTTGGTCATTTGCCTGCGCGTATTCTTCAAAAAACGGTCGTAGATTTTCTGCTGTATCCATACTATAGTTTTATGTACCAGGCAGCAATATAAAGACAAAAAGGTATTTAATTATATACAAATTGAATTTGCATTACCAATTGCCCTGATGTTTGCGAAATGTTTCAATAAGTAGTTCACATTCAGGCCCGCTTTATTTGAAAACACAAAACCTGTTGATCCGTACTTAAAAGATGAAAAAGTAGACCCTACCTATGTTTTAGATAAAGATCTGGCAGACCATGCTATCCATTGGATTCAAACACAAAAAAACGTTTCACCTAACAAACCCTTCTTTGCTTATTACACACCAGGAACGGCACATGCCCCACATCAGGCACCCAAAGAGTGGATTGCAAAATTTAAAGGAAAATTTGATTACGGTTTTGATAAACAACGTATCATGACCTATGAAAATCAAAAAAAATCAGGCATTATTCCTCCCGACGCAAAACTTGCACCAACACCGGATGTGTATCAAAAATGGGATGCGCTTTCTCCGGGCATGAAAAAAATAGCTGCCAGAGAAATGGAAGTGTATGCAGGTATGCTTGCTTATTGCGATAACCAGATTGGCAGGGTGATTCAATCCATTAAAGACTTGGGAGAATTAGATAACACCATGATCATCTTTATTATGGGTGATAACGGTGCGAGTGCCGAAGATCCTACAGGACAAGGCTTGACAAGTGAAATAGGCATTATGGTAAATGGCGAAGTGGATACGGAAGAATTCATGTTGAAAAACCTGGATGAATTTGGAGGACCCTGGATGGCAGAACACTATTCTCACAGCTGGGCACATGCCATGAATACACCTTACCAATGGGATAAAAAAATTGCTTCCCATTTAGGTGGTAGCCGCACAGGCATGGTTTTCTCCTGGCCAAACGGAATTAAACAGGTTGGTCAAACCAGAAGCCAGTTTGCGCACATTACCGATATTGTTCCAACCATACTGGAAGCTGCACACATTCCTGAACCCAAAAAGGTAGATGGGTTTGAGCAGGTGCCCATAGCAGGAAAAAGCCTGGTTTACACCTTCGATAATGCGACTGCGCCAGAAACCCACAAAACGCAATATTTTGAGGTTATTGCCAACAGAGCTTACTATAAAGACGGATGGCTGGCAAGCACAACACCCAAAAATTTGCCCTGGCAAGGCCACCCTATCCCATCAGAAGATCCGGTGAAAGATTATAAATGGGAGTTGTATGATCTTAATAAGGATTTTACGCAATCAGAAGACGTTGCGGCAAAATATCCCGAGAAATTAAAAGAAATGCAAAAAGCATTTATGCAGGAAGCCGAAAAATATAAAGTCTTTCCCTTTGATGATCGCTATATAGACAGGGTAAATCCCGAAAATCGTCCTAACCTTAACAAAGGTAGAACCGAATTTGTTTACCATCAAGGCACATCCGGCATCACCGAAGGTATGGCGCCTAATATGAAAAACACTTCATTTACCATTACAGCCGATATAGATGTTAAAGTTGGGCAGGATGGAATGATTATTACCCAGGGAGGTTATTTTGCAGGCTTCGCCTTAATGTTACAAAAAGGGAAACCAACCTTCTCTTACGCATTCTCTCATTATCCCAATCACAAATGGATGGTACAATCGCCAACTGCGTTAACTGCCGGTAAACATATAATAGTATTGGAGTTTAATTACGCCGGTGGCGGCGTTGGCAAATCCGGTACCGCAACGATACTTGTAGATGGTAAGAAAGTAGCAGGTGGAGATATTCCCCAAACAGTTCCAAGCAGATTTTCTGCAGATGAAACGCTGGATGTAGGTGAGGATTTTGGTACACCGGTAGACAGAAGTTATGATGTACCCTTTACATTTAAAGGCAAAATAAATAGGGTTACCGTTAAATTGCCTGGTTAGCGATACACTTCAAATTGTCATGGAGAGATGTTCGTTCCTGTTCATGACCGTTGTAGCATTTATGAACTTCGGGAAATTAACGAGGCCAATCATAGCTCTAAATGCTAATTCTGAATAAGGTGCAGGTCTTTCGAAAGGCATAAAACAAAAAACCCTCAGATTACTCTGAGGGTTTTTAAAATTTGAAGTGATCCCGCTGGGACTCGAACCCAGGGCCCATACATTAAAAGTGTATTGCTCTACCAACTGAGCTACGGAATCATCCGAAGATTTCGGATAAGGTTAAAGAACTAAATTTGTTGTGATCCCGCTGGGACTCGAACCCAGGGCCCATACATTAAAAGTGTATTG
>JAVBKE010000065.1:0-18697 GCA_031554185.1 Caryophanales bacterium
ACAAACCAGTTACCATCAAAAGAACAATCGATAAGGCATTTGCCCAGTGCCAGATTCTGATCGGTAGTTCCCAAACGAGCACTTTTACACGACCGACCCCAAGTTCGACCATTTGCACTTCACGCTTTTTGTTGTATTGCAATTCTGGGTTCAGTATTTTTGTTTCTTTGCCATTTTCTTTTTTGATAATGACTTTATCTCTTACGGCTGCCATTCATTTCTCTCCCTTAAAAGTGCTGTGAATAAGTCAACACGATCCACTGGTTTCCCCGGCTAATCAACTAACCAATTGTAATGTTAGTTGATTGTTGATTTTCTAAATCAGTTAAATGAACCGCACATGCTAGGCAAGGGTCAAACGAGTGAATAACACGAATCAATTCTAATGGTTGTTCTTTATCTGCAAGTGGTGTACCTCTTAGGGCTGCTTCATAAGGTGCAAGCGTATCCTCGCTATTTCCACGAGGTGCTGCATTCCAAGTTGAAGGAACAACTGCTTGATAGTTCTTTGTTTTGCCATCCTCAATTACGATCCAGTGGCTAAGGAATCCACGAGGTGCTTCTACGACGCCAACACCTTGTGACTTTGCAGGCCATGTATCAGGATCCCATTTCTCGCCGTTAAATGTAGTTGTATTTCCATCTTTTACGGCTTTAAGAAGTGAGTCCATGTCCTCCCTAGTCCAACCAGCAACAAGGCTTGTCTCAAGTCCACGTGCTGCTGTTCTACCAAGTACAGAGTATAGAGCTTCAAACGGTAGCCCAAGTGTAGCAAGCGTCGAATCCACAAGTGCTTTCACATCTTCTTTACCATGTGCATAGGCAACAACAATACGAGCTAGAGGCCCGAGTTCCATAGGGTACCCTTTCCAGCGGGGGGCCTTGACCCATGAGTAAGCTTTCGTTGTGTCTAAATGGTCATATGCTTCTTTTGGTCCAGTGTAGTCAAAAGTCGTCTCTCCATCATATGGATGCTTCCCTTTGTTCGTATTTTGACCATCATATGTGTACCAAGCATTCTCAATAAACTCTTGAATACCTTTTTTATCATCAAGATCAACTGGTAAAACTTCATCCAGATTCCCGTTTAAGATAGCACCACGAGGCATACGATATGTTTCCACTTTATTGTGGTCAGTCGGGGAGAAGTCTCCAAGTGTCAGGAAGTTTTGGATACCGCCACCATAAGTAACGTCTTTATAGAATCCTGCGATTGCGATCAAATCAGGTAGGTATACATCATTGACAAATGCTTGCGCACGATCAATTGTTTCGCTAATATTCATTAGCTTTTCAATATTTATCGCGTTATCACTATTAATATCAAGTGGTGTTGCCATTCCGCCTACTAGATAGTGAGGATGTGGGTTTTTACCACCGAGAATCGCGTGAACTTTCACAATCTCGCTCTGCCATTCTAGTGCTTCTAAATAGTGAGCAACAGCCATCAAATTCACTTCAGGTGGTAGTTTATAGGCAGGGTGCCCCCAATAACCATTAGCGAAAATACCTAACTGTCCACTTTCTACTAGTTTCTTCACTTTGTTTTGGACATCTGTAAAGTAACCTGGTGAAGAGTTAGGCCATTTTGAAATAGATTGTGCTAGCGTGGAAGTAGCTGCCGGGTCTGCCGTAGTTGCACTAACAACATCAACCCAGTCTAATGCGTGTAGATGGTAGAAATGCACTACATGGTCATGCAAAGTTTGTGTTCCTAGAATGACCTGACGCACCAGATGTCCAGCCAGTGGGATTTGAATGTCTAATGCAGCTTCAACTGAACGAACGGATGCCAGTGCATGCGTTGTTGTACAAACGCCACAAATCCGCTGAGCGAATGCCCAAACGTCACGTGGATCACGATCCTTAATAATCAGTTCTAAACCACGAACAGCTGTTCCAGAGCTATACGCATCTGAAATCTTTCCACTCTCGTCAACATCAACTTCGACACGGAGATGTCCTTCAATTCGTGTAATTGGGTCTACTACAATTCTTTCTGTCATTTAACTTGACCTCCTAATGATAAAATAGATTCTCATATAATTTTTATTCTTCGTGAGGATGATGCTTATCATCGTGTTTTTTCTTAGCAACGGTTCCAAGCCCATGCGCCACAACACCAACGGTTGCTGCACCAGTCAAGATGGCACCAACTTTATCTGGATTGATAGTTGTTTGTGTCCCTGGAATGGAAGCTAGTCTAGTGTAAAAAGGTGAGTTGTCCCAGAAATCTTTTTCGGTACAGCCAAGACATGGATTTCCTGAAAGAATTGGGTTCGAAGTACCACCATTCCATCTCATTTCCATACATGAGGCATAGGTAGTCGGACCTTTACAGCCAACTTTGTATAAACAGTAGCCATTTTTTGAAGCCTCATCGTCGAATGACTCAACAAAAAGCCCTGCATCAAAATAAGCACGACGATTACATTTATCATGAATCCGGTGTTTGTAAAATGATTTTGGTCTACCGAAACTATCTAATTCTGGAAGGGCATCAAATGTTACATAATGTGCCACAACGCCTGTCATTACCTCAGCAATCGGTGGGCAACCAGGCACGATCATCACTGGCGTATCACCTGAATCAAAGTCAGTAGCTGCTTTTGCATTTGTAGGGTTTGGATTTGCACCAGCAATCCCGCCCCATGATGAACAAGAGCCATAGGCAATGACTGCAAGCGCATTTTTTGCCGCATGCTCATAAGTTTCCTTCGCCGATTTCCCTGCAACCATGCAATACATACCGTCCTCTGGAATGCTTCCCTCAACTGCAAGAATGTATCCCTTTGGGTAGTTTTTAATGACAGCCTCCATTGCTGCTTCCGCTTGATGCCCCGATGCTGCTGACAACACTTCAGAATACTCAAGAGAGATTAAATCTAGTAACAAATTCTCGGTTGTTGGATGTGTAGAGCGAATAAATGACTCAGTACATCCAGTACAATCTTGAAATTGTAGCCAGATGACTGGCAGTTTCTGTTTAGACTCTAATGCACTAACAACCTGATCAGTTTGTGCGTATTCAAGCCCCATTGTCGCTGCAAGTGCAGTACACATTTTCAGGAAATCTCGTCTAGAAACCCCTCTCTCAATCGCTGATTGGAAAATTGTTTTTTCTTTGACCATCCTTCATGTCCCCCTTCATGTGAAGAATATCTCATTTTACATACATAAGTCTTCATAAATATCATGACACAAAAACAGCCATTGGTAAGTAAAAAAAATGGCTTATTTGCGTCAAAAATGTTACGAAAATGTGTCGCCATCAAGGAACGCTTCACCATCCACAATGAAACGGTGAAATTCTAATTAGCATTCTCAAAACAATTCTACAATTAATAGAATACCAAATATACAGCTCTGACAAAAGAGAACATCATAAAAATTGTATTTAAATTACCTTAAATTAGAATATAAATTGACTAATCTATCTAATCCTATTTTCTACCTCGTTATCGGCAATGAATCGTGTATGTACAATAATAAATATTTTGTTAGTACCCGCAGGAATGACATGGTAGTAACCTAAAAGAGTGGAGACATTGTTTCTTTATGAAACGATGAAAATATTGTGAAGATGGTGTTTATGTAAGGGCCCCCTAGGAAAATTGAAAGATTACTTTCTCAGAATCAAATCGATGGGGGACAAATTTATATCGAGCAAAACCATTGACACATCATTGCCAGGCGTGGTACCATCTGAAATAACCTAATAGAACTGTTAAGCTCTTATCAAGAGAGGCTGAGGGATGTGCCCGATGAAGCCCGGCAACCAGCAACTTTCATTTAGTTGAAAAGGTGCCAATTCACACAAATCACTTATGTGGTTTGAGAGATGAGGGAAAGGAATCGTATTTAATCTGCGCCTTTCTGCTCGCCTTGTGAGCTGAAAGGTTTTTATTATGGTCATTTATATCGAGACTTCACCTGAAATTTCTGTTTGGCCAAATGGTTTCCACGGACTAGAAATGGTTGAAGTATTGATAAAGAAAGGGGCAGATGAGTGATTGATTCGTATAAAAGATGTTAGTAAAGCGTTTAAAAATGGCTCTAAGCAACAAGTAAATGCGGTTGATGGAGCCTCTCTAGAAATTGAAACTGGCGAAATATTCGGAATTATCGGCTATAGTGGTGCGGGTAAGAGTACACTAGTTCGTATGTTAAATGGTTTGGAAAAGCCGACTGCTGGAACAGTGGAAGTGGCAGGTCGGGATCTTTCTTCATTAGGAAGAAAAGAACTGTGTAAAGTCAGGCAGGAAATCGGAATGATTTTTCAACATTTCAATCTGCTTTGGTCAAGAACAGTACGAGAAAATATTGCATTTCCGTTAGAAATTGCTGGCGCTAGCGCAGCAGAACGAAAAGCACGAGTTGATGAGTTAATTGGATTGGTCGGTCTTGATGGCAAAGCGGATGTCTATCCATCTGAATTAAGTGGTGGGCAAAAGCAACGCGTTGGCATAGCCAGAGCACTTGCTAACCAACCAAAGGTGCTTCTTTGCGACGAGGCAACATCCGCATTAGATCCAGAAACAACCGACTCAATTCTTGATTTGTTAGTTGATATCAATAAGCGATTTAACTTAACAATCGTCATCATTACTCATGAAATGCATGTGATTCGGAAGATTTGTCACCGCGTGGCGGTCATGGAGCAAGGCCGGGTACTTGAAACGGGTGATGTGCTTGACATTTTTAAGAATCCAATAGAGCAAGTAACACAGCGGTTCGTACAGCAGGTGAATAGCCAAGGAGATACGCGGGAAATCGTTACGCATCTGTTGAAAAAATATCCAACAGGAAAAGTTGTTAAACTGACCTTTATTGGAGAATCTGCAGAAGCACCGCTTCTATCCCAGATCATTCGCGATTTTACTGCTGAGGTGAATATTCTTCAGGGCAATATTTCTCAAACACAGCATGGAGCAGTTGGAACTTTGTATATCCACTTGAATGGTAGCGAAGTTGAAATCAATGAGGTTTTGGCTTTTATCCGTCAGAATGAAGTTGGCGCGGAGGTGATGTGCTATGTTTGAGGATTTATTACCAAATGTTGATTGGGCAGTTGTTTGGGAGGCGACTCTTCAAACACTCTATATGACTGGAGTTGCGCTGATCGTTTCTTTTGCAATCGGAATTGTTTTAGGACTTGTTCTATTTCTTACATTACAAGGGAACGCATGGCAGAACAAATGGATTCACTGGGTGATTGGCGCTATTGTCAATATTGGTCGATCGATTCCGTTTATTATTTTGTTTGTGCTATTGATTCCGGTAACAAAAGCAATCTTTGGCACGATCATTGGGGAGAATGGCGCATTACCAGCATTGGTTGTTAGTACTGCACCTTTCTATGCGCGGCTGGTTGAAATGGGATTAAGAGAAATCGATAAAGGTGTGATTGAGGCAGCTAAATCAATGGGCGCGTCGACTTGGCAAATCATTGTGAAAGTATTAATTCCAGAGTCATTACCTGCAATTGTTTCAGGGATTACTGTTACAGCAATCTCGCTAATTGGTTTAACTGCAATGGCCGGGGTAACGGGTGCAGGTGGGCTTGGAAGCTTGGCCTACGTGATTGGTTATCAGCGTAATCAACAAGACATTGTCTTTGTAGCAACCGTCGCTATTCTATTGATCGTATTTGTGATTCAATTTGTTGGAAACACAATGACAAAGAAATTAGATAAACGCTAGTAGTTGTATGGTAAGTAATATTAAAAAATAATGGGGGAATTGACATGAAAAAGAGTTTACTTGTTTTAATCAGTTGTCTATTAACATTCACATTAACAGCTTGTGGAAGCGATAGTAGTTCTGAGAGCAAAGCGGATGATAAGTTAATTGTTGCCGCGACTAGTGTGCCGCATGCAGAAATACTAGAACATGCAAAACCAATTTTAGAAAAGGAAGGAATCGAGCTTGAGGTCAAAGTGTATGACGATTATATTTTACCGAACACAGTCTTAGACGATGGATCCGTTGACGCAAATTATTTTCAAACGATCCCTTACATGGAGCAACAAATGGATGAAAGAGGTTATGAATTTGTCAATGCTGGTGGTATTCACATCGAACCCATCGGTGTTTACTCAAAGAAATATAAAAGCCTTGATGAATTACCAGATGGCGCAACTATTTTAATGAGTAATTCTGTTTCAGATCATGGCCGAATTCTTACTTTATTTGAGCAAGAAGGCTTGATCACATTGCAAGAAGGCGTAGAGAAATCCGAAGCACAAATTAGTGACATTGTAGAGAATCCGAAACATTTAGAATTTAAAGCTGATTATCAGGCGCAACTACTGCCGCAATTGTATAACAATGATGAAGGTGATGCAGTGGTCATCAATTCCAATTTTGCACTAAGCGCAGGGTTAAACCCAATGAAGGATGCTATTGCAATTGAGGATAAAGATTCACCATATGTCAATGTCATTGCAGTTCGCGAGGGTGATGAGGATAACGAGGACATTCAGAAACTTGTTGACGTATTGCAATCAAAAGAAATGCAGGACTGGATTATCAAGGAGTACGAAGGTGCTGTCGTACCAGTTAGTGAATAATTTTTTAAAAAGTCCCTCTAGATATGGGCGAGAAATGGTAGCTTGGTATGGATTTCAAAGCACCTTTTCATCCCATTTCTAGTGGGAATTTTTTGCTAGCTGATTGTTTTAGTATAGGGGTAACCGGATTGAAATGGTTACGCCAACACCATAGTCGCTTTCAACTGAAATATCACCGTTATGAGCGAGAATGATATCATGGCTAATTGTCATTCCTAGCCCAGAACCATCGTGCGTAGCACCTGTATTGGTCCCGCGGTAGTGCCGCTCGAAAACTTTTTCCAGCTCTGATTCTTGAACCCCTTTGCCAAAGTCCTGTATTTTAATGAGCACGTGATCACTCTGCTGCAAAACAGATACGATGATTTTAACTTCTTTATCGTTGTGAACAACAGCGTTTGAGACGAGATTATTAATCGCTCTTTGAAACAGCAACTCATCGAGGCGATAAGGAATATGCTCACTGCTACAATCAAATTCAATGTCATGGCTCGCTTGTTTAGGATCATTCAGAAAATCAATAACGGTATTCCTTAGCAAGGAAACTAAATTGATTGATTTCTGATTTAGTTGTACCTCACCATTTCTTAGACGATTGGAGAAATTCAAATCTTCAATCACATCTTTAATATAGAGCGCTTTCTGCTCAATAATATCCGTAAACGCTACAATTTCAGCATGTGTAAACTGATAGTCAGTGTTTTTAATCATTTCAGCATAGCCTTGAATCGAAGCGAGCGGTGTCTTTAAGTCATGGGAGATATTGACGATCCAATCTTCTTTCATTTGGTCGAGTTTTTTTCTTTCTTTTTCGCTAGCTTGTAATTGTTTAGACAGCTCTCCTATCTGAGTCCCGACCTCTTGATAAACACCTTTATTGATAGGCGTAATTTGATAGTTTTTTTCGGATAGTTTTTGAATATCATGGACAACAGACGCAACAGGTGCAGTGATTCTTTTACTAAACAAGTAACCAACAAGTAAAGCTGTCAGGCCATCAACGATGATGATTAAGAGTGTGCTGATCGCAAGTAATCTTTGTAAATGATCCGTATCACTATTGAAGACAACGCGGGAAATAGTTGGATCAGAAAAACCGATGAAATAGCTTAGCTCTGTTGGTAATGGCTCTGTACGGCCAACAAAAACAGTTGTGTCGCTATCAACTTCTTTGTATTTGTACATTTGCACAGCATCGATTGGACTGTAATGTGTTGCTAGGCCCGGAGGGGTGTTGTACTCATAAACGACCTCGCCGTTTTCATTAAGAATTTGAATCCAGCCATGATGATCTTGCAGCGCTGCTTTGCCTGCTTCTGAGACAATGATCTCACCGTTCACTTCACTTATTTCTTGACTAAAATCCCTCGTAAAAGAGGTCGCTTCTCCCATTGCACTGTCGCTCATTTTAGGATAGGACAAGATTAAAGCGGTTATTAGGATAAAATTTAAGACAACAACTAAAATCGCAATCACAATGACTGAAAATAGAAAACGACTGGTTAGTTTCCATTTCATTTTCCATCATCCTTTACGACAAACTTGTAGCCCAAGCCTTTGACAGTTAGTATGTGACTAGGCTGTGAAGGTTGCTCTTCGATTTTCTCTCTAAGTCGCCGAATATGAACCATAATCGTATTATCGAAGCCAAAGAAATCTTCACCCCAAACCCGAGTATATAATGTTTCTTTGCTAATAATTTGATTTTTATTCTTCATAAATAAAGTCATTAAGCGAAGTTCTTTAGGCTTTAGCTCTATAATGATTCCGCTCTTCTTTAGCTCGCTACGAGTTTCGTCCAGTTCGAAAGTACCTGCTCGAATAACTTCAGTATTTGCCTCTGGAACAAAGGCTGCACGACGTAGATGCGCTTTCACCCTATAGGCTACTTCCTTCGGACTAAACGGCTTCGTAATATAATCATCCCCACCGATCGCAAGCCCTAGTAACTTATCGATTTCCTCTGATTTTGCGGACATAAATAGAATTGGCACTTGAGATATCTGCCTCATTTGCTTGCAAATATCAAAACCCTCACCATCCGGCAACATAATATCAAGCAGTACAAGGTCTGGCTTGACAGCTTTGAACACACGCATCCCCTCTGTAGCCGTTGTTGCTGAATAAACTTGTTTGATTCCTTCTTTCTCTAGGACAATCATTAATAACTTAATCAAGTCTTCCTCATCATCAATGATTAAAACACTTTGAGACATATCGATTTCCCCCCTTTTTCTAGGCAAACAGTAAAGTTGTGTACTTTCAATTGACGTTTTGTTAGCTTTATTATAAAAAAGATTAGCTCAAAAAGATATCCTAAACCTCATTCTGTTGGAGAAAAAGAGCTGTGAGAATAGAAAAGAGCCGATTCTACAATCAGGCCTCAATTACAAAATGCTGGTAAACATCGATTCGTTACGCGGCTAGCAGCTATTTTTCTAAAGCTTCCAGTGCTTTTACTGGCACTTCTGACTTTTCTACTACCTCATAGGTCAGCACTTTATCGCGATACTTAATGACGAGATAGGCATACTTACGAAGATTCTTTGAAGCTGTAAGCTCAAGTTCTTTTGCATCGCCGTTTTCATTATATCCTGTCATCTGGTAGCATTCTTCAGAAAATAAAGTGCATCCTCCCATCGTAACTAGCATTAACAGTGGTATCAATAATAATATGATTTTTTCATTATATCTTCCTTCCAAGTAGCTTTATTTTTGTCAATGAGGTAATAAAAGTTTCATCCCTCATACCGTCCGTTTCTTGCCTAATGAATATAATACAGTGTCTACCTTACCTGTTAATAACGCCAACCTTACAAAAACCTTAAATAAGTTAGCAGATAAAAAATTTTTTAAACAAGGTCGAAGAAAAGTCAGAAACATGGTAAACTGATGAAAAACTTTGGAGGGCTTGTACATGCATAAAGTAGAAGAAATTATAGAGGCAAAACAATTTGTGGACAGTCGAACAAAAACGGTTCCAGCGATTGGGATTATTTTGGGGTCAGGGCTCGGTGCACTGGCTGATGAAATCACAGATGCTGTTAGAATCCCTTACAATGAAATCCCTCATTTTGCACAATCGGGTGCCATAGGCCATGCAAACGAATTGGTCATCGGTCAATTAAGTGGGAAAAATGTTGTCGCGATGAAGGGGAGGTTTCATTACTATGAAGGTTTTTCCCTGGATGAAGTAACCTTTCCTGTGCGATTAATGAAGGCACTTGGTGTAGAAAAACTGGTTGTCACAAATGCTTGTGGTGCAGTTAACACCTCGTTTGAACCGGGTGATTTAATGTTGATCACTGACCATCTGAATCTAGTAGCCAATAATCCATTAATTGGTCCTAATAATGATGCTTTGGGAACCCGCTTTCCTGATGTATCACAAGTTTACAACAAAGAGCTAAGACAAATCGTCTTAGATGTAGCGAAAGAGCAGGGAACCAATCTGCAACAAGGTGTCTATGCATGGTGGACAGGACCATTCTATGAGACACCAGCAGAAGTTCGGATGATTCGTGGATTTGGCGCAGATGCAGTAGGTATGTCAACTGTACCAGAAGCATTATTGGCAGTCCATGCTGGGATTAAGACTGTAGGAATTTCCTGTTTAACAAACATGGCATGTGGTATTTTAGATCAGCCACTTGGCCATGAAGAGGTCATTGAAGTGGCATCAAGAGTGAAATCGAGTTTTATCAAATTAGTGAGAGAAACAATTGCCAGAATGTAGTTCTGCAATCAGATTCGCTACTTTGCCTGAAAATTAAACACATTGAAATATATGGGGAAAAATAGTTAGCACTTTGCAGATGCTGTGAGGTGCTAACTTTGATTTTTTCCAGCAAAAAGAGGTACTGCCTTTCGTGACATTGCTCACGGTTTTCTTTATAATGAGTGAGAGGGAAAGGAAATGACATGATGACAAATAAAGAACTAGATATGCTTCGTGAACAATTAGATGAAATCAATATTCAAATGCTAGCATTAATCAGCGAGCGTGGCCGGATAGTGCAGGAGATTGGCAAAGTGAAGGCAAGACAAGGTGCTGCCAAGTATGATCCGGTTCGCGAGCGTGACATGATAAACTTTTTAACTGAACAAAATAAAGGTCCATTTGATGACGGTACAATTGTTCATCTTTTCAAGCAGATTTTCAAAGCTTGTGTTGATTTACAAGGGGAAGATCTGGCTAAGGAACTACTTGTATCACGGAAGAAGCACCCTGCTGACACTGTCTTTACAATAAATGGGCAAAGAATTGGTGGTGGTGCTACACCTGCCTATGTATTTGGTCCATGTGCGGTAGAAAGTTATGAGCAGGTGGCTACTGTGGCTGCAGCGGTCAAAGCGAAGGGATTTAAACTACTTCGCGGCGGCGCTTTCAAGCCAAGAACATCACCCTATGACTTCCAAGGTTTAGGGATTGAAGGATTAAAAATTCTGCGTAGAGTAGCAGATGAATACGGATTAGCAGTGATTAGTGAGATTACCAATCCGGCAGATATTGAGGAAGCAGTACAATATATTGATGTCATTCAGGTTGGCGCCCGTAATATGCAGAATTTCGATTTACTGAAAGCTGCTGGTGCTGTCAAGAAGCCTGTTTTATTAAAACGAGGTTTAGCAGCAACAATTAGCGAATTTATCTATGCGGCTGAGTACATTATGTCGCAAGGGAACGAAGAAATTATTCTTTGTGAGCGAGGAATTCGTACCTATGAAACAGCAACAAGGAATACCCTTGATATTACTTCTGTACCGATTTTAAAACAGGAAACACATTTGCCTGTATTTGTTGATGTGGTTCATTCAACTGGAAGACGGGATTTACTATTGCCAGCGGCTAAAGCGGCACTAGCAGTTGGTGCTGATGGCATTATGGCTGAGGTGCACCCAGATCCATCAGTTGCGCTATCTGACTCTCAGCAACAAATGGATTTGGCACAATTTGATGAGTTTGTTGAGAAACTAGCGATATTTTCGCGAGAACATGAATTAACAGTGAACTAAATGATATGATAATAAATCACCTCTTACCAAGATCGCTTAATTGTAGTAAAATAGAAGGTGATATGTTCCTGTAGCTCAGCAGGATAGAGCAACTGCCTCCTAAGCAGTAGGTCGCTGGTTCGAATCCAGTCAGGAACGTAGTGAAAGAAGAAGGACAAGTACACTGGCAATCAGTGAGGCTTGTTCTTTTTTTTGTGAAAAAAATCAGTAGGATGCGGTATTCCGGCTCCATAACCACGAAAAAGTGATAATTTGTCCCGTTTTTTCGAAAACGAAAAAAACGACCAAATTCTCCCTAACAAGAATTCAATCGTTAATTGACGGGTTGTTATGCAATTATCAGAAACAGATGACCCCTACGGGATTCGAACCCGTGTTACCGCCGTGAAAGGGCGGTGTCTTAACCGCTTGACCAAGGGGCCGCGCTAGCTTCAGTGAATGTTTTCTTATTCTCTGAAACAACTTTTTTATTGTACACTCCCTCAATCAGTTTGTAAACCCTTTTTCACGAAAAAAATCTTTTTTTTTATCACGCATTGTGAAAGGCTGATTAATAGGAGTTCTAGGACGCTGGATCAAGCTGGAAAATGCGATTTTGTTTTCACTTGATGAGTGATGTTATTCCGGTATTTGGGAACTCGTTGTAAAGGCGATAATATTTTGTGTGCTAGTATGCGTGAGTGATGACTTAACTACCGATGCAGCAGGTAGCTACACAATGCGCACATCCTAACTGGTTTTTTAACCCTTCGACATCTATGATCGTAATTCTGCCTCTATCGATTTTAATAATCTGCTCTTTTTTCAACTCGTTCAGAATAATATTTGCAGTCTCCCGTGTTGCTGAACAGAATGCTGCCAGTTCCTGATTGGTAATTTTATGATCGATCGTGATACTGCCATCCTCATGCTGAATACCAAAATTATTTGCCATTTCAATCAGTGTAGAGTAGAGATTCCCCTTTTTTCCATGCGCAATCAAACCACATAATCGAGTAGCATACCGCTGCGTAATTCTTGTCAACCAGATTGAATATTTGATCGCTTGTTCATGATTATTGAGCACTTCATTTTCAAAAGCTTCTTTAGAAATCACCGCAATTCTGGCATTCTCAATTGCTTTTGCATTGAAAAAATAGGCAGCGTTATCCGTAAACAGAATTAACTCACCACACAAATCATTCTTTTTACAAATCTTTAGAGAAAATTCACGACCCATATGGTTGCTTTTACTAATGAGTACTTTTCCGGATAAAATAAAATACAAATTTGATCCAGGCTCTCCTTCATTAAATAGAAATTGATTCTTTTTCACCTCTAGTATGTTACAAGTGAATTTAAGAATTCCCATCTCATCGATAAGGCCTTCGTCTACAATCTGGAACAAATGAAACACCTCATTTATATTCAAATAAATACGTTCTCTATCTGTATCGTAACGCGGTGAGGACAAACAATAAATCAGGGAATACCCGTCATTTTTGACGGGAAAATACGTATCTTTGTAGGCATATTTTTTTGCCAAATCTGGTCGAAATTTTTCCTTGAAGGTGTTCTAGATGATATAATTGTGAGGAAAATGATGCTAACGAGTGCATGATTCAAAATACTTTTGATGAGGAGTGAGCATATGAGTCAATATATTTCAATCAATACCAGTAAACCGAAAATGTATGTGTATGATAAGATGAAGTTTTCCTCAGCACTTGTGAAGGAGACTAGTTCTCTCCCACTATTTTTGAGTAAACTCTCTCTAGAAGGGGACGAACAAGCGGATACGAAGCATCATGGAGGCGTTGAAAAGGCAGCGTTATTGTATTCTTTTGAGCATTTTAGCTATTGGGAAGATCGATTGCAGAGAAAACTGGCCCATGGTTCTTTCGGTGAGACATTTACTACGATAGGCCTTACAGAAAAAACAGCCTCAATTGGCGATGTCTACAAAATTGGAGAAGCGGTCATTCAAGTTTCTCAACCGCGCCGACCTTGCTATAAGTTTGGTTATATCTATGGTGAAAGGGACATGCCAATTTGGATTGAACAGACTGGAAGAACAGGGATCTATGTTCGCGTATTAGAAGAAGGGCTGATTGCACCTGAAGGAGAAATCGAATTAGTAGAAAAAGGCTCAGAGAAATTTACTGTAGATTTTATTAACCAGCTGTTGGTTCATGACAAACAAAATTGGCAAGCACTAGAAGAAGCACTGCAGCTTGAAGCGCTATCACCTAATGTGAAGCGGGTGTTTGAGAAACAACTGGCTAGGGAATTTGAAAATAGCGAAGCGAGACATTTTGGTCGTTTGACCTGAGTTGATCATTTTACAACAGATTTGATGAATGAAGGGCGAGCAATTTAAAACAAAACGACTAGAGTCAATGACTTCTAGTCGTTTTCGTTATTAGCATCATTACGGAGAGCAGGGGATTCGAACCCCTGAGACAGTTGCCTGCCTACACGGTTTCCAACCGTGCTCCTTCGGCCACTCGGACAGCTCTCCATCTGAACTTCCACAATCGTTTCATGGCCAGCAGTTCTAATTATAGCGGTTTTCGAATAAATTTC
Source organism: Caryophanales bacterium (assembly GCA_031554185.1). Lineage (GTDB taxonomy): Bacteria > Bacillota > Bacilli > JARBTR01 > JARBTR01 > JAVBKE01. Next base: position 14,154 of record JAVBKE010000065.1, read on the forward strand.
AAAGAAAAACTTTTGTAAAATTTTTTCTGATCTTATAAAGCAGCAAAGGAGGCGGCTTTGCCGCTCATTAACTGTGCAAATCTCACAGATTTCATTACAGGAGGCACGGTTTATGTTAACAGCGTTTAATCTCGCCGTTCTAATCAAGCTAAGCTTGTCTGCGCTTCTAGGGCTAGTTATCGGGCTCGAACGCGAAATCAAACGAAAACAGCTCGGATTCAAAACTTGTCTTGTCATTTCAATTTCCAGTTGCTTACTCACGATTATTTCCATTGAATCGGCCTATCAGTTTAAAGGAACACTGAACCATATCAACATCAATATGGATCCACTACGTCTCGCTGCTCAAATTGTATCAGGCGTCGGATTCATCGGTGCTGGAGTGATTCTAAAAAAAGGGCATGATAGTGTTTCTGGACTAACAACAGCCGCGCTTATCTGGAGTGCCTCAGGTATTGGGATCTCCGTTGGTGCTGGGTTTTACCTCGCGGCAACGATTGCAGTTGTACTTTTAATCATCAGTGTTGAATTCCTACCATACCTATTTTCATTTCTAGGGTTAAAGCCATTGGGTGAAAAGGAGATGATACTCCGTATTGACTTGCAGGATCGAAAATATTTTGAGTCTGTCATGCAAACGATTAGGTTAGCTCAGATTTCGATTAACCATGTCTATATGAAAGACATTGACGAAGAACAACAACTCAATCTCAAAGTGGCTGTTGAACATAAAAAAGACTTGCTAGAAGTGTATTACCATATATCCAGCATCCACGGTGTACGTGGTGTGGAGCTGGAAACCATTTAGCAAGTTTGATTGTTGTCAGTTTTGGTGAGTAGATGTGATTGATAATTAGCTAGTGTTTTAGCTAATTCTGCCTTTACCGCCTCACGAATTTGGACAGGTTGTAGAACTTCAACAGATGAGCCCCAACGAAGTAGCCAAAAAACAAGGCCGATATTGTCTTTTGCAGTAACTTTGATAATGCAGTACTCTTCATCGACCAGCTGTGATGTGAAATCTGTTCCAAATTCATCAATCATCCCTTTCACAATTTCGTGTTTGCATTTTAATGTTAATGGAATAAAATCGCCAGCACCGAACATATTGAGCGAACCTGAGATGTATTTCTTTAGGTCAAATTCTTTTTTGATGAACTTTTTATCAGCAATTGCAACATCCCGCATCCGATCAATTCGGAAATTACGTGGGTATTTCTCATCATTCAAAAAAGCAACCAGATAGTAATAGGATTCCTGCCAGACAACGCCGACGGGCTCCACGGTATAACGTTCACCACCATGTTTGAGATCGAATTTCTTAGCCCAATCTAGCGTACCATATTGAAAATGAATGCATCTTTGTTCAGCAATTGCTTGGTCAATGCGGCTTACAGATAGATGGAAATTTGGCACTGAACTCTTTGCAAGTGGGTTGATAATTAATTCAGTTCTTATTTTCCTTGCTTGATGTTCACTCAGTAATCTTTTTAACTTCTTCGTCAGAATTTCGCCTCTTGCCTTATCAATAAATCGCCCAGAAGCAACAGCATCAACTAGCATTTGCACCTCATGATATTCAAAGTCTTTTGCCACATGTGTGTATGACTTTGGGTGCCCAGAGCCCTCGGATTGCTCCAAAATTTCAAAACCAAGATCATTTAAAGCTTCTATATCAGCTCTCACAGTTTTGACAGTGACTGTTTCATTCATGATGTATTCTAACTTGCTGATGATTTCCTGCATTGTGAGCGGATGATCCTCATCAGTTTCACGAAACAACATTTCACGTAAGTATAGAATTCGATCGCGGTTCCCCAAAAACTCCACCAGCTTTCCCCATTTTATTCAATGTTTATTATACTGTAAAATTGTACTATCCGGAGATGGATTTTCATAGGGTTTTATTTAATAAGACTGTATAGAGGTTAGTGAGTGCTCGAGAGGTTCCATTTTCCTGAAAAAAATGGTAACATGATTACTAGACTATCGTGAGAAAGGGTTATATGAGGGCTGTTTCTTTCATCTAGCTCTTTTGTAAATTTACAAAATACGAATAATAAAGTAAGAAGGAATGAGGATCAAAATGAAAAAAGGTTTACTATTAATCCTAAGTATCCTATTAGTGGTTGTATTGGCAAGTGGCCTAACTGGCTGTAGCGACGAAAATTCAACAAATCAAAAGCTACCGACAAGCCAAGTGGAGGACGAAACATTAAAAGTAGAACCAATCAATCTGTCAATGAAGTTGCCACTTAATTGGACCGTTGCAAGTCAAGAAGAAATGGAACAATATTATCAGCTTGATTCAGGTGTGCTTAATACAGAAAAGGCACAAAAACAATTAGATGATGGGAAACTTGATTTCTACCCATTAAGTGTTTCAACTTTTTCAAAAGATATGCCAGTAGGAACAATCGAAGTGTGGATTAAAAAGACAGATAAAAGTTTAGAAGACTTTATCAAAGCAGAACAGAAAGATATTAAAGAACAGTATCCAGATTCAACTTTTAGTGAAATAAAAGGTACTGGAATCGGTGGGGAAAAAGGGTCTTCCATGACTCAGACCGCTGTTACGAATGGAATGACTGAAACAAAGGACTATCTATATCTACAAGATGGTGATTACGTTCTAGGTTTTGTAGGAAGTTCGGTTGATAAGGCCATCCAAGACATGATTAATGAATCATTCGATTCAATCAAAATTGAGTAGTAGTAGTATAAATAAAGAGGGAGTGGGTTTGTTCATTGACTTATGAGCTGCTCACTCCCTTTTATCAAAGTATAATGAGAAAAACGCTACGAGTTCAGTGTTCAAATTCCATGGTATAATAGTTATTATTTCTAAAGGAGCACACCATGGGAGTTCACATCGTTTTATTTGAACCACTTATTCCAGCAAACACAGGCAATATTGCGCGCACCTGTGCTGCAACAAATTCGAAATTACACCTCATTAAGCCGCTAGGATTTTCGACCGACGACAAAGCGTTGAAAAGGGCAGGGCTTGATTATTGGGAGCACGTAGATATCAGCTACCATGAATCTCTCGATGATTTTTTCACAAAGAACAAAGGCGCTGCATTTTTTTACATTACTAAGTTTGCAGAAAAGCATTATTGTGAGATAGACTATGCCGCAATTTCAGGTGATATTTTCTTGCTTTTCGGCAAGGAAACAACAGGATTACCTAAGCATCTGCTCAGCGAGCATCCAGAACGAGGCCTACGCTTACCGATGAATGATGATCATGTGCGTTCACTCAACCTTTCAAATACAGCGGCAATTGTCATTTACGAGGTGCTGCGTCAGAAACAGTTTACGGGGTTACGGTTACAATAACCAAAAAAGCCTGCTATTACTCAAGATGTAATAGCAGGATTTTTTTAGTTTTCAAGTCCAAGATGTGTTCTAAGCTGCATCGATAAATTGAGTCGATCTTGATCAGCTACAACATAATAATAAATGCCATCAATTTTCTGTCCTGCACCTGGTAATGTAAGTGATACAAAGCTTTGTGCAGCATCTCTATAATTCTTGGCAATATCTTTCATCGTATCGAAACTAATATTCGTTTCAACATTAGCAGAAATGACATCTAAGATATCACTATAATTCGTTATACTTTTTACACTAAGACCCTTTTGAATGATTGCCTCAACAACCTGTTGCTGGCGCTTCTGTCTGCCGAAGTCACCCTCAGGGTCTGATTTTCTCATTCGCACATAAGCAAGCGCTTCTTCACCGCCCATATGAATATTTCCTTCTTCAAATGAATGGCCGCCAGAGCTAAAAGCAAATGCGTTATTCACATCAATACCACCAATGGCATCAATAATTTCGACAAAGCCATCCATATCAGTTTCGACATAATAATCAATCGGGATATTCAAGAAGTTTTGTACAGTATTGATCGTCATTGCAGCACCACCAAAAGCATAAGAGTGATTGATTTTATCAACTGTACCATGGCCAACAATTTCGGTTCGTGTATCACGTGGAATACTAACGACTTGAGTTGATTTTTCCTTAGGATTAACAGTTAATACCATCAAAGTATCAGCTCGTCCTTGTTCATTCTCCCGGCGGTCAACACCCATTAACAGAATAGAAATCGGTTTTCCTGAACTCGTATCAATTGCTGTGGCTTCCTCACTCTCTTCGCGGACATTATTAACCTCTTTAGGCATTGGTGTGTAGATTTCCTCAGCGGTATTCTTAACGTCATGATACACTTTGGCAGCAAGGCCACTAATTCCAAAGAAAAAAACAGCAATTACAATTAAAATAATATTCCTAGGTCTTTTCCAAAATGGTTTAGATTTCTTCAAATTCAACAGTCCTTTTATAAGGTTTTTAAATACATGAGTGGTCTCTTCACTAAATATGTAAGGTAGGTTTTTGAGATAATAAACCGCATACACAATCTGATTATGATCAAAATAGACGTATTAGTGGATTTGGAAATTTCTCATTTCACTTTTTAAATTTTAACATATTTATATAGGTCGTGGTAGACAATAATCATTTATTGTCATTTTCTT
>JAVBKE010000051.1:0-3350 GCA_031554185.1 Caryophanales bacterium
ATCATCCTGATGAATACAATCAGATGAAAACCAACTGTCTGGAAGCGAGAGAAAAGTATAACTGGCAGCATGAGAAGAAAGTATTTTTAGAAATATATCGCGATACGCTTTAGTTTCATGAGGGAGTCGTTATTGATGCAAGTTGTAAATGAAAATAAATCGTCTTTGATATCGGAGCGTTCTGCTTGGATAGCTGAACAGGTAGTTGGTGATCAAATATTGACGCTTGGGGATCAGCAAGCGGACTTGCCTATTCTATTGGGGAGAAAAGAAATAAAAGTGACTGGGCTGTTGCCGGGATATGACTCGTTTAGTCAGTTAACGCGCTTACTGGAAAAAGAGAAACCACAAGTGAAGAATTGTGTGGACTTGTTTCAACAGCATTTCCTAGAGAAACAACGCCATGGTAAAACTTTTCAAACAATTATTTTTTCAGGAAAACTCGAGGCTGCGGGGAACCTAAAGAACTATTTCGAAGAGGCAATGAGGATATTGGAACCTAACGGACGGATAATTTTAGATGTACCTTATGGGAAAACATTGGGCAAGAATGGGGAATTTTATCTTTCTGATTTGTTAGAGCTAGAAAAAGCGGGAATGTGCATATCGAGTCTGAAATTCTTTCAAACATCGATAGGAATTACCTTCAAAAAAACGGGGAATAGGTTAAGCGGAATCATTCTTGATAAACAACTGACATTTGAACTAGAACAACTGTTTAAGCGCAAAGAAAATCATTACTTAGATGAAATCGATGCATGGAGATCAAAGTTATCAGAGCAAAAAGAAGCAACGATCAAGCTGATTGAGAACCAAATTGAGCGATCGAAGACGGAAATTGAAGTTTTGTATGATTATCATGAAAAGTTCCTAGAGCATGAAAATCTTGTTCGCGAATTGACAGTTTTGAAGCGAAAGTATCAGGCGTTAAGTTCTTCAAAACTGGGGAAAGTCACTTTGTACTTCTGGGGTTTACGAAAAAAATATCGTAGGTGATGGAATGAATCAGGGAAATGATCAATTAGAGAAATTGATTCAAAGAAAAAATAAATTAGCTAAGCAAATCGTGATTGATGAAATGTTTCTTGAATTTGAGAAGGAGTCAATTGCTGAGTTAAAAAATGGGGCACCAGTAACTGAAATTAGTGATTATTTATCGCTAAAATTAGAGTTACAGCCAGCATTCGCTGATGCGTATGAAAAACAAATGAACCCTGAGAAATATTTGGAAGTTCGTGGTCAGCAAGCGGATTTGGATTTTTTTCAAGGCGTAGAAAGCTTAATCCAGCAAATTCCTGATAGTAATGGCAGTAAATATTATCGCCAGTTAAATGTCAATATTGGTATTGTAGCGGATGAATTTCTCTATAGATCACTTGAAGGGGCGGCCAACTTATTTTATATTACTGAAGAAAATTACAAGCAGTATATCGATCAACTTGATGTTTTTATTGTTGTTTCCACTTGGAAAGGGCTAGGGCATGAGTGGGTTGGTCTCGGCAATCCGAAGCGCTTAGATATGAGAAAACGCCTTTCGCGTATTATTGATGCCTATAGAAGCAAAGGAATTAAGGTTGTATTTTATTCGAAAGAAGATCCGGTCAATTATGATATTTTTATTGACATTGCGAAACAATGTGACTATATTTTCACAACGGCTGTAGAAGTTGTTCCGCAATATAAGACCCATTGCCATACGGAGCGGGTGAGTGTGCTTCAGTTTGGGATTGAGCCTTGCTATCATAATCCAATCGGCATGAGGGTATCGAAACAGAAGAATACTGTGCTTTTCGCAGGCTCATGCTATCAGAAATATCCACGACGTACTTTAGATATGGAAGCGATATTTGATGGTGTTCTGTCAGCTGGACATACTTTGAAAATTATTGACCGCAATTTTCAGCAAAAAGATCAGCGTTATTTCTTCCCTGCAAAATATATACCTTATCTTTCACCAGCGATTGGCCATACTGATTTGCAGAAGCTTCATAAACTGTTTGATTGGGCAATCAACCTCAATTCTGTGAAAAATAGCCGTTCAATGATGGCTAACCGTGTTTACGAATTGCAAGCGATTGGTAATATTGTGTTATCAAATGATAGCCTTGCTATAAAAGTAACATTCCCTAATGTGTTTATTATTAAGAATCAGAGTCGTGTGAAAGAGATCTTTAGAGACTTTTCAGATGAGACAATTTACCAGCATCAAATCGATGGTGTGCGTAGGGTGATGAATACAGAGACGTCCTTTCATCGAATGAATGAGCTATTAAATTTTGTGGGGATTCCAACTGATTTTGTTGTGAGGAAAGTCTGCGTTGTGGTTGACCAATTGACAGAGCGGATACAGAAAATGTTTGATAAGCAGCAGTACCCAGAAAAAGTGCTTCTACAATTGTCTGATTTCACTGAAGAGGCAAAATGTGCATTTGACTTAGTTGCATTTTTCGATGTTGCTACTGATTATGGAGAACATTATCTTGAAGATATGATTAATGCTTTTAAATATACCAATTCAGATTATATTACTAAATCAGCCTATATTAAGGGAGATGCTTTAGTAGATGGTGTTGAGCATAACTATGTAGATACAATAGGTAGTAAATTTCGTACTGTGTTTTGGAGCTCAGCATTCTCCCATGACGAATTGATAAATCTAGATGCTCCTATTGTACGTGAGAAGGGCTATAGTATTGATCACTTTGAGTATATAGAACACGCATGATTTTTTTGTAAATAGATAGAAAGTGTGGTGTTGGCATGAGCAGGTCATCTATAACAACTGTTATCGGGGTAAATAATGAAACAGGTCTTGTGGATACTTTAAATAGTCTTGTCACTGGGTGTCTTGAGGATTATCCGGTTAGGGCATTAAAATGCGATCAATTAATTATTGTTAATCGGTCAAGTGGTCAACTACACTTTGGAGACTATCATGAGATGATGGAAGCCTGTATCAAGCATGGCTCAGTTGTTAGTTTTAATTTTGAAGTTTCGAAAATGGAAGCTTACTACGAAACATTGAAAGAAGTAACTTCGGATTTTGTTTTTTTTATGGAGGCTGGCGATACTATTTCTGATGATTTTTTTGAAGTTGCTTGTGATCGGTTAGATTCGATGAAAATTGAGAACCTTATGGCAACACCTGTGAAGTACTTACACAGACCAGAACTAACTTTTCCTAATACAAACAAATTTAAATTTAATAATTCAAGTAAACAGTTTAACTTGGCATTGCAACCTACGAAGATACAAACGACGTTTAGTGGTGTTGTTTTTAAGACAAATAGGCTCTGTAAAATCTTGCATAATAATCATTTGCAAGACGAAGTTGTTGTACTGACTAAACT
>JAVBKE010000070.1:0-2993 GCA_031554185.1 Caryophanales bacterium
GCACTGACGCACGTGGACGCGTCCGGACATGTCCACATGGTCGACGTCGGTGCCAAGCCGGTGACGGCACGGGTGGCCGTCGCCGTCGGGCTGGTCCGCTGCGACCCCGCGACCGTCGAGATCCTGCGTCGCGGCGAGCTCGCCAAGGGCGACGCCCTCGCGGTCGCGCGGATCGCCGGCATCGCCGGGGCCAAGAAGACCCCCGACCTCATCCCCTTGTGCCACCCCATCGCGATCACCGGGATGGAACTGAGCGTCGAACTCGTCCCCGAGGGCGTCGAGATCCGGGCCCAGGTGCGTACCGCCGAGCGGACCGGCATCGAGATGGAAGCCATGACGGCCGTCTCGGTCGCCGCCCTCACCGTGATCGACATGGTCAAGGCCGTGGACCGGGCCGCGCACATCGGCGGCGTCTGGGTGGAACGCAAGTCCGGCGGCGCCTCCGGGAGCTGGGTCCGTGGCGAGCGCGTCGACGAGCCGTCCGGGACGATCGCGTCCGGCGGCCCGTCCGGGACGATCGCCCACGCCCACGCCACCACCCATGCCCCCGGGGCAGCCGAGACCGCGACCGGCCCCCGGATCGACGTCCACGCCGCCGCGATCACGGTGTCCGACCGGTGCGCGCGCGGCGATCGCGAGGACCGTTCCGGCCCGCGCATCGTCGACGCCCTCCTCGCCTGGGGAGCCACCGTGCACGCCGAGATCGTCCCGGACGACGAGGCCGAGATCCGCCGTGCCGTCCGCTCCGCGATCGACGACGGCGCCGTCCTCGTCGTCACGACCGGGGGCACCGGCATCACCTCGCGGGACCGCACCCCCGAGGCCGTCCGCCCGTTGCTCGACCGGGAACTGCCCGGCCTCGCCCAGGCCGTCCGGGACTCCGGACGGGGCGTCGCGCCCGGCGCGTTGTTGTCCCGCGGTGTCGCCGGGGTGAGCGGCCGGAGCGTCGTGCTGACCTTGCCGGGTTCCACCGGTGGGGTCGACGATGGTCTGGGGGTCCTCGCCGGTGTGATCGAGCACCTCGTCGATCAACTCGCCGACGGCGACCACCGTTCCGCCCCCGCGTCCGAGGAGAAGTCATGACCGAGTCCGTCGTCGCCCTGGCCGACGTCACCGAGGCCGTCCTCGACGTGGCCGCACACGAGAGCGCCGTGACCGAGCGATGGGCCGGTGCGGTGGTCAGCTTCGCCGGCATCGTCCGGGACCACGACGGTGGCCGCTCCGTGTCCTCGCTCCACTACGAGGCGCACCCGGATGCCGCCCGCATCCTGGCCGGGATCGCCGCCGACGTGGCCGCGCGCTTCCCGGGCGTCCGGGTGGCCGCGACCCACCGGGTCGGTGCCCTGGAGATCGGTGACGTGGCGCTCGCCGCGGCCGTGTCCTCGGCGCACCGTGGTGAGGCCTTCGGGGCCTGCGGGGAACTCGTGGAGGAGATCAAGGCGAAGCTCCCGGTGTGGAAGCGACAGGTCTTCGGCGACGGGACCGAGGAATGGGTGGGCTCCCTATGACCGTCGAGTACCCGAACCTCCTGACCGATCGCCACGGACGGCGGCATCGGGACCTGCGCATCTCGCTCACCGACCGGTGCTCGCTGCGCTGCACCTACTGCATGCCGGCCGAGGGCATGCCCTGGCTGCCTTCCGACTCGCTGCTCACCGTCCCGGAGATGACCCGCATCGCGGCGGTGGCCGTGCGATGCGGTGTCGACGAGATCCGGCTCACCGGGGGTGAGCCCCTGCTCCGGCCGGACGTGGTCGAGGTGGTCGAGGCCCTCGCCGCGTTGCCGGGTGCCCCGGAGATCTCGATGACCACGAACGGTCTGCGGCTCGGCGGTCTCGCGGCCGCCCTGCGCGACGCCGGGCTCGTGCGGTTGAACGTGTCCCTGGACACCCTGCGTCGGGAGCGGTACACCGAACTGACCCGTCGGGACCGCTTCGGTCAGGTCATGGCCGGGCTGGCCGCCGCGGACACCGCGGGATTCCGGCGGACCAAGATCAACACGGTGCTGATGCGCGGCGTGAACGACGACGAGGCACCGGAGCTGTTGCGCTTCGCGATCGCCCGCGGATACGAGCTGCGTTTCATCGAGCAGATGCCGCTCGACGCGGGGAAGACCTGGTCCCGCGACAACATGATCCGCGCCGAGGAGATCCTCGCCATGCTGTCCGGGTCCTTCGAGCTCACCGAGGTGCCGGGGCGCGGTGCGGCACCCGCCGAGCGGTGGTTCGTCGACGGTACCGAGGCGACCGTCGGGATCATCGCCTCGGTCACCCGGCCGTTCTGCGGGGCCTGCGACCGGATCCGATTGACCGCGGCCGGGCAGGTGCGCACCGGCCTCTTCGCCCGGGAGGAGAGCGATCTGCGCGGCATGCTGCGCGGTGGCTGCTCCGATCAGGAGATCGCCGCGGCGCTCGGCCTGTCGATCCGGGCGAAGGCCGCCGGGCACGGCATCGCCGAGGCCGACTTCGAGCAGCCCGAACGGGGCATGTCGGCCATCGGCGGCTGACCCGTGTGTCCCGCGACGAACCTGCCGACGCGGGACGGTGGCGGAGTGGTCAGCCGCCCGCGAAGGGCGGCAGGACGTCGAGCGTCACGGCCCCGTCGACGGGGGAGCCGGTCGCGGCCCGGTCGAGGGACCGGCCGTCGAGCAGGAAGGAACTGATGTCGAGCACCCGGGACAGTTCCGTCCCGTGCCGACGCGCGGCGTCCCGGAAGGCCTCGTCCGGGCTGCCGCAGTCCACCACCTCCTGGTCGATGCCGCCCGCGGCGGCCCGTGCGGCGGCGAAGTAGCGCAGGGTGATCGTGGCCACCTCAGTCCTCCGTCGCGTGCGTGAGGGCCAGGGCGCGAGCCACCTCGGCGTCGCGTTGCTCGGCCTCCGGTGTGCCTCCGTCGCGGGCTGCCGCGAGGCCTATCAGGTAGGTGGTCAGCGGAGCGGCCGGTCGGGCGATCGAGTGTGCGGCGTCCCGTGACTGGTCGTGCAGGAGCTGCACGT
>JAVBKE010000232.1:0-3138 GCA_031554185.1 Caryophanales bacterium
TGCATTTTTCATGTGTTTACTGACCATATATGCTGCATTTAGTTGGTTGCCAACTATGCTGGCATCTGAAGGCTTAAGTTTGGCAGTAGCAAGCCGTGGATTGGCTGCTTACAATATGGGCGGCGTATTTGGGGCCTTGGGCTGTGCTTTACTTGTGACACGCTTTGGTTCAAGAATCCCATTGTTGCTTTGCTGTGCAGGTGGGGCGGTCAGCGCGTTCTTATTACTTGGCATTGATGTTACCCAAAATACGGGATTATTGATCTTTGGCTTAGGCGTTCATGGCTTATTTACCAATGCGGTGCAGTCGGTGATGTATCCGCTTTGTGCCTACATCTACCCAACCAGAATCCGTGCAACAGGTACTGCGGTGGCGCTGGTGTGGGGGCGTGTTGGGACGATTGTGAGTGCATTTGCAGGTGCTGCGGTGATTTCATATGGTGGGGCAAGTTCATACCTGATTATGCTGGGCGTTGCCATGCTGTTTGTGCTCCTAGCACTGTCAATTACCCGTGGGCACATTCCTGCCAGATTTGGACAAGCAAAAAAAGCATAAATTTAAGTGAGACTTTGTTGATGTCAGGCTCAAGAGGTCTTACTATCTAATCCTCTAATCTGAATAAAAAAGTATAAAGGCTCTATCAAAAGTAGCTGAAATCATCATCCACAAAAAGGAGAGAAGCAAATATGAGTACCCAAAAATATACCGATTTTAACCAACAACCCATTGGTTTCAAACAACGAGAAGGCAGTGGAGACGGTGTTCTGGTTGATACAGACCCTTATAACAATGAAGTGTTGGCAAAAATCAAATTAGCCAATCAGCAAGATGTAGATGAAGCCTATAAAGCCGCTTCTGAAGCTCAAGTTTCATGGGGGCAAACCCTGCCGCGTGATCGCGCTGAAATTCTAAAAAAAGTCGCTGATTTGATTGATCTGCGCTTTGATGAACTAATTTCTTGGCTGGTACGTGAATCAGGCAGCACTTTTGGCAAAGCCTATGTTGAATTAAAAAGTGCCAAGAACATCATTTTAGAGTCTGCTACGTTCCCACTTCGGGCGGAAGGCTATATTTTACCTTCCTCCATTAAAGATCAAGAAAGCCGCGTGTACCGTGCACCGCTTGGCGTGATTGGTGTCATCAGCCCTTGGAATTTTCCTTTTCATCTAAGCATGCGCTCTGTGGCGCCCGCTTTGGCATTGGGCAATGCGGTGGTGATTAAGCCTGCAAGTGACACGCCGATTACGGGTGGATTGTTACTGGCAAAACTATTTGAAGAAGCTGGTTTGCCAAAAGGATTGCTCAGTGTGGTGGTGGGTTCTGGTCGCGTGATTGGGGATTATTTTGTTGAGCATCCTATTCCTTCTTTGATCTCCTTCACAGGTTCGAGCAAAGTAGGACACGGCGTGGGTCAAAAAACCATGGGACAGCATTTAAAACGTGTGGCTTTGGAATTAGGGGGCAATGCACCTCTAGTAGTTTTAGATGATGCGGATGTTGAAGAAGCCGCGCACGCCGCTATTGTGGGACGTTTTATGCATCAAGGACAGATTTGCATGAGTACCAACCGTGTAATTGTGGATGAGAAAATACATGACCAGTTTGTCGCTGCCATTCTTGCTCGAGTCAAAGGGCTGAAAGTCGGCAATCCAGCAGAGCAAGACACCGTGATTGGGCCAATCATCAATCAGCAACAGCTTGAAAGCGTGGTTGGTAAAATTGCTCAAGCGAAAAAAGATGGTGCCAAATTGGCTTTTGGTGGTGAAGTAGTGGGGCAACTTATTCCGCCACATATCTTTACAGATGTAGATCCTACTTGGGAAATCGCCATAGAAGAAACCTTTGGTCCTGTACTGCCTATTATCAAAGCCAAAAATGAAGCACACGCGCTGGAGCTGGCGAATCAAAGCCAATACGGATTATCCAGCGCCGTATTTACCCGTAATCTAGAGCGTGGAGTGAAGTTTGCTCAAGGCATCTGTGTAGGAATGACGCACATCAATGACATCAGTGTGGACGATCAAACCAATGCGCCGTTTGGTGGTGAGAAAAACTCAGGTTTGGGGCGTTTTAATGGGGAATGGGTGATTGAAGAGTTTACCCGTTTACAGTGGATTACCTTACAAACTGCACCACGTCCTTACCCGTTTTAAAGGCAATAAATAATGAAGAGTAGATTAATTGGAGACGTGGCGGTTTCTAGTATTGGTTTAGGTTGTATGAATCTAAGTCATGCCTATGGACCGCCGACGGTTGAAGATCAGGCAAAATCGTTGCTGCATCACGCCATTGATTTAGGCATCAATCACTTTGATACCGCTACCTTGTATGGTTTTGGTGAGAACGAAGCATTACTTGGTCGTTTACTGAAACCGTTTCGTTCCCGCTTATTTCTTGCCAGTAAATGTGGCATGGGCGGCGTGGATGGCAAACGAGTGATTGATGGGCGCCCTGAAACCATTAAAGCGCAGTGTGATGCGAGCCTAAAGCGACTACAAATAGATCATATTGATTTATATTATCTGCACCGCTGGGATAAAAAAATCCCGATTGAAGAGAGTGTGGGGGCTTTGTCAGATTTAGCCTCCGCTGGGAAAATTCGATATGTGGGGTTGTCTGAAGTCTCAGTTGAAACCTTACAAAAAGCCCAAAAAGAACATCCGATTACTGCAGTACAAAACGAATATTCTTTATGGACTAGAAACCCTGAGATTGTGATGGCCTCTGTCTGTAAGGAAATGGGCATCGCGCTGGTGGCATTTAGCCCATTAGGTCGTGCTTTTCTGGCAAATGGTTTACGTGATGTAGATGCACTGACAGAAAAAGACATTCGCAGACCCATGCCTAGATTTACAGAGGCACATTTTGCCCATAATCTCTCTTTACTAGATCAGTTTGTTGCTTTAGCAGATCAAGCAGGATGTACTCCCGCACAACTTGCTTTGGCTTGGCTTTTGGCTCAGGGAGATCATGTATTGCCTATCCCAGGTACTACAAATCTAAATCATCTGACTGAAAACTTTGTTGCGACAGAGAAAGTGATTGATGCTTCTTTCTTGCAAAAAGCAGGGGAGTTGATTAATCAGAAAACGGTTTCTGGGGATCGTTATGTGGCAGCGGCTTTAGCGGAAGTGGAT
>JAVBKE010000005.1:0-6046 GCA_031554185.1 Caryophanales bacterium
ATGAGTAAGCTAACTGCAATATCAGTCTCTTGATTAAATATGACTTAATCGGATGATTGATTAGTGCTTTAGGAAAAAAGTGTTGTTGCAAATTGTATTTTATGCTCTAATAGTATATGAAAGTATAAAATATCCAATAGATTGGAAAGGGGGATGGAAATGACTACATCTGAAAAGATTCTAATTGACCCAGAAGCACTTAGAAGTGCGGGATGCCTATTACAAGATGGCATTAACCAGTTTGAGCCCTTTGCTGAGGATATATTGGTGAAATTCGTGACCTTCTATCATCTTCAGAATCAGAATTTGTCCGTGCAATTGACGATACATTAAACATGATGGAAGATACGAAAGCACCTGAGCTAATCAATGATTTGAAAACGTTTCACAGAAGCCTAAATCAAGTGCTTGATGAGCTAATATTGCTTGATAGCACAATGGTGAAATCGGAAGGGTGACTGATCGATGAGTAAACAATATACATATGAATTTTGTCAAAAGAAGCTTGGTGAGTACTTCGAACAAATTCAGGACACGCGAAGTTCAGTAAAAGAGAATTTAAACGAAATGGATTTTGCCAACGTACAAGTGGTGTAGTTAGAAATCCGTCATTTAGAGCGTATTTCGAGAAGAAGACAGCAGAAGGCAAGACAAAGATACAAGCGATCATTTGCATCATGAGAAAGCTAATCAACATCATTTACCGAATGATGAAGCGTAAAACTGCCTATGAAATGCCCACACCAAAAGAAACCGCATGATATAATGGACTTAAACTTTACTTATTTTGAGGCGGTAAAAACCCCAGTACCTTGATGAAACGAATCAAATATCATTTCCATTGATTTGTTTTGTCCAGGCCAGTAAGCGAAAGCGCGGTAGATTAGCGTAGTCGTTGTAGCTAGAAGCGATAGACCCCATGCCTAGGAGCTTTTCTCTTTTTTTCAGTAGCATAGATGAGCCCCACGGGGAGTAAAGGGCCTGATTTGTCAGATATAAACATTGAGGCTTTTGAAATAAAAAATAAGCATTTAAGTGAATCCACTGCAAAATGTGCAAGAAAATTTAATGTTGCCACTCCTGAAGATGCTAATAAAATAGTTCAGGATGCTTTAAAAAATGGTGAAGTAATTGAGACAATACCAAATGGTATAGGAGATAAAGGTCAACAATCATTTTCTATCATAATTGATACAGGTAAAGTGATTGGTACTAAAGGGGAAACACATTTGAAAATAGTATACGACGAATTAAATAATGTGTGGACAACTTACCCAGTACCAAAACCATGATGGAGGAGGTGTAAGACTATGATTGTACCTAGGATTCAAAAAGTTTTATCTATATACGATGAACAACAGCGGAGAAAATTGCAGGATTTTTTATTGTCCGAAATGGATTTAGATACTGTACAAGAAACAATAGAATTTGTCACTAGTAGTGATAATGTTAAAGAAGAAAATTTCAAAGAGCTTCTATACACAGGCAATGATTACGAGGGCTTCCTCATTGAAGGTAATCAGTATCTAATTTCGAGTGCTGAAAATAAAGTTGTTGTAATTGATCAGGTTGGCGAAGAACATGGGATAGATGAAAAATATACTCGATATTCAATTAGTATTGATGATTTTATCTTCTTGGTTTCGGAAAGAGAAGAAGTTATAAAATGGATTAGAAGTAATATAGCAAAATCGTAAGGAAACAATAAAACGAGGCCCACTTTGAAAGACTAGTCATTGTGGGTCTCGCTGCCTTTAATCTCTACAAAATCCTCAATATTACAATTAAGAGTAGTACAAACTAAATATCGATTTGAAATGATCTTTTCACTGATAAACGTAGATTCGATTGTTTTCCATGTAAGTGAGAGGTGGAGATTAGGGCGACCAGAAGAAACAAACTACCATGCATTAATGTACTCACTAATCGCTCGGTTAGTGGATAGAATTCCAACCATCAAAGATCTGGTTAGGCGATTAAAGAATGATTTGGCTTTTCGTTTTGACTGCGGTTTTACACTTTCCGAGAGAGTGCCATCTGAAGCAACTTATTCTCGCTTTATCAGAAAATTCAGAGGTTCCAATATGTTAGCTCCAGCTTATTAGCTAGTTCGTCTTGAATCATTTCTTAATATAGAGCAACTTAACGGTTTGAATACCTCTCAAATTCTGCAGTTCCCTTCTATTTCAAAGCTAATCAATGATCAGGTGTATGTTTTTTTTGCGTTGCCTGTTGTTTATTATTTTTACGATTAGCACCTTGTTTTGGCAGTGATTCAGCTGGTGTTTCCGTTTTTCCCACTTGTACGGGTTGATCATTTTGATTTGGCATTTATAGAGCTCCTTATTGATTCGTTTTACGTTTCTTGTTATTTAACTTTTCTTTTTCAGTTACTCTGTGTAATTTACTGCTAGCGTTGTTTACATCAATGTCATTGACTGATTCATTACTGGGTAGTGAGTCAATAACGTGCTTTGTTTTTCCTTTTCCCATCGTTTTTTACACCCTATCTATTTAGATTCTTTGCTGTGAGTAGAATTTCGTCATTGCATCTTGGATTGTGCAAAATGTGATGATATTATCAATGGCTCACCACATTTCTATTTAATAGTATGTCTTTTTCACGCATATGGATGTAAATATTTTGATGGAAAGTTCTTTTCATTGTATGATGAAAGTGAAATTAATTTAGATTGCACAAAATCAGCCGTATTAGTGTGCCAATCTCATTTTCAAAAGGATCTTACTTGTTTGTATTACTTTGTTAAAAAAGGGGCGTAAATAATGATCAATCTTAAAGATAAGACACTTCAAACTTTTGAACTGGATGGAAAGAAACATTATTATTTTAGTCTGAAATCACTCGAAGCTGGAAATGTGAACATTGCAAAGCTTCCCTATTCAATTCGCGTTCTACTCGAATCTGTTCTAAGACAAATTGACAACAAATCTATCTTTGAAAATCATGCTGACAATTTAGCCAAATGGGGAAGTGCTGAAGCTGAAGATGTTGATGTGCCTTTTAAACCTGCACGCGTGATTCTTCAAGATTTTACAGGTGTGCCAACATTAGTTGATTTGGCATCGCTTCGAAAAGCGGTTGCTGATTTTGGTGGTGACCCAACCATGATAAATCCTGAAATTCCTGTTGATCTTGTCATCGATCATTCGGTTCAGGTTGATAAATTTGGCACTGCAGCGAGTTTTGATGAAAACCTTGATTTTGAGTTCAAACGGAACGAAGAGCGTTATCAATTCCTCAATTGGGCAGAGAAAGCGTTTAATGGATATCGTGCTGTTCCACCTGCAACGGGAATTGTGCACCAAGTGAATCTTGAGTATCTAGCCAATGTCGTCTGTACAAGCGAAGTAGATGGCAAAACATTTGCCTTTCCTGACAGTGTTTTCGGAACTGATTCACATACGACGATGATTAATGGCTTAGGCGTCCTTGGATGGGGTGTTGGGGGCATTGAAGCTGAAGCAGGCATGCTTGGACAACCTTCGTTCTTCCCATTACCAGAAGTGATTGGCGTCAGGTTCAATAACCAACTTCCAAATGGTGCAACCGCCACTGATTTAGCACTCAAAGTAACCGAAGTGCTACGAAAAAAAGGTGTTGTTGGCAAATTTGTTGAGTTCTGTGGTGAAGGTATGGAGAAATTGACCTTGTCTGATCGTGCGACAGTTGCTAATATGGCACCGGAATACGGGGCAACTTGCGGATTCTTCCCAGTAGATAAAGAAGTACTAAACTACCTACGATTAACAGGGCGTGACGACAAACAGATAGCGCTTGTTGAGACCTATTGCAAGGCGAATGATCTTTTTTACTCAGGGGCAGAGATTGAATTTACCGATCTCATTGAAATTGATCTCGCCGCAATTGAGCCAAACCTTTCTGGACCGAAGCGTCCACAGGACTTGATTCCGTTATCAAAGATGAAAGCAACTTACCGTGATGCTTTAAAAGCACCGGTCAGCAATCAGAGTTTTGGACTTTCTGATGATGATATCAATCGCCAAGTTGAGATCACGCTGACTAGTAAACAAAAAACGACAATGAAAGCAGGCTCCATTGCGATTGCGGCGATCACTAGTTGTACGAATACATCGAATCCTTACGTCATGCTCAGTGCAGGTCTTGTTGCTAAAAAGGCAGTAGAAAAAGGTCTGAAGGTACCTGGTTTTGTCAAGACATCTTTGGCACCAGGATCAAAAGTCGTCAAAGGTTACCTAGAAAATGCAGGATTGCAAACCTATCTTGATCAGTTAGGATTTAATATCGTCGGTTATGGTTGTACAACCTGTATTGGTAATTCTGGACCACTTTTACCCGAAATTGAAAAAGCGATAGTTGAAAATGATTTATTTGTCACTTCTGTTCTTTCAGGCAATCGAAACTTTGAGGGTAGAATTCATCCATTAGTGAAGGCAAATTATCTTGCAGCACCGCCACTAGTCGTTGCCTACGCGCTTGTTGGCACAGTTGATATTGATTTTAAAACAGAAGCGATTGGTATAGATCAAAAGGGCAATCAAGTGTTCTTAGATGATATTTGGCCAACTCGTCAGGAAATTGAAGCCTTGATTCAACAGGTTGTCACGAGGGAACTATATAAGAAAGAATATGCACAAGTTTTCAGTGGTAATCAAAAGTGGAATGAAATTCAGTCAGTTGCTTCCTCTTTATACAACTGGGATGCATCATCAACTTATATTCAAAATCCACCTTACTTTGAAAATCTCTCTGAGAAGTTGCGCGAAATTCGTTCTTTGAACGATTTGCAAGTGATTGCTTATTTCGGTGATTCAGTTACAACAGATCATATTTCTCCAGCAGGAAGCATTAGTAAGACATCACCTGCTGCAAAATACTTAACTGATAACCATGTCGACCAAGATGATTTTAACTCATACGGATCAAGACGTGGCAATCATGAAGTGATGATGCGTGGCACATTTGCAAATATTCGTATCCGCAATAAGATTGCTAATGGGCAAATCGGTGGTTTCACAACTTATTTTCCAACAAACGAAACGATGTCGATTTATGATGCTAGTATGAAATATAAAGATAATGGTCGTGACTTAATAGTCATTGCTGGCAAGGACTATGGAATGGGGAGTTCTCGTGATTGGGCAGCAAAGGGAACCAATCTCCTTGGAATCAAAGCTGTGATTGCCGAGAGCTTTGAACGGATTCATCGCGCCAACCTTGTACTTATGGGTGTATTGCCATTAACTTTTAGAGATGGTGAGAATGCAGATACTCTAGGTTTAACTGGAACTGAGACATTCTCTATAGAGATTGATGAGCAAGTGAAGCCAAGACAGAGCCTCACTGTAAAAGCAACAGCACCTGATGGTACTATAAAGCAATTTGAAGCAGTGATCCGATTTGAATCAGAAATTGAGATTGAGTATTACCGCCATGGTGGTATTTTACCACTTGTTCTGCGAGAAAAATTAAGCGTATAATCTGCTTCCAAGTGTACCTGAAGTTCTCGTAATGCGAAGAGCAACAGGTACACTTTTCTATTGTAAAAACTTTCTTGACCGTGCAGGGCGAAAAATCGTATACTCCTCTAGAATAAAAAATAGATGTAGGTGGATAAATGAATAAAATAGTTAAATGGATTCCAGTAGCAATCATCGTTATTCTAATTATTGTTTCAGTATTTATTGTACAAAGTAATCAGCCAGATAGCTCGAGCGTCACAAAGACACAGTCAACTGGAGCCGGAACAGCTTTTGAAAGTAAACCAGCAAGTGATTTCGTATTAGCAAACCTGCAAGGCGAAAAAGTTAAATTAAGCGATTATAAGGGGCGAAAAATACTGGTCAATTTCTGGGCAACTTGGTGTCCACCATGTCAAAGTGAAATGGCTGATATTCAGAAACTACATGAAAATTATCCAGAATATGTCGTCTTATCCATTAACGAAGATCCAGAGAACGACGTTCAAGGGTTCGTGAATCAGTACGGACTAACATTTCCAGTGCTAATTGATGCTAATTATCAAGTGCAAACCGAGTATCAAAT
>JAVBKE010000092.1:0-6142 GCA_031554185.1 Caryophanales bacterium
GGTAGCATTGACTAAAATATCATAGCATTCCTTTGAAATTGGGTACTGCGGATCGCTCTCATCATCCGTCCATGCCAGAGCGACAACACCAGGGCGAACATAGTTGAAAATATTATCAATATGACCATTCGTTTCATCCAAATAGATCCCTTTTTGGAGCCAAATGACTTTTTCAAGGTTGAGGTATTCTTTTAATACTTGTTCGATTTGTTCTTTCGAAAGTTGTGGGTTCCTACCTTCTGATAGTAGACATTCTTCTGTGGTAATGAGTGTGCCTTCACCATCAACATGAATAGATCCACCTTCTAAGACAAAATCAGCTAGGCGATAGCGGTCTTTCATTTCAATTTCACAAATCTTTTGCGCGACCAAGTCGTCTTTATCCCATGGGAAATATAAGCCATCTACCATACCGCCCCAAGCATTAAATGCCCAGTCGACTCCGCGAACAGAGCCTTTATCATTGACAACAAACGATGGACCACAGTCGCGAACCCAAGCATCATCATTTTCAATTTCAACAATGCGGACACAGTCTGGCATCATTTCACGTGCATTAGCGTACTGTCGTGGACTCGCTGCCACAGTAACTTGCTCAAACTTTGCAATTGCAGTTGCCACTGCAACAAAAGCTTTCTGTGCTGGCTTTGCGCCTAGTCTCCAGTTATCAGGTCTTTCTGGCCAAAGCATATAACAACCTGTGTGGGTTTCAAACTCTCCTGGCATTCTGAATCCGTCTTTTCTTGGTGAGCTATCGATTGTTTTCATGTAAATATCTCTCCTTATTTTTTATTTTTTCCAGCAGCTGTAATACAAATTTCTCCGATGATTACCGCGACGATTGTACCAATTAATATTGGGATTTTAACACTTAACTCTTCACTTGATGTGTTGAGTGGCACTGCCGAGAAAATTAATGTGATAATGAGCAGTGCCATTGGGACATAGGTCATTAGTTTAATCATGATATTTCCACCAGGTACTTTGAATGGGCGCTCACGATCTGGATCGATTTTGCGAAGCTTTAAGAATGCAGGGAACATGAGAATGTATGCGCCAAGTAGTGCGACAACGTTAAGTGCAAAGAAGGACCAGAAGATGTCTTCACTTGGTAGGAATGGCACGGCAATAATGAGCACAGATGCGACAATACCATTTAAAAGGCTTGCGCCAATTGGCATCTCATTTTTCTGATTGATTTTACCAAAGACGGCAGGTAAATCATGATTTTTTGCAGCATGCATGGCAACGTAGTTAATCCCAAGTGCCCAAGAGATCAAGTTTGCTGCGAGTGTGTACATGAACATGATGCCAATAATGACAACGAAGGTATTCAGCCCACCGGTTAACAACATAAAGCTATCAATTAATCCGCCAGAGGTCGAAAGTTCTTCTGTTGGGATTGCCACACCCATGCCAAAGGCGGCTAGTAAATAGAAGAATGCAATGAAAATACCACCCCAGATAATTGCTTGTGGGATTTGCTTCTTTGGGTTTTCCATATCACTAGCAAATGTTGTGACAACTTCGAATCCTAAAAAGTTAAAGAGAATAACGGAGATAAATCCTAGGCTAGCCACATCAAGTGTTGGCAGTAACTCCGAACCAGAAAAGTCATTAGCAAGTCCTTCTGTGATAGCGAAATAAATACCAAGGATGCCAAGGCTTAACATGATAAAAACTTTACAAAAAGCAGCGATGTTTAGGATCCATTTACTATCACTAATAGGGAAACAACTAACAGTGACAACAAGCCAAACAAATGCCAGTTGAATGAATACAGAAGCCCAAGTACCAATTTGAATTTCAAAAATTTGCGAAGAGACTTCAACAATCAATACAGCGAGTGAGGCCATCCAAATCGGGTAGTTTATCCAGTAAAGCCATGCGACACGGGCGCCCATTCGGTGACCGAAGGCTCTTTTGACCCAATCATAGATACCACCCTCATCTTCATACGTAGTACCGAGCTCGGCGGAGATTAGTCCGTAAGGTAAGAAGAATAAGATGAGCAATGAAATCCACCAGAAGAACTGGGAGGGACCGATTGCCGCGGCAGGTGCTGCGGATTCAACCACTAGGATAACACACACGGCCATGAGCACCGCGTCAAATAACCTAAATTTTTTCTTTTCCATTATGTTCACCCTTTTTTAAAAAGGAAGAAGGCCTTGTTAAAATACTGATTTGCAATTCAACGTCTGCCTCTTCCCTTCTTTTTGTCTTGATTCATTGCGTACAAGTAGGAACCGATTTTGTGCTTGGAGCGATTCCTTTCTGAGAAAATAAACGCTTGTTCGTCTACGCTGAAAAATTAAAGTCCAGGCGCATTTTGCAACATGGATTTAAATTCTGCATCATATTTGTCACCAACTTCTTTTGTAGCTGGGTTTATGAATGGGTTCATAAAGTAAACTAATAATGCACGCATAGCCGTTAAGCGATTTTCAGCTTCATCAATTACCACTGAGTATGGCGCATCTAGCACCTCGTCCGTTACTTCCTCATTCCGTGTAGCCGGTAAGCAGTGTAAGAACTTCACATGGGATGCAGCTTTTGCAATCATTTCTTTATTGACTTGGTATTTTGGATAGAATGTTTTCATTCTCTCTTCTTCGGACAACTCGGCTTCATAAAGGCCGTACCAAACATCTGTGTAAATGAAGTCTGCATCTTTTAATGCAATATCGATGTCCTCGGTAACTAAGCAACTACCACCAGATATTTTGCAATTTTCTTCAGCAATTTTCAAATGTTCCTCCCTAAGCTGGAATCCTTTTGGTCCAAAATGGACAAATTCCATTCCTAACTTGGTAGCCATAAACATCGTTGAAGCACAGACCTGCGTTGCATCTCCTACAAAAACAATTTTGCAATCTTCAATCTTTTTGCCTGCTGGCAGATGTTCAAACATAGTAATCGCATCGCCAAGTTCTTGTGTTGGGTGATTATAGTCACTCATGCCATTAATGACAGGAATTGTAGAGGATTCTGCTAACTCGGCCACCGTATGGTGACGCTCGACACGTGCCATTAAAATATCAACTAGGCGTGAGAGAACTCTTGCAGTGTCGCTAACTGATTCATGTCCACCTAATTGAATTTGTCCTGGTGCTAGGTATTGCGCATGTCCGCCGAGCTGTGTCATAGCAGTTTCGAACGAAACACGCGTTCTAGTTGAAGATTGCTCAAAAATCATACCTAATGTTTTGTGTTTTAACAATTGTGGATAATGGCCATTTTTAATTGATTCTTTCATTTTTCGTGCAAGATCAATTAAGAATATAATTTCTTCTTTTGTAAAATCTTTCGTATCGATAAAATCTCTTTTTTCTACCATGTTTATCACCTCGAAGTTTATTTAAGCTTTAGAAATATTTACGCTTTTTTGACACGAGCGAATGGACTTCTTAGCTATGAGCCCATCATAGTACAAGTAAAGCGTCATTGAAATAGCTTTACAACCTTTGATAACGGAATGTTTCACTCTGTAACTTGTTACATTTTGAGTAACATTTGGTCAAATGCAAGTGAGAATGTTGATTTAATCATGATTTTTACGTCACGCAAATATTGGTTAATCACTTGATTATGGATTTAAATCTCAGCATGATTGAATAAGGAAGTAAGAATTGGTTCATCTGTTTTCATACGAAAACCTTGCGAAAGAAATTCGCAAGGTGGTTGGTGTTAATAAGCTATTTTGCTGAAATATTTTTGAAAAAGTCGTGTGATATGAACATATCCTTACCTGCTGTTCTCTGATTTGCTCCAATTGGTCACGCTATTTTTATCAATATCCTCCATATGCTGATAGATAATTAATTCCATTATTGCGATTGTAGAAATGCGAGAAGTGATATCTAAATTGTCCATTTTAATTTCATCTGTGAAAATGTATAGGTTAATATCGCTCATGTTTTGGATAATATTATTATCTGCGCCAGTAATTGAAATGAGTAACGGTGATCGCTTGCGATTGCGCAATTTCTGCACAATTTGAATCAGCTCGATATCATGCCCTTCATAGGTAAGAATAAATACTAAATCATCCGAGCCAATATGAGCAAGAACAGCCTGTCTGTATTGATAATCCTCAGGAAATTCGACGAGAAATCCACTCATCGTATAGAGATACTTGATGTATTTGGCTGCGTACTTACTTAACCCTTTTGCAAAAATATAGATGCGTGGGTTGTCCTTTAGCTTTTCCGTAATTTTGGCTAGCTTGGTTGCTTCTAGGACGCGAACAGATTCAATCACATTTTTTAAATATTCCTCACGATAATCTTTCTGTTCCACGACAAATGGCGCAGGCACAACGCTTGTTTTGCCTAGTGAAGTAAACTTGAGAACTGTAGTAAATTCACTATAGCCAGTGAAACCTAGCTTTCTAACAAAGCGCAGAAAAGTGGTCGTTGAAACAAAGCAAGCTGCAGACACTTCACGGATGCTTTGCGTTTTAATTGTATGAATATTTTTTACGACATAATCAAATAAAATTCTTTCATTTCTTGTGAGTGATGATACATGGCTACTGGATATTTCAAAAAAATCCATAGAAGGTTCCCCTTTGTTCTACTAAACCGATTGCCGCTTTAATGCAATGATAGTGATATTGAACTTAATTATTTTTATTATTATACAATTCAGTGGATAAATTATAGCAAAAAAAGCATCTAAATTGTGGATTTTCAAAAATAAAAAGTGGCATTGATAAAAGGCCTCTGTTATTACTGCAGATGGTATCGTTAAATTAAGCGATTCCCTAGCCTTGTCGCATGATCTTTTCAATGGCAGGAATGTCTGCAGGTGCCCAGTCAAGTTCATTTAATTGGTCAGTATTAACCCATTTGGCTGCTAAGTGTTCTAATAGGACGGGTGTCCCATGTGTCAGCTTGCAGTAAAAAGTCTGCAAATGAACAATACCAAAATCATATTCATATGTCGTAGTTTCAATTGCTTCGCCAACTTCAATCTTGCAATTTAGCTCTTCCAAAATTTCTCGTTGTAATGCAATTGTAGCTGTTTCACCTGCCTCGATTTTTCCGCCCGGAAACTCCCATTTGAGTGGTAATGTTTTCTCAGCATTACGTTGGGTACAATATATTTTCCCACCCTGTTTAAAGACCGCAGCAACGACATAGATATTTTTTTTCATACGCAAAACCTCGCAATGTACTTTTCATTTATCATACCATTCTTTGACCAGTTTTTTTAAAACGCATCATTTGTATATCTGTGCTGAGCAATTCTTTTACTGGGCGTTTATTTCGAGTAGGATCTTATGTGAATGTTTCTAGCGATGCCCTGCGAAAATGGTATAGACGTTTAGACCCAGAAATTGTATAATAAAGTTGAAGGAAGAAGCTATTGTTTCTTGCAAACATAAGACTTATTCTTAGTTAATATTAAACACTAAGGAGGAAGGTACATGTACAAAAAGATTCTGGTTGCTCTTGATGAGTCTGAAATGGCGTCCAAAGCGTTACAACAGGCAGCGCAGCTTGCTAAAGCAGTAGGTAGTGAGAAAATATCCATTATCCATGTAACAATCAACTCCCTGTTTATGAGAGAGTTTACCGGTTCGATTGACCTAGAAACGTTATTAGATAAGGAAAATGAATACGTTTTGTCAGGTGCAATTAAATTTCTTAAAGATGAAAATATCGCTTATGAGACGCACTCATTCCAAGGGTATGAAGCAGGGCAGATTATCTCTGACTATGCGAACGAACATAACTATGACTTAGTTGTTGTTGGACGCACTGGAAAAGGGATGGTAAAAGGAACGCTCTTAGGTAGTGTTAGTAACAAAATTGCCAGTGCTGCAAAGTGTCCAGTACTAATTATTAAGTAATGCATTTTTCAAATTATAAAAAGTATCGAGCAACTGTTCGATACTTTTTGATTTTTAGAAGGAAGAAAATCAGGCTGACGAGCGCTATTCGAATACAGAAATTAGGAAACATGTGATATGCGTGTTTGAGCCGGGTGGATGGACAAAGTAAATGCAACAATCGAGGAAACGGTGTTAAGTAGTAGCGTTAAGTCTAACCAAGAGTCAATAAAAACGGCTAAAAAAGGACCTTTCCCTTCATCAAGTGGTGTCTTTTGGCTCGACTCGAGCTCAACCAACGCA
>JAVBKE010000117.1:0-12184 GCA_031554185.1 Caryophanales bacterium
CGGACTTATGTTACTTTTAACGGCACACCTGGCGTGTATTTTTTCAGCTTGAATGTGGCAAGCCTGCCTGCTAGTCTTCTTTCAAAGCAGCTAAGTCACGGTCGTTATCTCTTTTCCGAAGTCAAACTAAATAAAGAGCTAGAGCAATATCATATTCGTTATCATGGTCGTGGTGAGCAAAGTAACCTTTGTTTTTCTGGACATTATTCCCCGATTTCTAAGCCTTTTGAAGCAAGTGCGGGGACACTCACCAACTGGCTTACAGAGCGCTACTGTTTCTATAGCATACATGTAAATCACATTTATCAGACCGAAATTCTCCATAATCCTTGGCAGTTGCAAGAAGCTACTTTGGAGATAGCAGATAACAGCATTGCTGATTTTATTGGAAATGACTATAAAAACGAGAAACCAATTCTGCATTTTGCTAAAAGAAACGATGTGGTTGTTTGGGGAACTGAACAGGTTCAGTTTTGAGACCTTTTTTTAGTACTATCAATAGAAGAATGCGGCGTGTATAAAAAAGCCAAAGAAGAAATTAGAAGCAATTTCTCTCTGGCATATTTTTTTTGAAATAAATTAATTCTAGACTCAAAATAAAGCTATTTCCCTACTCTCCCTATGATTCGATTGTGATATTGATATACGATTGTAAAACACTACCACTAAAAATTTGAGTTCCTAAACTGCCTAGATCGTCATTCCATTGGACTATAGCGTTATGGTTTCCCTCTGGTAACCCTGTCCACGTGACAGTATTCTCGTCACTATTATAAATTCCGTTGTCCGAAAAAGCACTAGGCATAATGAGAGAACCATTAATATCTTTAATTGGCGGGTAAGGCATCACTAGTTCTCCATTTGTAATCATCACTTCATCCGGAATGACAATTTGCCCGGTAACGTTGAGGTTCATATCAGGATGTGCAGTATATACATTGTGTAAAGAACTCACATCGTAGATATTATTCCCTTCTAAATTCAGTGTCGTTAAATTTGTTAAATTAGCTAGAGGCGTTACGTCGATAATCTGATTATAACTTAATAGTAGGTTACTTAAATGCGTCAGATTCGCAAGAGGTGTTAGATCATTTAGTTGATTGTCGTTTAAAAATAAAGAAGTTAAATTTGTTAACCCCGCTAGCGGCGTAATATCTGAAATAAAGTTTCCGCTCAAAAGTAACGTATTTAAATTCTTGAGATTGGCTATTGGTGTCAAATCAACAATCTGATTATCGTATACAGATAGAATTGTTAAATTTGCCATGTTTGCTAATGGCGTTAGGTTGTCAATATAATTGGCATTTAAATATAGCGCCGTCAGGTTTGTTAGGTTAATTAATGGTGTAATATCTGAAATTTGATTGTCAGATAAAGTTAGCTGTTCTAATTTTGTCAGATTTGCTAATGGCGTCAGATCGGTGACTTCGCATAGTTTTAAGGCAAGTTCATTTAAATTTGTTAGATTTGCTATCGGTGTCAAATCCGAGAGTGGATTTCCACTTAAAACCAGCACCTCCAAGTTTGTTAAATTCGTTAATGGGCTCAAATCGGTAATCTCATTTTCAGCCACATACAAATGTGTCAGTTTCGTCAGATTTGTCAACGGCGTTAAATCATGAATATTATTTTCTGTAAATGTTAATCTTCTTAAATTGACAGCATATTCAAGACCAGTTAAATCCGTCACTTCTGTAAAAGGAAAACTTAAATGTGTCAATTCTGCCATATCAGCCTCAGTTATAACTTCATCAGGCGCCAATCCCAATTGGTCACGAATCGCGGTAGCTAACACCGGATCGGGGATATACACTTCAGCTTCATCTGCCTTAGAATCACTACTTACAGCCATTGGTGCTTCTGCATGAGCATTCGAATTTGTAAAAAATACTGGTAAAACAAAAGAAACAACTAACATACTAGCAAGAATATTAATCTTCTTCATTTTTTGTTTTCCTCCTCAAAATCAACCTATTTAATAAGCGTACAAAAAGCCCCACTCATTTTTAAAAAATGACTCCTTTCTTCGAAATAGTTATTCGACTAGTTTATATCGGGGAGAATAATTGTATTTATAAACCAGTAAAATATAGAGTTATATACCATATTTTAGTATAAATATTAAATTAAAGGTTGTAAATCTCTTTTTTCAATTTGACTATTATAAGCTATTTTAAAATAGTGTATTATCTCTAGAACAATCGTGTCAGATTTTTACGCCGTCTCCCAAACCGACGTACCAAGAGTTATGATTACCATAGTCATCTAATATACATGCAAATAAATCTATTGGAGATTTCAACAGAATATCATTCCATTTCAGTACTTTCCTCCAATTGAATGGGGTCTAGGTTTTACTTACACTGTAGGGGAAGGTTAAAACTTTAACAATTTAAGACTTTGATGGCCTAACAGAGTCTAATGGAGGTAGTTGTTATGAGAGATAAGTTTCGTGGAAGAGATTATCTAGGTATCAAGGATTTCACAAAGGAAGAAATGGGTGAATTAATTGAAATTACCCATGATTTAAAAAGAAAATGGGTGATGAATGAACCCCATGCTTATTTGCGAGATCGCTGTTTCGGAATGATCTTTGAAAAGAAATCAACGCGGACAAGAAATTCATTTCATGCTGCAGCGGCAGCTCTAGGCGCGCAATCAGTTTATTTAAGACCAGATGAACTACAAACAAGTCGAGGTGAGTCCATCGCCGATACAGCCCCTACCTCATTATGATATCCATGACCAGGATAGATTTTTGTAGACAGCGGAATGATATCAACAAAACGTCTCATAGTAACAAAAAGATCGTGCGGACTAGAGCTACTGTCAGTACACATACCACATCCTTCTATAAATAGAGTATCCCCAGTAAAAAGGTTGCCGCTAATTAAATACGATATACACCCATTTGTATGTCCTGACGTCAAAAGAGGTTTTATTCTTAGATTGTCTACTAATATAGGTGTTTCATCTCTGACACAAACAATAAATTTATCGGAAATATTAGCAGATTGCTTAGCCTCTGGCGAGATAAATATTGGGACATTGTAGTACTTTGACATATATCCGGACAAATTAACGTGATCAATATGGCCATGCGTAATTAACACTGCCTTAATATTCAAATGAGCATTGTCAATGGTACTTAGTATTTCTCGGATTCCCAAGCTGGATCAATTAGCACACCTATTCCTTCATCGTTGTAAATAATATAATTATAATTTATAAATTTTTTACAGCAAACCCTGTTTGTTAATAATTTACATTCTCATATTTTCTCCTAGTTACTTTAATAAGCTATTAAGTTTATACAATGTTTTAAGGGGCAGATAAAATGGGTTACCCTGTTGCAAGCAACGGGGTAACTAAACACCGAAAATGCATATTTGAGACTAAAACAACTCAATCTGAATTTCATCATTCCGATTAAAAAGATTACATATGCGTTCTTTGTCAACAGACACATTTGGACTAAAGGAAAAAAAATAGCGAAGCTGCCATTGCTGTGTTTTGATAGCCTGTTTAACTACAGGTCTACTCCACGGAGGGTAGATGCGTATAGCCATTTTCCCCTTTTTATTATTATGGGACATAATACCTTTTTCAATAAGTACTCTTCTGTTGAAAACAAACTGACCATGGTTTTGTGAATCACTCACATCTATCACAACAAGATCAACATTATCGGTGCTATCAAATGGCGTAGTTATATCATTCAACCTTCTCCATATTGTTACAAACTTACCTATTTTTATCGGTGTAGTTTTAGCCACACGAAAAACAATATTTTGCCCATCGACTTCAAGACGACAAGCACCATACTCAGCACTTTCTGGTTCTCGAATAGCATTTTCCACAGCCATTCCGGTAGCTTCATATGCATGTTTAATTGCTATTTCCAATTGGTGTGGTAAGGGGTTTATAGATGCATCAACAACTTGCCCATATTCAAATCTCTTTTCTATGTTATTAATAGTCATATTTCTCACTTTCTTAATATAAGAGTTATACTTCATTATCATTATAGAAGCGTCAATTGTGACTCTGCCAAATATAATTACGTAAGTTGGAAATGCTGAGCATTTATTTCCCCACTTTTTTTAATAGTTGTTTCAATTTCTTTTCTAGGTTAAGTGTAAATGGCGGATATACATGTCGACCACTGGAACGAAACTCACAAGCCTCGATAAAATCCTTTCGAAAATGTGGAGCCCCTTCCAAAAAAACATCCATATCATTGTCACCTACAATTTGCAACATCGGTAATTCAAGCGGTTTGTTTCAACCAAACAGACAGTCTGCTTGATGCATTGTCGAACACCAGGGTGCCATAGCAATAAAAAATCTAAAAGAATCAAGGTCATAATCATGTCCTTGCGCCTGAAGAAAGAGTGCTACAGAGGCTACCGAAGCACCTTCACAGAATCCCGCAATACCATCAAAGGGTCCAGCACGTATTTTTGTTGAACCGGGTAGCCCGGATAGCGTGATCAAAGCGGTGGAAATTGCACAAGTATCAAATGTCCCTTACCGTGTCATCGATATAGGCTCCAATTTATTAGCCCTAGATACTGGTTTTTCAGGAATGATCATTAAACTTGGGAAAGGGCTTGAACAAGTTCAATTTGCAGGGTCCGACATCCATGTTGGTGCCGGTCATTCGATCGTCTCACTCGCCTCACTTGCAGGGAGAAGTGACTTGACGGGTCTTGAGTTTGCAGCAGGAATTCCTGGCTCAATCGGGGGGGAGGGGGGCTGCTTATATGAATGCTGGTGCCCATGGTTCCGATATGTCGAAAATCATCCAAAAAGTCCATGTACTGTTCCTTGACGGAGAATCAAAGTGGCTTACAAATGAGGAAATGCAATACAGCTAACGCACCTCATTGCTCCAAAAAGTAAGACCCGGTATTATCCTTGAATGCGTTCTCACCCTCTCTAAAGGTGAACATATAGTACTCACTACTCCTAGCATGTTAAATGATTTCACAATACTTTAAAACTTTTCGGACAAATTTCGGACAATCAGGAATAATATTAAAAAGTAGAAACCTTCATACTCAATAAACATCTGAAGTCTGTTCTTTGAAATTAGCTATTTAGATTTTTAGTCCAATTTGCAATAATCTCTTCATCACTCTTTGCACCGCTTGGTTCTGTAGAGTATCGAAAGCTCAAATTAGTATCTACTCCTAATATTGCATATAGAGATGGGCTGCGAATTCTAGTCTTATTATCATTATAAGGGCTTTTTTTCCCTAAAGCCCCATCACTCTTCTTTTCTGGATTTCGTTTTACTGCAAAACAATATATTCTATTTGGATCTTCTGAATCACTATTACTTAATGATAACACCATTGCATCTTTTTGCATCTCGCTCTTGTTGTTAAGAACCATCGCTGGAATAAATCCCAAAAAAAATTCATTAAACTGTGTAGCGAAATCACCCAGATTTTCCACATATTCAACACCGAAATACTTTCTCAGCGTTACAGCGTCAACGAAAAGTTTTATAGAATTTGCAAATGTCAAAAGACTATGTTTAAAATCATTTTCTTTTAAGAATTCTACTAGGTGATGTAACTGCAGTTTTTAGTGGTTAAGGATAGCAGGGGTGTGCATATTACAAAATCCCCATTCAGATATTTTAATCGTAATGGGAATTAGCCTATTACAAATAGTGTGTCCACCTTCATTCTAGATAGAATATTGAATAGACCATGATTTTATATTGAGCTTGAATTCCGAGAAGCTGATTCAAAACATGTTTTACTGAATTTGATTTCTCAACAAGCAATGCATTGTTTACTCTCTGAGTTAACATACTTCTTGGATTATTCATTTGCATCAATTTCAATCCCATTTAACCTAGCGTCTTTTTTTATTATAAAATTTAGAAGTTGGCTATCTTTTTTAAGAATTGAATAAGATTGCGGAGTAGTAAAGGGAATGCCATTCTCTGCGAATTCTAAGGCTGTAAATGGTTCTTCAAATAAGTAAATTTTTCAATAGGAATTGCATAGCATTCGTTATTCGTTCCCAAATATTCTTTCATATCGTGATAATTACTATCTCCATTTTGGGCAGAAAATCGAGATATACATTCACTATTTCCTACAATCGGTTCTCCAAATTCAACAATACCAACAATACTTTTTTTAGTTTTTGATATATAAATAAGTGCCTTGGTTTTCACTTTTCTGTATCTTTTTCTATATTCATATTTCTTATTTCCACTGATCATGGAATCAAAATAATTTTCTCGAATGCTCAACAATATAATAAAGCTTTCTTGGGAAATAATTTCTTCAAATTTCATACTACTCTTTCCCCCTTCTCTTCATCTGAACAGCAGTGTTCTCTAAAATGTTTTGCCCAACTTGACAATACCGGTTCGTCATTTTCATGCTTGAATTCAAAGACCTCTACCTTTTCACCTGAACTTAATATAACGTTTGAATTGGTCTGCGTAAACCATTTTACATGTTTGGGAATTGTTAAAATCATGAGTATCAAATCCTTTTACAAAATCACAAGCCATCACCATTTTACTATATTATTCTAAGTATGGTAACAGATCATTGCGAAAACACCAATTGGGAGCTCAGAAATTTACATCTAATCATAAAATCCCAAATCAAAAACACCTTGAGAAATCCTTATCAACAAGGTATTCTCAAGGTGCTTCTTTTTGCATACATGCCAACACAAAAAAGATTGGAGCTGAAGCAATGCAAAAGTGTGAGCAATATATGAAGTGAATCTATATGGACAAAGCTTCTTTTTTAACTATTAAAATCCTTAAAACCCCATGGATAAAGGGTTATCCAACACTGCCTTTCATCTCAATTCGTTTCAAGTTTCAAAACCCTATGAACAAAATGAACTTACACATTCAACAGAATTTTAACTCATACCCTGTTAAAGTTGTACACGACTTCACACAATGTAATATATTGATAATCAATAGGTTTCTCAGCTTTTTTTCTTAAAACTTCTTGAGTTTTTGTTTCTATATGTTCAAGGGTTCGTTTATCTTTATATTCTGGCACAACAAAGTCTAGCTGTCGGAAAGTTTATAACATGAAGCCGTTTGTGGATATGAATCCATTGCCCAATAATCTTTCCTTGACAATTATTTTTTAAACTGTCGATACAATAGTGTGATCAAAATGAGAAGAATTGCAGCAAGAAACAACCAGTATTTTTCCTCCATGCTATCCTCCGCCAAGGTGAATAAATCGAAGCCGTCGATTTCCGTATAGTTATTCAAAAGATAGTAAGCTGTAGCGGTCAAATAGCCTACAACGATGTTATCTGAAAAGCCGTATCCAGCTAGCCCAAGGGCACCGAGGAAAAAGGCGGTCGCAAAGGTCCCTAGAAAGAAGTGCGAGACTGGAAACTGACAATCCTGTGTAACCATAACCGTCATAACGATCCCGATCAATGCCGCCAAACAGACAACTGCAAGTACCAGTCTCGTTAAATAAATGAGGATCATTGGTGTCGTTTTTGCGCGCACTGTCTCGGCAATTTGTTTGTCTTGCTCTGGAAGGAAGATTGGCGTAATCAGTATGACGCCGATCAGTGCCACGTATTTCTCCAGTACAATACTGGAAGCCGTGGCATCAAGGTTTTGCATACTAAAAAGTAAAGGCGTAAGCGTTAACAAGATGACCGAAAAAATGAAATGGCTACTTAATGAAAGCCTTACTTGTGCGCTTATGACGGCTGAAAATCTTTCCAAGTTTCCTACCAAGGTCAATTTTCCCCTCTCGCTTTAATTTATAAATCATTATTGTTAATAGGACAAGTATAGCTGAGAAGGCAATGTAAACGAATCGATTTACGATCAGCTGATTCATGCTGTCCTGCATGACCTGCAAGTTCCCAATCGTATTATGACGAATGGCTACCTCAAATTGATATCCGCCGCCATCAATACGGTCGACTCCAGCACCAACTAAAATAACATAAAAGAAGTTCACGATAATGGCTAATGGTGTATCTGTTAGTACAGTGATGAACATGCCAAGCGCAGTTGTAAATAAGATTGTTGGTAAAATCCAAGCAAATAAATATTGAAAATAGGCTAGGTGATCAATACTGATGTTATTGTTCATTCCAAAAAGCTCTAATTGAACAATATCGGGTATCGCTAATAAGATAAATGGCAGAAATACTGCGCTGACAACGGCCAAATAGCGCATGCCAATCAATTTAAACGAACTGATTTTTCGTGAGTAAATGGACTCATTCATTTTTGAACTTCTGTCACGCATAAAATGGGCGACAGCTACGAAGATAGCGAAACCTGCAGCCACAATCCCCATATAGTCACAGAATAACCGGGCGTAGGCGCTGGATACGCCATCTTCATAGGTTATTTGATTATAGTTTGTCATCGCTTCTTCATAGGTGACAGGTTCATCTGCAACAGTTCTCAGCATTGCTGGATCGCAAACAGAACCGCCGCCAAGAAGGGCATCCACCTCTGCACAATCATCCTTGAATGTTTCATAGACAGTAGGTGTCTCTGGATTGAGCGCCTTCATTTCACTAAGCGCATTAGCGACCACTTTTTGTTCTGCTTCGTCTAAGGTAATGGTTTTAATAATGCCATTTGGATAAGTGATGTAGGAATTAGATGTGTATTCTTCTTCCAATTGAGTAATGACCGCAGGCATAATATAGACCGGATCAGATGCGTCTTTTGTTCCGTAACTCTCAGCGCCAGTTGGCGGTTCAATCAGTGGGTTATTAAGATAGTGGGGCTGACTATAGAGCGCTGCACCATCGCCATTTTCTGTATATTCTTTATAA
Source organism: Caryophanales bacterium (assembly GCA_031554185.1). GTDB lineage: Bacteria > Bacillota > Bacilli > JARBTR01 > JARBTR01 > JAVBKE01. Next base: position 8,827 of record JAVBKE010000117.1, read on the forward strand.
CCTTTGACATCATTACGCACGACATTCAAGCCGTAATTGACCTGATAGAAAACCAGTATGACGCCAATAAATGCAAGATAAATAAAGCTTTTAAAAATTAACTTACATTCTTTATTGAACAAACTAAGCATGACCTGTTCCCCCTAGCTTGCTTAAATAAGCCTCTTCCAAAGTTGCTGCGTCGCCTATAAATGCCTCCAAACTGCCATTGTAGAATATTTCTCCTTCTTTCAAGATTGCAATTTCCTCGCAGGTTTTCTCAATATCTTCAACGATATGAGTTGAAAGGATCACGATCCGATCGACGGCAATCTCACATAATAGATTGCGAAACCGCACCCGCTCTTCAGGGTCAAGACCAGCTGTAGGTTCATCAACAATCAGCACCTTGGGATTGTGCAAAAGTGCCTGGGCAATGCCGAGCCGCCTTCTCATTCCACCAGAAAGCGCCTTAGTCTTAACCTCGTAACAATCATCCAAATTAACAATTTGTAAAAGCGAAGCAATCTGTTCTTTTCTAAACATTTTTGAACAACCAGATAAAACGCCGAGATAATCCATGGTTTCATACACACTCATATTCGGATAACAGGAAAAATCTTGTGGGAGATAGCCAATAAATGCCCGGATTTCCTTTGCTTTTTCAATTGGAACGCCACAAACCCGTACTTCACCGGCTGATTTGGTTTGCGTCGTTGCCAAAATCCTCATGAGGGTTGTTTTCCCGGCACCGTTTCTCCCCAATAATCCAAACATCCCACGATGAATCTGTAATGAAACATTTTTTAGCGCCTGTTTTTTTCCGAAATTCTTCGATAAATTGTTGATTGAAATTTCAATTTCCAAGTCCCTCAGTCCCCCTTTGTTCAATCCTTGGTTGGTAAATATCGAATAGAAATGCTAGTGTAATGGTGAAGCATGCGGCAGCCAAGAGGATGTTTTTCAACGCTTCGGATAATTGCTTAAAGTAAGCGTCTAAGAAGACAACGTTCACCATCCCGACAACTAAACTGACGATAAAGATGACTGCAATTCCCTTATATATCAAAGCATCTCTAGCTTTAAGCCGTCGGTTATTTTCTTTTGCTACCAGCTTTTGATATTCTTCAAACTCAACTTTTGCAACACCGTTCCAAACATCTGCAATAAATTCTTGATCACGCTTCATTTTCATCCCTCCATGACTCACCGTACCGTTTTTTAAGCTTCCGCCTTGCCCTGAATATCGTAATTTTTACCTGTGGCAATGTTCTTTGCATGATGGTCGCAATTTCCTTATAACTCATTTCCTCTATCGTAAAAAGAAATAGTGCAGTCTTCTGATCGTTTTCCAACTCATCAAATACTTGTTGAACCAATCGTAATTTCTCTTTCTGGTTGTAGATATCATCAGGACAGCCAGCGTTCGATGGGAGATCATAATAATCATCCAAGCCATTGTTGTTTTCTTTTTTCGTAAATAATCAATCGCGTGATTTCTAACAACTGTGAACAGATAGGTTTTAAAAGTATGGATCGGCTTGTAATTCATTCGGCTCATGTACACGCTGATGAAACTTTCCTGAACAATATCTTCGCTGATATCAATATCATGGATGAAACTATTTGCAAAATAAGTAGCAGCTACCCTGTGTTTAATCATTAGGGTTTCAAATGCGGTTCGATCGCCTTGCTGTACAAACTGCATAAGCGCATTATCCTCATGCAAAAAATCACCCCCTGCCAATTCCAATTCAATTATTACACGAAATTTATCGAAAAAAGTTACACCTAGTTTGTAAAATTATTATGCCCTGTTTAAATTGTTTGTCAGTTGATTCGGGTGGCGATCGGGATGGAAAGACAATTATCTTTGCTCAAAATAAACGCCATGCTCAGTTTCTTGTTGAACGTTTTGATAATCTCTTTCCCAGTATAAAAGAGGATTTACCAAGCGGATCATTTGTGATGATCGTTAATGTCTACTGAATAAAGGATAATTACTGATAAACAGGGCCTTAATGAGGGGAAAATAGTATAATAAGTGCATGAGGACCAGTGGAAATAGCGATGGTAACGAAGATTATTGGGACATATTTTTAGATTATAACTGCGAAGTTTCAAGTGGAGAAACAAACCGAGCTGAGGAAATGCTAAAAAGTTATGGAGATATTGAAAAAGGAAAAAAAATTTGACAAATGAGTTAGAAAGTTAGACACTAGGAAGTGATTATATATCTGGCCAGTTTCCAAAAAAATTGACTGATTCAATATATATTTCATCATTACCTTTTCTTCTACCCTTTATTCCTGGTGCAGAAGAAACAAATGAATTTAGTGCTAATGAAATTGAAAGAATAACTATAAAGAATGAAGTAACTTATCATTAGACTCAGACTCTAAAGGAAGCGAACACGATAATGCTCAAAATAAAAAAAGTATTTTATATATTTTGTTTACTTGTTTTTGTAACGGGATGTACTTCATCAGAATATTATAGTTCAAGTATAGATTATGTGATACAACATTTAGAAGAACTCAATGGATATTTTGATGACAAAGATATAAATATCTATGTTGAACAAGAAGATTCAAAGTCTTTAAGTGATAACTTAGTTATTGAACAAAAAGATGGTTGGACATATACATTTGATCGATATGGCTTTGACGACGCAACAATTATAAAGAGAGATTCTGATAATCAGGAAGTAGATATACAGATTTCAAAAAAAGGTAGCGGTGCAATAGAAGAAGTAAGAGTAGGTATTCATGAAGAATATTCTGTAGGATACAACGATTATTATGTAGATGATTTTTCTAAACCAATTTATGGGCCAGTCACTGATGATGGAAATGAAGCTGCATGGGATAAGGCAATTAAAAGTTATGTAAGTGAAGAAGAATTGAATAATGTAATAACTCAAGTAAACGAGTATTTAAAACTGTTTGATGAAATTTATGCAAATGAATACGATGAATCAAAGTAGCTACTTTGATTAGTATAAACAAAGTTTACACCATCTCCCCTGTCACAACTTTCGCCAATACTTTGTTTTTCATACCACAAATGGTGTTACGACTCTCAGATTTTATAGATACATTTGTAATACAGTTGTTTTTTGAATGACAAGGAACAACGCCATGGACCCATCTATCAAATCTCTCACAAACTATTTGTCTTCATCGTACTACTGCTGCCAATTTGACCTGTGGAAAACAAGATTCACACCTTGCTGATCGGGATAAAAAAGATCTAGTACCAAAAGGCTTATTCTACTCTACTTCAATACATTCCCCAATCATTTATCAAAATTTAGAATTTTGCTAAAACGATATGCATCCTTGATGAGCACAATGTACCTATCTGCATTTATCTCAAA
>JAVBKE010000216.1:0-3650 GCA_031554185.1 Caryophanales bacterium
ATTTGAAGAAACAGGACTAGATACCATACGTTATGTACCAAAAAACTGGCATCAATCCACAGTTTATGAAATTTATCCTCATTGGCGCCACCGTTATGCAGAGGGTGTGACTGAAAATACAGAACATGTCTTTTCACTCTGCGTGCCAATTGACTCTAAAATCACGCTTAACCCTACAGAACATCTGAATTTTAGATGGTTAGAGATTCAAGAGGCAGCAGATTTGGTTTTTTCCCCATCAAATAAAGCCGCCATTTTGCAATTAAGTAACCAATAAAATTTTCTTCTACTAAAAATCTGACAATAACTTAATATCACTTTCGTTTTTCACTTAGCCCCCAAGTCTGCTCTATTATGAATAATAAAAAACTCATGTTACACTTACGCCTTCATACGCCTATAGAAATTCGAAAGTAAAAGTAGCATTTAACATCTATATGCTTAATATTAATATAGCCCCTCTTTAAATCAAAAGTGAATCTTGTTTTGAATACTATGCCCCTTGTAGTTGATCTTGATGGCACGCTTCTACATTCTGACCTTTTGTTCGAAACGGGCATGTCTTTTATTCGAAAAGAGCCACAAAAAATATATAAAATTTTGGGGTGGGTCTCAAAAGGAAAAATTGCACTCAAACAAGGATTAGCCAACACAACACAAATTAATATTGCGGCTTTACCATACAATGACGAAGTAATTAGAATAATTAAACGAGAAAAAGATAAGGGCCGAACAATAGTCTTAGCTACTGCTAGTTATGAGTCTTTAGCAAATCAAGTTGCTGAGCATTTACAATTATTTGATCGCGTCTTGGCAACGACATCCGAATCTAACTTATCAGCAGAAAACAAACGCGACCTACTTGTTGAGCATTATGGTAAAGGTGGCTTTGATTATATCGGAAATGCTAAAGATGACCTTCCTGTATGGGCGGCAGCCAGAGAGGCTATTGCAGTTGATCCAACACCAAAGGTTGAACGCGCAGCAAAAAAACAAAATAACCTCAAATCTGTGATTCACTCTGACCCATCGGGCTTAAAAGACTGGATACGAGCCATCAGACTTCATCAATGGATGAAAAATATACTGATATTCGTTCCCTTATTGGCAGCTCATCAACTATCCGACCCAACCCAAATTTATTTAGGCATACTGGCTTTTTTATTCTTTGGGCTATGTGCGTCCAGTGTTTATATACTTAATGATCTATTAGATCTATCTGATGATCGTCAACATACAACAAAAAAATATCGACCTTTTGCATCTGGAAAACTATCCATTAAATCTGGTTTGATTGCTTTCCCTATTCTATTGATGATTGCTTTCGTTGGTGCTTGGTATCTACTCCCAATACGTTTTTCTATGGTATTAATTGCATACTATGTCTTAACTTTATTTTACTCTCTGTTATTAAAACGGCAGATGGTTATTGATGTGATCACTTTAGCCATGCTTTACACCTTACGAATCATCGCTGGAGTTGCCGCCTTCAGTTTAACACTCACATTTTGGATTTTAGCCTTCTCAATGTTTATGTTTTTGAGTTTAGCCTTAGTCAAACGATACACTGAACTCTATGAAGCAAAACAAAGTGGTCAAACAAAAAAAACAACTGGACGAGGCTATTTTCCCAATGATATTGAAATGATTTCATCTTTTGGCGCAACTTCTGGTTACCTTGCAGTAATGGTATTAGCTTTGTATGTACATGATCAAGCTACTGTTAGCTTATATCAAAAGCCATATATCATGTGGATGGCTTGCCCTTTATTATTGTTTTGGATTACTCGAGTTTGGATGATTGCTCATCGTGGAGAAATGCATGATGATCCTGTCGTTTTTGCAGCTCGCGATCGGACAAGCCTCGTTGTTGGTATATTATTCTGCTTAATGTTTTGGGCTGCCTCATGAATAAATCTCTATACTCTTGGGGGCATTATCCAAATTTACCCCAACAAGGACATCCTCAATACTGGGGGGCTGAAATCCCTGCACAACTTAATAGCATTGTGAGTCAAAATAGTACTACTTTACCTTTTGGAAATGGTAGAAGCTATGGTGACAGCTGCTTGGCAAGTAGCAATCATGTATTACATATGCGTTCACTAAACCGATTTATAAAATTTGACTGGGAAAATGGCATACTTACTGCCGAATCTGGAGTCACTTTAGATGAAATACTGGCAGTAATAGTTCCTAAAGGCTGGTTTTTATCTGTCACACCTGGCACACAGTTTATTACCCTAGGTGGGGCTATTGCCAATGATGTTCATGGTAAAAATCATCATCAAAGGGGAACATTCGGCAACCATGTATCAGGCTTTGGATTACTACGTCACAATCACCCAGAAATAATCACTTGCACTCCAAATGAAAATGCTGAGTTATTTTCGGCAACAATAGGCGGACTTGGCCTTACCGGTATTATCACATGGGTCGAGATTCGTTTAATACCAATCAAATCCAGCCAAATTAACAGTACAACTCTTCGCTTCAATAATCTCACTGAGTTTTTCTCACTTTCCTCAGAGTTAGACTTACAACATGACTATACTGTTGCATGGATTGATTGTTTGGCTAAAAATCAACATCTAGGGCGAGGCGTTTTCACGGTTGGTAATCATGCAGAAAACAATGAACTCGAACTAAAACAAAAATTTAAATTAAACATCCCTGTAACACCCCCTATTTCTCTAATCAATAATTTGTCATTACGTGCCTTTAATGAAGTTTATTGGAAAATACACTCGGCACATAGGATCAAAAAACTTATTAGCTATGAACCTTTTTTCTATCCACTTGATAGTATTTTGAACTGGAACCGCATTTACGGCAAAAAAGGGTTTCAACAGTACCAGTGCGTCATCCCTGAAGCTGAAGCTGAAGTTGTTATTCCAGAACTGTTAAGCACAATAGCAAACTCAGGACAAGGCTCTTTCTTAGCTGTTCTTAAACGTTGTGGTCACATTAAATCCTCAGGGCTTTTATCTTTCCCTTTACCAGGAACAACTCTTGCCTTAGATTTCCCTCAAAACAACAACCTTGAGCAGACATTATTCCCTCGGTTAGACACAATTGTTCGCAACGCAAACGGTCGTTTATATCCTGCAAAAGATGCTCATATGAGTGGGGATGACTTTCGTAAAGCTTATCCAGCGTGGGAACAATTAGAAGCATTACGAGATCCAGCTCTAAACTCACACTTTTGGAAAAGAGTAACCCTATGACACAAAAAATTCTAATTATTGGAGGCACATCAGCCATTGCCATTGCCTGCGCTAGACTTTGGGCGAAGCAGGGATGTGAGTTATTTTTAGTTGCTCGAGATGCAATCAAACTTGAACAAACAGCAGCAGACCTATATGTGCACGGTGCAAAAAAAATTATTACTTACTGTATGGATGCCACAAATTTTTCTGACCATACAAATATGTTGGAAGCCTGCATCACAAACTTTCAGGAAATAGATATAGCTTTAATTGCTCATGGCACTTTACCAGACCAAAAAAAATGTGAACAATCTGCAGAAATTGCATTACAAGAATTTACAAATAATGGCACATCTGTTATAGCCTTATTAACACAATTAGCTAATCAATTTGAAAAACAAAAACAAGGCTCTTTAGCAGTCATTTCCTCAGTTGCAGGAG
>JAVBKE010000178.1:0-2915 GCA_031554185.1 Caryophanales bacterium
GTGCAATCAGGGTTAATGACACCTGCATGGGCAATCTGGCTTCCCGCAATGAAAAGTGTTGCCAGTAATAAGGTACGGTGACGCATAAGGAATTCCTTCAAGTAATGTGTATTTAGCAACCCGTAATTCTTCCATATCCACTATGACAAAGCAGCTCTGTTTATGTGGAAAAATGTTACACCCGAAACATAATCCTTTACTGAATAATATTCCTGATAATTATACTTCAAAGCGAAACTATCAATTTGAACACGTTATTTTTCAGTATTTGCAAATCAGATTAATTATTTGCGAGTGGCTTTCCAGTCTCTTAAATACACCCTTTTAGATGTGTATTGATAACGATAAGATTCTGCGTACCTGCAAAATCAGGTGCCCGGATTGGCGTCCTGCACATTAATAACGGTATACTCCGCTTGCAACGAATTATGGTGAGCTGGATGGGGGCATCATTAGATGCACCGACTTCCGTTATTATCGGTACGCCAACCCCGTCCAGCCCACCACCAGCGAACTTGGCGTTTCCTGTGGTGGTTTTGCAAATGCAATAACGGAAACCTACACAATGAATATGAATCCTCTTTTCCCTTATCCAGTCATTGTTAACACCAAAAATCTCGACATCATCGATCTTGCCGAACGCTGTGAATTACTGGCCGATATATTAGCCGATAGCGAAAACCCAGCCGAATGCGTTGCACTGTGCAGCTACTTGTATACCTATATAGAAGCAATAAAAGAGAATCTGGATAAACCATTATCGGCTGCGCGTATTGAGCAATTATCAGTTGATGATCCATCAGAATTCCCCGAAGCGCAGTGGTTTGCGGATAGCGACGATCTTTGTGATTACTGCCTGGCCGTTACCCAGGCGCTGTTATGCTGTGCCCTGCCGTTTAAGACAATGCAGCAACTGAATGGTTTATTGATGCGGCTGGTGAATACGCTGGTGGATGATTTAAAAACGCCGTGTTTTTTGCGTAGACAATGTGCCTGATTACTGACACAGAGTTAAATAAAGCCGCATGTTCAGGAAACATACGGCTTATCAAAAAAGTATCACTCTACATCTGCGACAGTCCAGATACGCTTCAACGGTAATTCTGCTTTAAGTGAACGCATATCAAGTGATATGCGTCAACTCAGTAGCTATTGATGAAATGAATAAAAAATTTGTGAAAGCGGAATCTAAACCACCGCTGTCGTCAGCCGGGAAGTGCAGCAAAGCCGCCCTTGTTCATCGCTGATTTCAATTTGCCAGACCTGGTGCCTGCGCCCGACATGCACGGCGGTGCACACACCGCGCACAATGCCTTCACGTGCGGAGCGCAGGTGGTTGGCGTTAACCTCAAGGCCGACAATTTTCTGCTCGCCTTCGGTGCAAAGATACCCGGCCACAGAGCCGAGGGTTTCTGCTAACACCACAGATGCGCCGCCGTGCAGTAAACCAAACGGCTGGCGGGTGCGGCTATCAACCGGCATAGTGGCTTCCAGTTCGGTTTCTGTGATGCGGGTAAATACGATACCCACATGCGCCACCATATTGTCGGCACCCATTTTATTGAGCGCATCCAGACTCACTTCACGTCGCCAGATCATCCCAGAATCTCCAGTAGTGCCTGTAGCGGATGGCGAACGCCATTGCCTTCCACTCGTTTCACCTGACTGCGGCAAGAATAGCCGGTCGCCAGGCAACGCTGGCGCGGCAGGCGTTGCATTGCCTGGTGCCAGGACAGCTCATAAATCCCCAGGGAATTCGCATGGTTTTTGACTTCATGCCCGTAGGTGCCTGCCATACCGCAACAGCCAACGCTGACGTTTTCAAGCTTCGCGCCGAAGCGTGCAAAAATCGCCGCCCATTGGTTTGGGGCAGTAGGCAGTGCCGTGACTTCGGTGCAGTGACCAAACAGATACCAGGACTCGCCACCCACCGTTGCGGTTTCACGGGTTTCAAGCACTGCAGGTAACCATTCGTGAACCAGTTGCACGTGGAAATCACCGCGTTCTTCGCCGAGCGTTTGTTTGTATTCGTCGCGATAACAAAGTACCAGCGCCGGATCGACACCGACCATCGGCATGCCTAACTGCGCGATGCGGTTCAGGAATTCCGATGTTTTGCGCGCAGTACGGGCAAATTTTTGCAGGAAGCCTTTGATGTGCTGTGCTTTACCGTTTGGCGAGAATGGCAGCACAACCGGGGCGTATCCCAGCTTCGTGACCAGCCGTACAAAATCTGCCACCACTTGCGCATCGTAGTAACTGGTGAACGGGTCCTGAACCACCAGCACCGTTTTAGCGCGTTGCTCGGCGCTATAACTTTCCAGCTGCTCAAGCGTGGTGTTTGCAGAAGCATGCCCGACCAGTTGCTGTTGTAGCGTTGGCGTGGAGAGCATCGGTAAATCAATCATACCAATATGCTTCGCCGACAGATTGCGCATCCACGGCTGGCTCATAAAGAAGTTAAAGGTTTTTGGCGCACGGGCCATTAACGGTGCATAACTTTCAACGGTTGCCACCAGATGGTCGCGCACCGGGCGCAAATAGCGGGTGTGATAAAGCTGTAAGAAACGCGAGCGGAATTCCGGCACGTCAATTTTGATAGGGCACTGTGTGGAACACGCTTTACACGCCAGGCAACCCGACATCGCCTCTTTCACTTCGTGAGAAAAATCGTATTCACCTTTGCGTGCATGCCAGGAGTTGCGTGTGCGTTCGATGAGCGTGCGCAAACTGGCACGTTTTTCCGGCATTTGTTTTTCCAGCGCATCGGGGTCAACACCCCGGTCCGCCAGTAAACGCAGCCATTCACGCGTTAACGTCGCCCGCCCTTTTGGTGAGTGAATACGGTTGCTGGTGATTTTCATCGACGGGCACATCGGGCTTTTTACATCGAAGTTAAAGCACAAACCGTTACC
>JAVBKE010000014.1:0-13470 GCA_031554185.1 Caryophanales bacterium
TACTTGGTTAATTCGCTCGTTATCATTTGAAGTGGCTTCGATTATCTTGCCATTTTCAAATGTCAATTTGACATTCTCATGAGTGAAGCCTTGATAAGGAGAAGCACAATTGTATGAGATCACCCCATTGACTGAGCCGCGAACTGGTGCCGAATAGACTTCGCCATCTGGAATATTACGCAGACCGCAGCATTTAACTGCAGGGATATCTTTGATTGAGAACTTGAGGTCAGTGCCGGGTCCAATCAAATGAACACGATCGGTTTTATTCATCAGCTGAACAAGATTCTCCATGGCATCGGCCATTTTGCTATAATCCAGATTACACACATTGAAATAGAAATCTTCGAATCCTTCGGTGCTCATCTTTGCTAGCTGAGCCATTGATCCCGATGGATAGCGAAGGACAACCCATTTTGTTTTTAAGCGATACTCTTTATGTACGCCATTCCAAATTGTTTGCTCATAAATTCTTGTCTTATCTGCGGGAACGTCAGACATTTCATTGATATTTGCGCCAGAACGAAGTCCGATGTAAGCATCCATTTCTTTCATCAAATTAGCTTCGTATTCGGCTATTTTTTTGAAATGATCAAGTGTAGCGCCTTTGCGAAGCGCTCTTTCAACCCGTGCGTCTTTTACACTAACAAAAGGTTTTCCGCCAACTTTGTAAGCTTCCTCGACGAGGGCAGTAACCAACTCTAGCTCAAAGGTCCCGTTATTCTCAATATAGACACTCTCGCCCTTCTGTAAGGTTACAGAATAATTAATCAAATTACTAGCTAGTTGTTGCACTCTTGGATCTCTCATTTTACTTCCTCCTTGAATAATAGGTAGAACCCTTTGATAAACTTCATTCTACACCATTTTTGATAAAAAGTTAACTGATACAGGCTAGGGCCATATCCTAAAAAGCAATGATGCAAAAACTTGCGAAATGCTATTTACGATTATACCCTAAGAAAAATACGCGCTTATATGAATTAGGCTTAATAAAGCCAAAAGTTTTTCGATCATAGACCATGGTTGGGAAGTTTGCCATTTGTGTCTTCGATAGAAAATAGACCAACTACGATAGAGTGGACGAAAAACAAGCGAAGAGTTCAAATGAAAGACTAAAGTAAATTTTCAGAATTCAAACAATCCAGCGCTGAGTGAACAAATCGTCCATCCTTACGAATGAGGATACCATCAAACCAGATTTCACCTCCACCCCATTCTGGGCGTTGAATGTTGATAAGATCCCAGTGAATGACTGAAGTGTTACCATTTGGTGCTGCTTGATAGCATTCGCCTGGTGTGAAGTGAAAGCTACCTGCAATTTTTTCATCAAATAAAGTATTGAGCATCGGGTTTAGAATATGTGGGTTCAAACCAATTGCAAACTCGCCAATATAGCGGGCACCTTCATCAATATCCAATATTTTGTTAAGGCGTTCTGTATCATTTGCTGTTGCTTCGATAATTTTGCCGTCTTTAAATTTGAAGACAATATTTTCGAAAGTGAACCCATTATAAGTAGATGCACAATTGTAGGAAACCACGCCGTTCACTGAGTCGCGAACTGGTGCGCTATAAACCTCTCCGTCAGGGATGTTTCGAAGACCACAACATTTGACTGAGGGAATGTCTTTAATTGAGAAGCTGAGGTCAGTGCCCGGTCCTGTGATGCGGACGTGGTCAGTTCGGTTCATAAGCATTGCTAGATTTTCCATTGCATCACCCATTTTAGAATAGTCGACATTAGATACATTGAAATAGAAATCTTCAAATGCTTCGGTACTCATTTTGGCAAGTTGCGCCATTGATTCAGAGGGGTAACCAACGACGACCCATCTGACATTCGCTAGCTTCTGATGGACGGCCTTGACAACAGTTTGTTTAAAAATTTGATTATGCTCCTCAAGAATATCTGACATCTCATTGATGTTTATTGCTGAAGTCAGGTTGATATAAGCATCCATGTCTTTGAATTTAGTAGCCTCGAAGTCAGCGATCTTTTGGAAATGTTCGATTGTTGCACCGTTTCGCAATGTTCTCTCAATTCTGACGTCTTTAAAACTGACAAAAGGTTGCCCGCCCACTTTGTAGGCTTCTTCAACTAGTGCAACAACAAAATCCTGCTCAATGGCTCCGAAATTGTCAATCAAGATCTTTTCGTCCTTTTTTAATTTAACAGAATAATTAATTAAATTACTTGCCAACTGTTCTACACGTGGATCTCTCAACATAAATTACCTCCTTTTATTTAGCGCCATATGAGCGTGTTCAAAATCGTTTAGAGGTGCCGTGGAATGGGCATCCTCGTTACTGTACAAAGTAAAGTAATTAGGATTTTTTAAGCGAAGCGAGTTTCAATGGTGCCAGAGATAGCATTATTTTACACTATTTTGACTGATAAGTTAATTTAATTATGATAATAAATTAGCCAATCGTTTAATTATCGTCACCTGATGAATCGATAAGATGTTTTGAAATACGCCAAATCTTCATGTAGGTAGTTGATTGCTTGGCAAGAGTGCTCTATGAAATAAAGCCTGTAATGAACAGAAGAACATCGGTATTTACAACTTTCATGGCGGTGTTATAGCAAAAAAAATTGGGTAATTAAAGCATGAGACTTAAAAATTTCTTTATATCATTTTTTATGGTAAAAAAATCTAATGTATGATATTGTGAATACTGATAGATAATAAATAAAGTGAAATGAGCTATTTCAATTTTCAAGAAGATAGTGTATATTAAAAGGGTAAATAAGAATATCAAAAGAAGGGTTTTACTTATGGAAAACATTCTCTATATCAGTGCTGCAATATTCGCTGTTGCATTTCTTATTCTAGCCATATATTTAGCGGCTACACTAGCTTCATTGAAGCGAACCGTGAACGGAATCAATCAGACGATTGGCGGTATGGAAAGTCAGTTGCAAGGGATTGCGACTGAAACAGAAAGCTTACTTCAAAAGACAAATGCGCTTGCTGACGATATTCAGTATAAATCAGAAAAGTTGAATATCATGTTTGAGCTAGTCAATGAGGTTGGAGAATCCGCAAAAAAAGTAAAAGATTCCTTCGCGAATTTCTCGCTAAAAAAAGATGGCATCAGTAGGGATGGCAATACTTCGTGGTTGCCGATGTTAACGGAAATAGGAAAGATTTTTTTGAAAAATAAATCAAAATAAGATTAAACAAAGGGGTAAATTTAAATGGCTAATTCAAAAGATTTTGTTCTAGGTGTTGTAATTGGTGGTATCGCGGGTGCAGTAACTTCATTGCTTCTTGCGCCGAAGTCTGGAAAAGAGCTTCGTGGAGATATTAAAGAAAAGTCTGGCGAGCTTTACCAAAAGACAGAGCCGATGCGTGAAAAAGGTTCCGAATGGGTAACAATTGCAAAAGAAAAAGGGACAACTTTAAAGCAAAAAATGAGTCAAAAAGGCAATGAAGTCGAAGACGCAATCGAAGAAATAGTAGAATAATTTCATTTCATGTACATTTGAACATCATTGAATGGCTAAACCGTTCTCTGGTGTTTTTTTATACATTAATTTAAATAATCGCAGGTAAGGATTACGCGACGAGGCATGACAATGCATTATCTTTGCTATTGCTCTTTCAAGTGGCTAATCTTGAATGCAAGGGATAATCAATTACAAGATTTGCCTAGCTTCGTTAGACCCAGACATTGATTTGAAACGGAAGGGGATTATCAAGATGAACCTACATCATTTTAAAGAAAGTGTGTACGAAATTATTGTGAGTGCTTCCACTGATTTGCCTAAGGATGTGCGCCGTGCGGTGAAACAAGCAACGATGAGTGAAAATGCAGGGACGCGGTCAGCGCTCAGCCTTGCGACAATTGGCAAAAATATTGATATGGCACAAACAAATGTTTCACCGATTTGCCAAGATACAGGGATGCCAACATTCAAACTTCGCTGCCCGGTAGGTGTTAATCAGATTGAACTAAAACAAGCGATTCACGAGATGGTCGTGCGAGCGACAGAGAATGGGATTCTAAGACCCAATTCAGTTGACTCATTAACCGGTGAAAACCAGGGGAATATTGGACCCGGAACACCGATTATCAAGTTTGAGCAATGGGAAGAGGCAGATATTGAGTTGAAGCTCATTCTCAAAGGCGGCGGTTGTGAGAATAAGAATATTCAATACAGTCTTCCTTGTGAATTAGAAGGTGTCGGAAGGGCTGGGCGTGATCTTGATGGGATACGTAAATGTCTGATGCATGCTGTCTATCAAGCGCAAGGACAAGGATGCGGCGCTGGTTTTCTTGGTGTTGGAATTGGCGGTGACCGCAGTAGTGGCTATGATCTTGCTAAAGCGCAATTGTTTCGCAATATGGATGATGTCAATCCAAACGAGATGTTGGCGAAATTGGAAGACTATATCATGGCAAATGCCAATAAGCTTGGAATTGGCACCATGGGTTTCGGTGGAGAGACCACCTTACTAGGTTGCAAGATTGGCGCCGCAAATCGTTTGCCAGCCAGTTTCTTTGTTTCCGTTGCCTATAATTGCTGGGCGTTTCGCCGTACGGCAGTTCGAATGAATGCTGAAACCGGAGTAATCAATACATGGTATTACAGTGAGGGCGAGAAAATTAGTTTTGCTGACGATTCAGTACAAGCGGCTGGTAAACCAGAAATAAATAGTGAGCAAAGAGCGCCAAGAGTGAAGCGTTTAGTTGCACCTCTTAGTGCAGAAGATATGCGAGCATTACAAGTGGGCGATGTTGTCCATATTGACGGCATGCTTTACACAGGTCGTGATGCGATTCATAAATATCTATCAACGAATGACTGTAAAGTAGACCTAAATGGACAGATTATCTACCACTGCGGTCCTGTGGTTGTAAAAGATTCACAAGGACAGTGGAAAATCACAGCGGCTGGCCCGACAACAAGTATCCGTGAAGAACCTTATCAAGGCAATGTCATGAAGAAATTTGGTATTCGTGCTGTGATTGGTAAAGGCGGCATGGGTGCTAAGACACTGAAAGCATTACAGGAACATGGTGGTGTTTACTTGAATGCCATTGGTGGTGCAGCCCAGTTCTATGCTGAAAGCATTCAAGCGGTTGAGGGTGTAGACTACATGGAATTTGGTATTCCAGAAGCAATGTGGCATCTTCGTGTGAAGGGATTCACGGCAATCGTGACGATGGATGCACATGGCAATAGCCTTCATGACGATATTGAAAAAACATCACTTGAAAAGTTAACTGGGTTCAAAGAACGCGTATTCTAAGTATAATCAGAATCGATTCCTCCGTTAAAAGGGACTCGATTTTGTTGCTTATTGAATGGGTCTTAGATCTGCCCACACGGTGAATCATGACGTTTGGTGCAAGTTTAACCCCTGACCATTCAAACATTTCGATTGGAGAACGATGCAAAAAGAAGTATAATGAACCTAACAAAACGAAGAGGAGTGTTGAATATGGAACAATTGCGGAATATAGAACAACTACAAGCAAGAACTGGCAGTGGGTTATACTTATTGCTTAAGCATAGCAACACATGTCCTATCAGTCAGGGAGGCTTTGACGCATTTGCTGACTACACAGCTGCTCATCCAGAACAACCCGCCGGTTACCTAGTCATCCAAGAGGGGCGTGATTTCTCGGCGGAGGTAACGGAGTTTGCTAACGTACGCCATGAATCACCACAAGTATTACTATTTAAAGATGGACAGGTCGTTTGGAGCACAACGCATTACAGCATTACCGTAAAGGCTATTGAAGAACAAATTGCAGCGTTTCAATAAATCATAAAGGCCAGTACGTGTACACTGGGCTAGAATGGTTATCAATTGAGTATGGATCAGGTAGATTCTCGGTAAATGATTTTGATTGATGCGGAGCGTATGGTGTTTGCGGGATGATTGTGATAGATGATTTTTTCGTACATGTCACCTCGCATCTTCGTCGTTTCATATTATCCTAGACAACAAAAAAGTGAGGAACCGTATCATAAATGATGATACTTAATTCCTCACTTTATTTGATTTTATAAGCGATTATTGTGCTACTGGAAAATCACGGTCAGTGATATAAGTGTTGCCGTTTCGAGCATCAAATAACGTGGCGATTCTCTTGGCTTCTGCTATAAACCATGCTTGTAATTGGTTACAGCATACTTGGCTAGCAAATAGCGGGAAGTTCTCTGGAAGGTAGAAGATCATTTCAGAATCTGCCGCTTTCTCGAAGAAAACAAGAATCGAGCGAATAAAGTGATACTGCATGGCAAGATCCTTTGCTTCTAGATAACTAGCTAATTTACTTTCCAATATCGTGCCTGCTGTTTCAAGATCAGTATGTGCTAAAAACGCAATGTGAAGACCAACATCGCCAAGGAATTCATCATTATTTTTGATCATGCGATAGCCCGTTTGCTGATGCCGGATGGCCGTGTCAATATCACCAAGATGATAAAGCGGCATCAGTAATGTGGCATAAGTCGAGTGAGGCACCATATTGCATATAAGACGCTTGTCCAAAATTACTTGCGCAGTATCAATCGCTTTTTGATATTCTCCGAGCTGGGCATAGTGCGTGGCAAGATGGCGTGGTTCACAAGCATCGCAGCACATCTGATCGATTTCAGCCTGTTGCCAAAGTGCAAAGAAAGTATCGACATCCTCGCTGTTTCCAGAAGACTTAGCTAACTTGTAGCGATAAAAATAATAGGGTCGTAGTGAAAATGCTTGTGCTTGATATTTCTGCTTCATATCTTCTAATAAAGGACTGACTTCTTCAATTGAAATCATTGGGCATTCGGTAATATTCCCGGCAACCCACTTGTAAGCCCAGTGGAATCCGAAAAGATCGACGATATCTGCACCATGTTGATCATACTTTTTGGCAACCCATTTAAAAGCGGTTAATGATAATGCCGGCTCATCCTGAAAAGTGGCGCATTCAACTAAATCCATTCTGAGTTTACATCCCTGCTTATCATCACCTTTCTGATCGGTGAGCTTGATGGCTTCTTCTAATAATTTTATTTTTTCTGGACTGATTGATAATAACTCGATTTGTTCCGATAATTCTTCTAATGTAGTCATGGTGATTTACTCCTTTTCTTGCTAATAAATAGTAACTGATTTACCGTAATTGCTCGTTATTATTATATCATAGGCGCTATTGCGTTATTTTTAATTATAATAATTCTAGTTTGTTATGGGGTTTTGAGAAAATTTGACTGGCTTTATTGATAATGAAGACTGCTCTAATTTAGAATTATTTTTAATAATAGGACTAACTTTTTCAGTTAGGGAAAAGTTAACAATTCATTGTTTTGCCAATAAGATAGGTGTTTTTTGAATTTTTTTAGCCAATATTCTTGATTAAAAAATTGTACTAGTATAGTATAAAAGGTAGATTAATTGAGAATGAAAGTACTTCTCAGGCAATATTAAAAATAAAAGACGGAGGTCTTATCATATGATGGCAGTTTCAACACTTACGATTAAAGATTTACATGTTAGCATTGAAGGCAAAGAGATTTTAAAAGGCGTTAACTTGGAAGTGAAAGCAGGAGAAATCCATGCGATTATGGGACCAAACGGAACAGGAAAATCAACGCTTTCCTCTGCAATAATGGGACATCCGAAGTATGAGGTAACAAGTGGCGAGATCATCCTTGATGGCGAAAATGTGCTTGAAATGGAAGTAGACGAGCGTGCAAAAGCGGGTCTGTTTTTGGCGATGCAATACCCATCTGAAATTTCAGGTGTAACAAACTCAGATTTCTTACGTTCCGCGATTAACAGTCGTCGTGAAGAAGGTAATGAGATTTCTATCATGAAGTTTATTAAAGAAATGGATAAAAAGATGAACTTCCTTGAAATGAACGAGCAATATGCTACGCGCTATGTCAACGAAGGCTTCTCAGGTGGCGAGAAGAAGCGGAATGAAATTCTGCAATTGATGATGATTGAGCCAAAGATTGCAATTCTTGATGAAATCGATTCAGGGCTTGATATTGACGCACTAAAAGTCGTTTCTAAGGGAATCAACGGCATGCGTTCAGATGCTTTTGGTTGCTTAATTATTACGCATTACCAGCGCTTACTAAACTATATTACGCCTGATTTTGTCCACGTGATGATGCAAGGGAAGATCGTCAAATCAGGTGGCGAAGAGTTGGCACAACGTCTTGAGACAGAAGGCTATGACTGGATTAAAACAGAACTTGGCATAGTGGATGATATCGTAGAAGCACCTTCTGCAATGTAATGACTACTGCGTACGACGGGTGTGGTGAAGAGAACGATTCGGAGTTATGATGAAAAGTTCCTGACCTGTGCTAGATTTTGTGCGGGATACTGCTTTGGATATTCGTGAAACGCCTGTCCGAGGCAATTTTTCACCACCCTTTTAATAGAGAAAATAGAGAAACTTTTGAAAGATGGAGGCTGCAATGACAACAGAAACAAACATTTCTTACGATAAAAATAGCATCGAAGCGTTGTCGAAGAAGAACAATGAACCTGCTTGGTTCGCTGCTCTGAGACAGTCGGCATTGGCAAGTGCAACCGAGTTGCCTCTTCCGAAGCCAGATAAAACGAAGATTGATACATGGAACTTTACGAATTTTGACCAACATCTTGTTGCGTCAGATCGTTTTGCAGATTTTGCATCAATTCCAAGCGAAATCACAGCATTGATCGATATGGATAAAGCGGCACGTAACTTGATGATTCAAAAAAATAACACGATGGCTTATTGCGCGCTTTCACCGGAGGCAGCAGAGCAGGGTGTGATTTTGATGGGAATTGTTGAGGCAATGGCGGCGCATCCTGAGCTTGTCCAGAAGTATTATATGGCGAGTGATAGTGTTGATGGCATCAAAATTGAATCGCATAAGTTAGCAGCACTGAATACAGCACTGCTCAGTGGTGGCGTATTTGTTTATTTACCGAAAAACGTTGTTGTGAAGGAACCAATTCAGGTGATTTTCGCAGTTGACGAGGCAGAGACAAATCTGTTTAACCATGTGATTATTGTCGCAGAAGATTTCGCACAATGTACCTATGTGGAAAACAATATTTCACTAGTTGCTTCAAACGAGGTAGTGGCTAATTTAATTACTGAAGTGTATGTGGGCAATGGCGCGCATGTGACTTATGGAGCGGTTGATACGCTTGACAAAAATATCACTACGTTTGTGCACCGGACAGCATTTGTTGGTCGTGACGGGAAGATTGAATGGGCACTTGGGCTCATGAATGATGGCAACACAATTTCTGAAAACATTACCTTGCTGGAAGGCAATGGTTCATTTGCAGATACAAAGAGTGTTGTAGTTGGTCGTGGTGTGCAGAAACAAAACTTTACGACAAAGGTGATTCATACCGGACTTCAATCGGAAGGCTTTATTTTGAAGCATGGCGTGATGAAAGATGAAGCGAGTTCGATTTTTAACGGGATTGGTTATATTAAACATGGTGCTACAAAATCAAATGCACAGCAGACTTCGCGTGTGTTGATGTTGAATAAAAAGGCGCGCGGTGATGCCAATCCAATTCTGTTGATTGATGAGGATGATGTTGTCGCAGGACACGCTGCTTCTGTAGGACGCGTTGATGAGATGCAGTTGTACTATTTGATGAGCCGTGGGATTTCACGACGCGAGGCGGAGAGATTGATTATCCATGGTTTCTTAGCACCAGTTGTCAATGAATTGCCAGTTGAGCAAGTGCGGAAACAACTTGTTGACGTGATTGAAAAGAAAGTGATTCAGTAAACTATTGTGTGTGGTTAGCTGTCGCTTTGTAGTAAATAATTTTTGAGGGTGTTTAACTTGATTTCAAAGGATATAAGAGAACAATTTCCGATACTAAACCAAGAGGTGAACGGGCATCCGCTTGTTTACCTCGATAGTGCAGCTTCTGCGCAGAAGCCGTTAGCGGTGCTGGAAGCGGTTGACGCGTTTTATCGTAATGATAATGCGAATGTTCACCGTGGTGTGCATACGTTAAGTAATAGAGCGACGGATGCATATGAAAGTGCACGTGAGAAGGTACGGAATTTCATAAACGCGAAGAGAACAGAAGAGATTGTTTTTACGCGCGGGGCGACTGCTTCGCTGAACCTTGTTGCAACGAGTTACGGTAGAGCGAATTTAGGTGCTGGCGATGAGATCGTAATAACGCATATGGAGCACCACAGCAATATTATTCCTTGGCAGCAGGTTGCGAAGGTGACTGGTGCGACACTGAAGTATATGGAACTGAAAGCAGATGGGACAATTTCGATGGAGCAGGCACGGGCGGCAATTACTGAAAAGACAAAACTGGTTGCGATCACACAAGTGTCGAATGTACTTGGCGTGATAAACCCAGTGAAGGAGATTGCAGAGCTGGCGCATGAGCACGGAGCAGTGATAGTCGTTGATGGCGCACAAGCTGCACCGCATTTGAAGGTCGATGTGCAAGATTTGGATTGTGATTTCTTCGCGTTTTCAGGGCACAAAATGTGCGGTCCTACTGGGATTGGTGTACTTTATGGGAAGAAAGAATTACTGGATGGCATGGAACCGATTGAGTTCGGCGGCGAGATGATTGATTTCGTTGGACTGCAGGAATCAACATGGAAAGAGCTACCGTGGAAATTCGAAGGTGGCACGCCGATCATTGCAGGTGCAATTGGACTTGGCGCTGCGATTGATTTCCTTGAAGAAATTGGCATGGATAACGTGACTGCCCATGAGCACAAACTGACGCGCTATGCTTTTGAGAAGATGGCTGATGTGCCTGGGGTAAACATTTATGGCCCAGATGCAGATCATCGTGCTGGTGTAATTACGTTTAACCTTGATGATGTGCACCCGCATGACCTTGCAACTGTGCTTGATTCGTTTGGCGTTGCAGTGAGAGCAGGACATCATTGTGCACAACCTCTGATGAAATGGTTGGAAGCTTCGGCTACGGCACGGGCTAGTATTTATGTGTATACCACTGAGGATGATATTGATCGCTTTGTTGATGCGCTTAAGAAGACTAGAGAATATTTCTCCGCAATTCTCTAAATTCCGGAGGAATTTAGCAAGAAATGCGCATGTCAGAAATGTCCCACGAACCGAGCCTTGAGGGCGAAGGGGAGTGTCGACATTCACGGCTCCGTGGTACTCTAATCAGCAGAGCAGATTAATTAGTAGAGCGCGCGCCAGAATAGTCTGAAACGAAGTGAAGCAACTGTCACGGCTTCGTGATATTCAAACTTAGCAGTACCCAGCTGAGTAGGACACCAATTATTAAATCTAGAACCACTTATAAAAATGTACAACCAAAGCAATAGACGTTTTGTTTTTACAAAGAATGGAGCTTCAGCATGTCTTCAAATAATTTAGATGTACTTTACCGTCAGGTGATCATGGATCATTATAAGCATCCTCGCAATAAGGGAACACTCGGCAGTGATAGCCTGACGATCGATATGAATAATCCTACTTGTGGCGACCGGATTCAGTTAACACTTCGTGTGGAAGATGGCATTGTCACTGATGCCAAGTTTGATGGTGAGGGGTGCTCGATTTCAATGTCGAGCGCTTCGATGATGACAGTGGCGATAAAGGGGCAACCAGTTGAGGAAGCAATTAAACTGTCGAAAACATTTTCAGATATGATGATCGGAAAAGAGATAGATGCCAGCATTGACTTTGGCGACGTTGAAGCACTTCAGGGTGTGGCAAAGTTTCCGGCGCGAATTAAGTGTGCAACGCTAGCGTGGAAGGCAATGGAAAAGGGTTTACAAGTGGATTAATTGAATACAATTGATGAATGGAGGTTTCATTAGCATGGCGAAAAAAGAACCTGAAATTGGTGATTATAAATATGGATTTCATGACAAAGACGTCTCAGTTTTCCGCTCAAAGCGTGGGCTGACAAGTGACATTGTCAAGGAAATCTCAAAGATGAAGAACGAACCACAATGGATGCTGGATTTCCGCTTGAAGTCATTGGAATTATTCTATAAATTACCAATGCCTCAATGGGGCGGTAACTTAACTGGGCTGAAATTTGATGAGATTACGTACTATGTCAAGCCTTCTGAGAAGACGGAGACGTCTTGGGACGAAGTGCCTGAGGAGATTAAGAATACATTTGATAAGCTTGGGATTCCTGAGGCGGAGCAGAAGTATTTAGCTGGTGTATCAGCCCAATATGAATCTGAGGTTGTTTATCATAGTATGAATGAGGACCTCAATAAGATGGGTGTTATTTTTAAGGACACTGATTCTGCGCTTCGTGAAAATGAGGATGTTTTTAGAGAGCATTTCTCGACTGTGATTCCACCTACTGATAATAAGTTTGCAGCGCTAAACTCTGCTGTTTGGTCTGGTGGTTCGTTTATTTATGTGCCGAAGGGTGTTAAGCTCGATACGCCGTTGCAAGCGTATTTCAGGATTAACTCTGAGAATATGGGACAGTTTGAGCGGACGCTGATTATTGTTGATGAGGATGCCTCGGTGCATTACGTGGAGGGCTGTACAGCGCCTGTTTATACGACGAATTCACTGCATAGTGCGGTTGTTGAGATTATTGTGAAGAAGAACGCTTATTGCCGCTATACAACGATTCAAAACTGGGCTAATAATGTTTATAACCTGGTGACGAAGCGAACTGTGTGCGATGAGAATGCGACGATGGAATGGATCGATGGTAATATTGGTTCGAAGCTCACGATGAAGTATCCTGCATGTATTTTGCGTGGCGAGGGTGCTCGTGGACTCACATTGTCGATTGCAATTGCTGGTAAGGGGCAACATCAGGATGCAGGAGCGAAGATGATTCATTTGGCACCGAATACGTCGTCTACGATTGTTTCGAAATCGATTTCTAAGCAGGGTGGTAAGGTGACTTATCGCGGGATTGTGCATTTTGGTCGTAAGGCTGATGGGGCACGGTCGAATATTGAGTGTGATACGTTGATCATGGATAACGCTTCGACTTCGGATACGATTCCTTATAATGAGATCTTGAATGATAATATTTCGCTGGAGCATGAGGCGAAGGTGTCTAAGGTTTCTGAGGAGCAGTTGTTCTATCTGATGTCTCGCGGGATTTCTGAGCAGGAAGCTACTGAAATGATTGTTATGGGATTTATTGAGCCGTTTACGAAGGAGTTACCTATGGAGTATGCGGTTGAGATGAATCGGTTGATTAAATTCGAAATGGAGGGAAGCATTGGATAACCCTTTATCCATGGGGTTTACAAGGCTTTTCTAACTTGGAAATGCTGTTCTGTCCATAATTTGTCCGAAAAGTTTTAAACTTGTTTTTAAAATTCAATTAAATAAAACGGAGCAACGGGTGTGTAATATAAACTGTGTAAGTTTCAAGAACGAAAGAAACTTATGCAGTTTTTTAATACCCAAAAATATATAATATAAGAGAGAAAAAGAAAATGAGGGGAAACACAATGGCGAGAATCAAACGAGATCCAGAG
>JAVBKE010000105.1:0-14885 GCA_031554185.1 Caryophanales bacterium
AAAACTCTGCAATATCTTGAAGGAAAATTAAATTCCTCCTACTACCAGAGCCTAATTTTGCATAACCAACACTAAATTCCATTGTGATTGAGTACGCTGGATTTTGCTATACATTAAATTTTTGGGCAATTTAAAATCTGCCCATTTACAGTATCACTGACATGCACTGATTTCAATCGTATTACGAAATGTTTGATTTTTAGTCACAAAAAAGACACAAATCTGAAACACTTTCCAAGCGAAGTCGCACACCCCCATTTTTTTGCAGTAGTCTTGCACTAGGAAACTGCGCTAATACAAACTAACAACATGCGTCTGTAATGATATCCGCTTTCTCAAATACTTTATTTCCCGCATTAATGTATTGATTGTCGTTGTCTCTTTGATCTTCACTTACTGCTTGCTACCTACATCATGCCTCGATAAAACTTGCAGGAATTTGGGCATTAAAAAAATCATCACCCGAGTAGAAAAAGGATGATGATTTCAAACGAGTATTCAGAAGATAAGTGATGAACGCCAAAATAGTCTTGGTCATACACTTAGCGACAATTAAAAAATCTCTAACAACGATCTGATTTTCTGTTTCATGTCAGGAACATCTGTGGTACGAACAGATAACTTCAGATGATTATTATCGTCTCCATTATAAGATCTTGAGAACACCTCAGTGTGATTTTCTTCTGGATTAATTTCAAGATAAATCATCATTTCATCTACCATTGTCGGGACAAGAACAACATCTACTGAATGAACATTTTCTGAAAAGGTACTTGCATTGGCATGGTATCGAACTTCTTGAATAAAAGGCAATGCAATTGAGCTATTGCGATTCACTGCATTCAGCGTGCTTGATTCGAATATCAATCCAAGGCTTTCAAGTGCCTCAAATATGCTGGCTGCAAGTGGACCTGGCTTTACGTCAATGTAGTCAATATCCAACGGATCCATAGCGGATTTGACATCTAAGATCGTCTGAATCCAAACATTTCTTCTTTCAAATGTAACTGGTGCCGCCGCTGGGACAGGAATGGAAAAATGAAAATTAAGATTGTCCTCTTTTTTGGCGATGAACGATTTAGACAATTCAATCTTACTCAATTCACTGTAAGCTCTTAGATCATGCTTAGAATAAGTCGTTTTAATCGCAAGATGAATGGAATCAATTTTCTGGTCTACCTTTCCACCTTGTATGCAGACAACACCATGAATCATTTCTCCAACTTGGTAGTAATCTTTTTCTAAAAAAGTTCGAACCTCTACCCCGTTTGTTCCAATGCTTGCTAATACTTTGTCGAATCCTTTCATTGCCTTTTCCTCCTCAGCTGAAATGATGTGTATATGTAAAGATACTCAAGATAGCTGTTGTATGATTGATGCGAATCGTACTGAGGCTTGTAAAGTTTACCAATACCTCAATTAAATCGTAGCATGCCTTGCGATTGTTTTCAACATCCTTTTGTAAAGTTTTTGATGTCTACCCACGAGAAATCTTTCGATAAATTTTCCCGTTGTAGTAAAAGAAACGTGAAATTCCACCAGTCACACTTAGCAAATGTCGTGCCATCTCTTTCATTCCAGGCTGCAGTTCAATTTTCTGGTCCGAAAGATAGATGCCGATCAATCCTTTATTAATCATTAAATGAAATTTTGGATCAGGGATGTTTCGAATGTTTCGATCCGCTTCAACGATAAAATGTTCGAGTCGCTCAATCATATGATCATTTGAATCGTAATAACTACAAAAATTCAGATCCCCCTCAAGTTTATCTTCACCTTGATCAATAAAATAATCGAGTAGGATGTGCAAACCTTGCACGTAGGGAAAGTAGCTTTTATAAATATTCTCGATAGCTTCATCAGACAATTCGTCTTGAAATGAGTAGGCAACAAGGCAAAAAATGCAAAGCGTAGACCCTGTGCAAGCTGAAAACTCGTACCAAGTCATAGCTGGGACAACCTGCTTATTCTCTTCAAACCAAGTGATCAGGCGCTGCTCTCTATGTTCCAAAGCAACATGTTTATGCACTTGCAAATGACAATAATGATCAGCAAGCACTTGTAATGTAGGTTTGATTTGTTTAAGGTACTTGCTTTTTTGTAGCATTTCCTGACAAACAGAAACTAATTCTTGCAAGTAGCCACCATCATCCTGATCTTCTCGAAAACGATAATAATTCTTCGAGCTTGTCTCGATGGAAACTGTATCTCGCATGGATTCGTGCAAGGCTGAAAAATCTGCTGGATCAAGTGATGTACTGCGATCGCAGAGGTTGTCCAAGTAATCGCTTATTGTTTGGTAAGCAACAATAAAACGAATACATTCCTCTCGCTTCTCACCTGCCAAAATAGCAAAGATTGCTCCGCCTTCACAGTGAAATGTTTTTTGCTCAATGCTTGCAATCGCCTGTTCTCTAAGCTCTTTATTCGGAATTTGGCTTGCACGCTCTTTCCAATATTGTAATTCCTTCGCAACATTGGGTAGTACTTTTATATAAATAGCGGCCATTAAGCTGACAGCGTTTTTAGGTATTTTCATGCGGATCCTCTCTTGTATGCTACCTTCTACTTTTATATTGGCGATTTCCTTCAATAAAAGGCACAGTGGAAACTTGATTGTGTTGTGCTGACTTATAGAGTAACATAATCTTCGTATGACTGCTCGAAGAATTTTCGTTTTTTGGAGCGAAACATGTTCAAGGTATATAAAATCCCCCTTGTAAAATATTTTTACATAGGAGGATCAATTGGTCTTTTTACACTGGGCCTTGTTATCCCTGCGCTGTGAGCCATAAATAGATGGCGGACAAATCTCGCTTGTTAAGCTCACGGATTCTGCTATAAAGCGGAATATCAGCAATTTCAGCACTGACATCGCTCACAACATCTTTGACAGAACCAGTAATCCAAGTCAGAACAGTCTGTCCCTCAAGCTCTTGTGTGAGACCGACAGGCGAAACACCACTTGCATGGCAACTGACGCAAGGGACGGAGAGTTTATTGACCCCTTCATAAAGATTATCCTCGGAAATCACACGCTTGCCCTTACAGAACTCACATGGCTCACTCGATTTTATCTTATTTATTTGTGTGACGATTTTCTTATAACCAAGTGCTTCATACACATAGACATACTTTTTAAACTTTCCTTTCGAAAAGAATTGCTCAATTAGCGCTTCTCTTGTTTCAACAATTGAATCAAAATCACAAATCGTCACTTGATTGTTTACACTAATTGTCTCGATATTGGTTTTAATTGTTTCCCAGAACGGCAACGCATTTTGCAATACAAATTCAAAATTCGTAAAACTACTTTGCTCAAGTTCAAGCATTTTTAGAGCCACTTGTTTCTCGCGCGGATAGTCAGAGGCATCCTCTGTCAATATAGCATCAGGACCTAATATCGCTTTCATTCTTGTTAAAATAGGCAATTCACCAACAATTACTTCAACTTGTTTAATTGACATATGAATCAACTCACGGATATCCGTTGTCCCATACAGTAGTTTCTTATGGTGTTTAAGCACGGTACCATTACAAATCGGACACCCAGTCATTTCCCTTGAGTCCCTGATTTTTGTTTTCACATCTGCCTTTGATATCGAAATATACATCTGGATAATCGAATTAAAGCCAACCCAATTACGTGATGCCTTTCCTGCCTTATCGTAGAATGAATTCTCCCAATAACCATAAAGGAACAGCTTTCTTTCTTCCTCAGACATATCCACATAACTTTTACTAATATCAAGGCCAAGCTCATCTTTCAGTGCACCAAAGATAAACTCCAGCTTCTCATAGCGATAATATTTGAGTACTTTCATAATCTCTGGATGAAGCATCCCATCCCAGAAAGCAGCCGACTGATCATTAAATGCCACATTGATATCAAATTTTTCAATTACGCGTCTTCCAGAACAGCAAGCACAATGATTTTCAGGATTGTAAAAATCAAAACTCCTTGTATCTAGGTTTGTAGGATGTGAGGCAACAACCCGGTTAATCAGGCCTGCAAGTTCAAACACAAACGTGTGTTGACTATACAGATGTTTTTCCAAATCAAGTGTAATCACAGGTGTCAATTGATCTGCATCAAATTGCCCATAGACCAAACGTGCTAATGGAGAAAGACTTTTGAGCACCCCACCCTTAAAATTATTCATCGCAGTAGCAAAATACGCTTCATTTTCTTCCTTCAGGTATTGAACACCACTTTGTTTTCTGAGTGTAGAATGAATTGGAATACTTTTAATATCATCATGACTACTATGCCCATGCATAAATTCTTCACAAGGCACTACAGCTAGCGTTTTGACAAGCGCTGTTGTTCTGGCACCAAAGTCAACCACATAGTCAGAGCTTTCTAACATATAGCTATTATGCTCGATCATGAAAATCGTCACGGACTCGTCTTCTAGGATTTCACGGATACTATCAATAAACTGGTTCAAAATATTTTGTGACAACCCTTTTGATGGCTCATCGAAAATAAATAATGTGTGTGGATTTTTAGTTCCTGCAAACAGCTCAGAAACCAAGTGAACACATTGAAATTCCCCGGTTGATAGTGATTGAGTTTTACGTGATAATGTTAAGTACCCTAACCCCAATTTATTTAAAAGTGATAAGCGCTTGTGCGTAATCTCACCCTCTGGCAATTCAGTTAAAATATCCTTGATTGAGCGTTCAAAAATGTCATCATCAAATTTTGTTAACCTTTTTTTAATATCCAAAAAAGTTGCAATTGTTGAGCGACTTGTAATCGATTGATTTCGATCCTGTCCAACAAGAACCAATCGATCTTTCGGATAGCGTGTCACAAAATCCTTGGCAATGCACTCATTAACCAATGTTGACTTACCACAGCCAGATTCCCCAGTAAATGAAATCAGTCTATTTTTTGGTAACATCATTGAGTCGATAGCGATGTTGCGGCAATATAAATCAGCGAATTGGTATGAAGTAGCCGGTGGCTCAGTGTTTCTTTTACAAAGAATTGGTGCGGGTCTTGGTGATACTTCAACAATCTTACCGCCCTCGGTTCCGCTTCCTGGTCCAAAAAACACCTTTTCATCTGTACAGTCGAGTACTGTGTCAGAATGGTCGATCAACCAAATTTGATTGTTCTGCCCAAGCGTCTTAATTTCTGAAAGAATTGTTCGCAGCGTGTTATGGTCAAGACCAACGGAGATCTCATCGATGATAATCACGGCGTTATCCGAGGCTGCCATGAATTCCGCAAGGAACAAGCGTGTCAGTTCTCCACCCGACAATGTGCCCATGATACGATCGATCGTCAAGTAACCAATATTCATTTTCGCAATATTTAATAATAAGTGTTGCTTCTGCTCACTAAGCCCCAGCGCTTCGCTCATTTCAAGACACTTTTCAACACTGATATGATGAAGATCAGCAATGTTCCATTGTTCACCATCAATTGTCAGATAATATTCCAGTACTTTCTCATTAAAGCGGCTACCACTACAAGTTTCACAAGTAATGTTCTTGTTCGTTCCTCTACCTTTACATTTTGGACACCAACCTAGTTCATTGTTAAAAGAAAAGACTTCGGGTGACAGATTATATTTACGAGCAGTCGAGGTGCGGATCTCTGTAAAACTACCCGTATGGGTACCGATGGTTGAACGTGGGTTCGATGAAATCGATGACTTACCCAAAAATAAAACTAGTGGCATCTCCTCTATCTTTTCAGCACTAAAATTCGTGTCTAGTAAATCCGGAAACAAGTATTGGTATTCTGATTTTGGCAAAGTTAGAACCAACCTTTTCTTTGACTCATCACCAATGGCTTGGCAGAATGTTGTCTTCCCTGAACCGGACAAACCGGCAACACCAATCGAGTTTTCCAGCTTTATCTCTGTACTTAAATGATCAATATTATTACAAATTAGTTCATTAATTTTCAAAATGGTCTCCTTTGGTTATTACTTTTTATTTGCTCATTATATCAGAAGTCTTGTCTTTGTGAAAACAGCAGTTTAGCGTAGCGCGCGGTGCAAACTTTTGTACAGTTTTTTTACTGACTATTCACAAATATAAGGCTGAGCGAGAAAGTACTAGAAGGATTAAATTGCAATTACTAAACTCGCACAAGTTTCAATATTTACGATTTTTTATCTAAATAAACGCTTTATGGGCATAACCTGATGGAAAACAACTCTTTTCTCCGATTCTGATTGACTTCGAAACTAATAGTTGCTACACTAATCAGAAAAATATCTAAGGAAACACGAGTATGTTTCTCACAATCAGTGTTTCCAAAAAGGAGTTGCAAGAATGTCAAAGTTTATTAAAGAGGGTCTAACTTTTGATGATGTATTATTGGTACCAGCAAAATCTGCTGTGCTACCACATGAAGTCAGTGTCAAAACATATTTAACAAAAGAAATAGAGTTGAATGTGCCAATCATGAGTGCAAGCATGGATACAGTCACTGAATCGCGCATGGCGGTCGCAATGGCGCGGCAAGGCGGCATTGGCATTATTCATAAAAATATGACGATTACCGAACAAGCTGACGAAGTCGGCAAGGTGAAACGCTCTGAACATGGTGTTATTACAAATCCTTTCTCATTATCCCCCAATCATCAGGTTCATGAAGCAAAAGCCTTGATGAGTAAATACCGCATTTCTGGTGTCCCTATCCAAGAAAATAATCAATTAGTTGGGATTATCACCAACCGTGATATTCGATTCGAAACAGATCATACAAAGAAAATTGTTGAAGTCATGACCTCTGAAGATTTAATTACAGCCTCTGTAGGTATTACACTCGAACAAGCAAAAGATATCCTAACAAAATATAAAATTGAAAAACTGCCACTTGTAGACGATAACAGACAATTAAAAGGGCTCATTACGATCAAAGATATTGAAAAAACGATCAAATATCCTAATTCCGCCAAAGACCAATCAGGCAGACTATTAGTTGGTGCAGCCGTTGGTGCTACTGCAGACGTATTTGAGCGAATTGCTGCGCTTGTAGAAGCGGAAGTCGATGTTGTCATCATCGACACTGCCCATGGACATTCTGTTGGGGTACTCGAGAAGGTTAAACAAATCAAGACAAAGTTCCCTGGGTTACAATTGATTGCTGGGAATGTCGCAACTGCTGAGGCCACTGTTGACTTAATTAAAGCTGGTGCCGATGCAGTAAAAGTTGGAATTGGACCTGGTTCAATTTGTACAACGAGGATTGTTGCTGGTATTGGTGTTCCGCAGATTACTGCAATTGTAGACTGCTCGGAAGCGGCAAAACCTTATGGTATTCCTGTGATTGCTGATGGTGGTATCAAATATTCTGGTGATGTCGCCAAAGCAATTGCCGCTGGTGCAAACGTTTGTATGCTCGGTAGTATTTTTGCAGGTTGTGATGAAAGTCCCGGTGTAACAGAGCTGTATCAAGGAAGAACGTACAAAGTTTATCGCGGTATGGGTTCACTATCAGCTATGGAAAGTGGTAGTAAAGATCGCTATTTCCAAACTGGAACGAAAAAACTGGTTCCAGAAGGAATCGAAGGTCGTGTCGCATACAAAGGTCCCCTTGAGGATACGATTTTCCAGCTTGTTGGCGGCTTACGGGCAGGTATGGGGTACTGTGGCACAGCGACAATTCCAGCATTGATTGAAGATAGTCAATTCATTAGAATTACTAGCGCAGGACTACGAGAAAGTCATCCACATGATGTTCAAATTACAAAGGAATCACCTAACTATAGTATAGAAAACTAATAATGGACCATGAAGCACTAGAAAAAGCGCCGGCTGTGTGAAAAACTCACAGCCGGCGCTTTTTTAATACTGTGTTGAATTAGTGGTTCCGTGTTTGTTGTAAAATCGAATTAAAATCAGACATTCTTGACCTTTTAACCAAGTACTTTTACAGTATCCATTGCAATCATCAATTCTTCTTTTGTTGGGATCACGAATGTTTGCACTGTTGCATCTAGAGTACTAACATTGACTTCTTTTCCTCTGCAAGCATTCTTATCCATGTCGATTTTAATCCCCATGAATGCAAGTTCTTCAACGATTTGTGCGCGTAGTTCTGGCGAATTTTCACCAATACCAGCTGTAAAAACAACGGCATCTAAACCGCCCATTGCTGCTGCATATGAACCGATATATTGTTTTACACGATAGCAGAAAAGATCGAGCGCTAGTTTACAACGCGCGTTTCCAGCATTTGCTGCATCCTCAATATCTCTAAAATCACTGCTAATACCAGAAATACCCAGTGCGCCAGATTGTTTATTTAAAAGACTATCTACTTCAGAAATAGTAAGATTTTCTTTTTCCATCAAATATTTAACTAATGCAGGATCAATACTACCACTTCTCGTTCCCATTGGAACACCTTCAAGTGGCGTGAATCCCATACTTGTATCCACTGAACGCCCATTTTTTATCGCACAAATGCTTGAACCATTTCCTAAATGGCAAGTGACGATTTTTAATTCTTCAACTGGTCTGTTCATCACTTCAGCAACTCTTTGTGATACATATTTATGAGATGTGCCATGGAAACCGTATCTTCTTACTTTGTACTTTTCATAGTATTCATATGGCAAACCATAGATAAATGCATGCTCTGGAATCGACTGATGGAAAGCGGTATCAAAAACAGCGACCATCGGTACACCTGGAATTGTTTCTTGACAAGCCTTAATGCCAACGATGTTTGGTGGATTATGAAGCGGTGCGATTTCAACGCACTCCTCAATCACTTTCATGACTTCATCGTCGATGACAACAGAGCCTTTGAATTTTTCCCCACCATGTACAATCCGGTGTCCAACAGCAGTAATTTCTTCTAAAGAAGCAATGACACCAATTTTGGGATCAATCAATAGGTTAATGACTTCTTTCATTGAAACGTTATGATCAGGCATATAGGTACTTATTTTAACAGAATCGGCGTCACCGCTTGTATGTTTAATAAATGAATCTTTCAAACCTATCTTTTCACAAATCCCCGTGCCAAGCACTATGTTCGAGTCCATATCAATTAATTGATATTTAAGAGATGAGCTTCCTGCATTAATGACTAAAACAATCACTTTAAATCCTTCTTTCCTAACGTATTTTTTATCCAAGTGTAAAAATTTCGGTTTTATTACCCCTACGACATGCCACAGGTGTAGTCATGTAAACATCAAAATTGGTACGCTAGGCACCAATCTTGATGTTGAGATATTTTTACTAGACTTTATTATTGTAACACTAAACCTGCGTGCAAAAAATGCATTTTTGGCTTACTTTTAGTACGATCTTGCCCAATAAACGAGTTTTTCAGCTTTTTTGCCACAACAAACGCATGTGTCAGCAAGTTTTTCTTGTTCGAAAGGAATACAACGAGAAGTTGCTGTTGTTTTTTCTTTGATGTCTTCTTCACATGTAGTATCTCCACACCACATCGCTTTAATAAAGCCACCTGTTTTGACTTTTTCAGCGAAGTCGTCCCATTCGGTCACAGTATGTGTTGAACTGTCTAAATGTGCTTTAGCTTTGGTATATAAACCGTTGTGAACATCTTCAAGCATTTGTGTGATTGTTAGTTCTAAGTCCCCTATAGCAACAAAAGTTTTATCACCTGTATCACGACGAACCAGTACAACATGCCCTTTTTCAATGTCTTTTGGTCCCACTTCTAGGCGAATTGGCACACCTTTCATTTCGTATTCATTAAACTTCCAGCCTGGCATTTTATCGCTTGCATCAATTTTGACTCGTGCGACTTGAGCCAGTTGGTCTTTTAAGTTGTATGCAAAATCTAATACGCCCTCTTTGTGCTGGGCAATAGGCACGATCACAACTTGAACTGGCGCCACTTTTGGTGGCAAAACTAAACCGCGATTATCACCGTGAACCATGATTAATCCACCAATAATACGTGTTGAGAAACCCCATGACGTCTGATGAACATGCTCTTCCTTGCCTTCTTTATTTTGATATTGAATACTGAATGCTTTTGCGAAACCATCACCAAAGTTATGCGTCGTTCCAGATTGTAACGCTTTTCCATCATGCATCAGGCTCTCAATAGTGAAAGTTGCTTTCGCCCCTGCAAACTTTTCTTTTTCTGTTTTTTGTCCTTTGATGACAGGAATCGCTAACATTTCAGCACATATATCAGCGTAGACATCTAGCATTTTTTTTGTTTCAATGTCAGCTTCCTCAGCCGTGGCATGTGCCGTATGTCCTTCTTGCCATAGAAATTCACTTGTGCGAAGGAATGGTCTAGTTGTCTTTTCCCAACGTACAACGTTTGCCCATTGGTTATACAGCTTTGGTAAATCACGATGCGATCGAATGATTTTAGCAAAATGTTCACAGAAAATTGATTCAGAAGTCGGTCTGACAAGCAGCCTTTCCTCTAATTTTTCATGACCACCATGCGTTACCCACGCCACTTCAGGAGCAAAACCTTCAACATGGTCTTTCTCCCGTTGTAATTGGCTTTCCGTCATGAATACAGGCATATATACATTTTCATGGTCTGTTTCCTTGATCCGGCGATCTAAGTCGTTTTTGATGTTCTCCCATAACGCATAGCCATATGGACGAATAATCATCGTTCCGCGTACACTACCGTAGTCAACAAGCTCAGACTTCAGTACAACATCGGTATACCATTGTGGAAAATCGTCTTCCATTGCAGTGATTTCTTTAACAAATTCTTTTGAGCCTTTTCCCATTTAAAACATCTCCTTTATGATTTTTAAAATTTTATCTTAATATAGTTGTGAAAATTAAAGGCATGGGCATTACAGCACTTTTGGCATGCAAGGCTGTGAACAAGTAACCTCACTCTGTTCGGACTGTTTTGACATGCATTCTACTAGTTAATCCGCTCCACGGATTAACGTATCGTGGGTTCACTTGCCAAATCGAAGATTTGGCGTGTCATGGACATAAAAAAAACAGCCCTAAAATCCCACAAAGGGACCAAAGCTGGCGGTACCACCCTAATTCATGAAGCAATCATTATGCCTCACACTCTCAACAACATGATATCGGAATGACCGCTACCGATTAAGGTAGAACTAGAAAGCAGGTTCAGTTGAACTTCTATAGGAGTTTGCAGCAGATACTCCCTCTCTTGGATAAAAGGTATCAACTTACTGATCTTTCGTCACAGTTTAACTATTGTGAATAAGTTTATTCGATGATTTCTCATTTGTCAATCATTGCTGGACTATTTTTGGAAAATTAGTCTCAACGTTGATCATCATCATCTCTTATACTTAGCCCTGTTATGAATGGATTTCATCATCAATCCCCATCCCCTGTGCATGGTGTTCGTTTAGCCAGAGTGAGGTAATCGCAATAAATTTTTCCGAAGCTAGTGAAAGATTTTTCACTGATCGGGTTGCGATGGCGATGGCTCTCTCTGAGTTTGGTAGTTCTGTTTTGAGTAAGTGGTCATCTAGTTGTTTGACGAATAATTCTGGCAAGATTGCCTGACAAAGATTATTTTTTACCAGCCCGATGATTGAGTATAGGTTATCTACTTCAAATACCCGAGAACGTTCAAGCCCAGTGATCTTGGTAAACTGATTCATTTCCTGCGGAGAGTAGCAGTTTGGAATAATGAGCTGATTGGGTGCAGGTTTAAATAGGTCTGCTTGCGATACATTTGAAATGATATAGGAACGATCACTAATGAGATTGAGTGTTTCTAATTGTGACGAAGTGGGCAAGTAAATAAATGAAAAATCTAGTTTTCCTTCAAGTGTTAGTGCCTCGAGCTCCTTGTTGCTTGCCTCAATTACTTGTAAGTGGATAGTTGGATATTGTTCCGAGAATTTTGTGATAATGCCTGGTAACCAGCGCTCGGAAATCGCCTGAGAGCTACCTATTTTGATCGATCCAAGATCAAGGCTATTCATGTCAGCAATTTCCTGAATCATGCTCTCGTTGATTTGGATGATCGCTTCAATATAGCGAAGTACCCGCTCGCCGTTTTGGCTAAGCTCAATTCCTGCTCGACTTCTAGTAAATAATGAAAAACCAAACTCTTTTTCTAAGTTCGCAATCGCATGACTCACAGCTGACTGTGTCAGCTCAAGTTCCTTGCCTGCTTTTGTTAAGCTACCACGCTCAACCACTTTTAGAAAGATTCTATATTTATTAATCATTGTTTGCACCCCCTCAGCATACAATTGCTTTGCTATTCAATTGCAATAATAGAAAACTTGGTTCTATTTTGCCTGAAATTCTGTGATTTTGCAATCTTTGCTGCTTTGAGGCATTAAAAAAACGACTGCCGTAGCAGTCGTTATGCGTATTGCGGCGAAAATCAGTACTCCACATACTACTTGTCCAAAAAGGACACGATTTTCGACTTATGCAAATCAGCTCATCGCAGAGTCTATTGTATCATACTCTGGCGATGGTATCTAGTCTTATAATGGCAATGTGACATAACCAAGAAAAAATACACCTGCAGTAAGTACAGCCATCAAAATCCATGACATCTTAGTACTTTCTTTACGCTTTTGCTTACCAATAATGACTTCAAACATCCCGACAATTCCAATTCCAAGAACTAATTTAACTGTAACCCAAAAAGGCTCAATTTCAAAGACTCTCCAAGTCAGAATAAGGCCAGTAATGATGATGACAACCATAGCAAGACGTAGAATCATATGTACTGCAACATGCTTGATTGGTGTGAACACAAGCACTGCAA
Source organism: Caryophanales bacterium (assembly GCA_031554185.1). GTDB lineage: Bacteria > Bacillota > Bacilli > JARBTR01 > JARBTR01 > JAVBKE01. The sequence continues at coordinate 12,716 of JAVBKE010000105.1, forward strand.
AAAGTATGTAAGCGATGATCCATGCGTATACATGATATTCGACCGGCATACCCTCCACCTCCTTCATACTATTTATCCATTCTCACTATATAGAAAAATCCTAAAAAAGTAAATGCCCATTATACTAAACAATGGACAATTACTTTTTTACCTTTATTCATGGTGACATTATCGGTTGTGATAGCTGTAGCAAATTTGTCTGAAAGACACAGATCATTCCTAATTTTTCAGGGCATCTTCTAATGCTGCTTTTACTTAGCGTCAGGATAGACTGCAGCAAATAAATCATTCAGTCCATCAACAAGTCTTGGACCAGGGCGAGATAATGTATCATTATTGAGATCATACACTTGCCCATTCTTCACTGCGTTTGTATTCTCCCAACCTGGTCTTGTTGCCACTTGTTTGACTGGGTCTTCTGAATAACTACCATATGTTGTGATGATGACATCAGGATTGGCAGCAACAACAAGTTCATCACTCATTTTTGCCCAACCATCAACATCTTTTGCCACATTTTCAGCATTAATCATTGTTAACATTTCATCAATAAATGTCCCTTTTCCAGCTGTATAAATCTCAGGACTTGGTGAAATTTCAACCCATACTTTTGGTGACTCCACATCAAGATCATCCGCTTTTTGACTGATTTCATCTACTGCATCTTTCATTGAAGTGACTATTTCGTCTGCCTTATCTTTTACTTGTAGCACTTCTCCATGCGTTTTAATACTCTCATAGGTTCCCTCGAAAGTCGTAGCATTATCATCAGAGACAAATATTTCTATACCAGCTTCTTCGAATTGAGGCTTAAAGGACTCATACTTTGTCGCCTGTGTAGCTGACAAAATAATCATATCAGGATTAGCTGCTAACATGCCTTCAATATTCAAATCCATGCTACCATACTTTGTTTTTTCCGTTACCTCTTCAGGATAGTTATCATAATCGGAGACCCCGACAATTCGATCCCCTTCGCCTAGTGCGTAAATAATCTCCGTGCTACTTGGAATCACTGAAATGATCTCTTTTGGCTCCTCTGTAAAAGTCACTTCCTTGCCTAATCCATCCGTAACAGTTACCGAATAATCATTATTTTCATCTGATTTTTTTGTCGTCTGTTCTTCAGGCTGACCACAGCCTGTTGTAAAAATCATCAGTAATATCAATATGAAACTAATCACACTTCTCTTCTTAAACATTTCTTTACCTCCCAGTTTTTTCAAGGCATATAAAAACCCTTTGCTATCATTCACAAAGGGATCAGATCATTCTATTCATATGGTCCTCCTCACTTTTTCCCTCCGAAAAATAAGCAATTATCCATTAAGCAGGTTTCCTGACTCGACATTCATCTTACTAAGACCTCCTTCCCAGCAAAAAGCCAGTGGAAATTGTGATCTGTTCATCCTGTCTACAGTAGCGGGGGCTGTGTGATCTTATTCTATGATAAGTCAACTTCCCTATTATCCCTTGCGGGCACTTAATGTTTAGGTATTTAATTGTTGAGTTAATTGTAGCGAACCTTTCTTTAAAATACAATAGTATGATTCACTTTGAGTGATAATTTCATATGAACATGTGAATGAGGGCAATAATTTGATATTGCTTATATTGATTTGTACCTGTTAAAAATTTTATGAATACACCCCAATGAGATAATTTGTGTTGCTACCCATATAGGCAACTTTCCGTACTCTTTTAGGCTGTGCTTTATTGAAGGTAGTTTATCTTTATTGAGACTTAAACTTTTATTAAAAATATCCATAAAATTATTATGATCATAATGATTCCTAAAATTGCTAGCCTCTAAATAACCAACAGGGCCGATACTATGGGCTAACTGATACGCTAGTTTTGTTTTAACTGTGTTTTCACCTATTCCAATTGAAAGCATCAAAATATTCCTTAGGTTTCTATCAAATTCAACAATGGACTTTATTTTTTTAAAAGTTAGATCTGATATGTAATTATCATCTTTTGCCTTAAATTGATGTAGATAGCCAGTAACTTCGAGTAGTTATACATTGATAAGAATTGCTTCACTTCATCTACATCATCAACAATAAGCCCTCTTGAAATCAACAAAGAAACTTGCTCAGCAAAGCTAGTAGCAGGCTGAATATCCTTATAAAATGATGTTCCCTCTCACAGATTCATGAGCCACCTC
>JAVBKE010000189.1:0-5021 GCA_031554185.1 Caryophanales bacterium
ATAATTTTTCGTCCATTACGTTTGTCCATTAAAAAAGCCCCTGTGGGGCATTGGTTTTAATCCAAAGGATCTCGAGGCGTTTTGATCCACCGTTTTGACCTGAGGCATAGTGTTCTTTTTCTACTTTTTTCCAGTTGGCCAGAATGTCGTTATACATTTCATTTTCATATCCACTTAGTACAACATTGCCCTTCAAATCTAATAAGCTGGTGAGCAGCTCTTCATGAGCAGAATCATTCATTTCGTGTGCGTATGAGTTTTTTAATTCTGGATTTGATGTCCTTGTACTGAATACATAAGGTGGATCAACATAGTGCAACGTGTCTACTGCATCATTGGCCGACATAACTTGAATTGCTGGACGGTTTTCAATTAACACACCTGCAAACCGTTTCCCAAACTCAGAAATTGAATCAGGAAATTTAGCCCATAAGTGATAAGGGGTGTTAGAAGCACGATTCGTGCTAGTCCTGAAACCACTTTTATCTTTACGTGAGGCACCAGAAGAACCAAAGGACATTTGAGCACGTACAACCAACCGTCTGGCTTGTTCGATTGAATCTAATGATTCACATGTTGCGTACGCTAGATAGAACTCATTTCTGGCATAAGGTGTCAAAGACAGTGATTCTCTTAATTGTGACCTGGTGACAGGATCACGTATTACTTTAAAAAAATTAACAATTCCGCCATCAAGATCATTATAAATTTCAGCATATGATCTAGGTTTTCTGAGCAATACACCAGCAGCTCCACCAAATGGTTCAATATAAGTACGATGTGCAGGAAAATGACTGATGATCCAAGGTGCCAGCATCCACTTTCCGCCGTGATACCTAAGTGCATTAAGTTTCGCCATATATCACCTCAAAAAGAAAAGGCCCACATTATTTGTGGGCCTGATTACTGGAATTACAGATTTACACATACTGTAATTTTTACTTTTTCGCCTGTCTTTTTAATTCTTTGTATAGATCCGGATCCTTTGCTTTCAGAAGCAAAGCAATTTCTAGATCAATCCGGTTTACTTTGGCTAAATCCAGTTTTTCAACATGAACCAAGCGCAATAGCTCACGCACTGGTTTTGGCATGTTGCGCCCTTTTTCATAGCGACAACCGCCTGACTGAGTAACCCCGATTGCTCCCCAAAACTCAGTTTGGTTCATTCCGGTTTTTTTACGAATGTCTCTTGGGTTTTCGATTTTTTGAAATAATTCCATGATATTTTTTCCTTTAAAAGTAAATTAATTGCAAGAAGAAAGCATATTTAAAAGCTGCTCTTTATTAAACGTAACGCTTTTTGCTTGGCATCGCCGTTCTAAAAATACCGTTACCTTGCCATTCTGTGATTTAAAGCCCTGCATTTTATTGGGTGTATAGGGCTTTCGGCGTTGAAGGATTGGCTTTAATGGCTTTTCTCCTATGTCTTCTTCGGAAACCAAATCAACCCAATCATAATCAGGATGAATGGTGAAAGTTTTATTTATTTGTTCAAAAATTAAACGATTTTCATCGTAAAGAGTAGCAGTAGCTTTTTCTACTGCTGCCATATTTATTCTAAGTCCCTGAGATATTTCTGATCTGGTTACTTTAGGGTTTTTCTTAATAAACACTAAAACATCTATTTTCAATTTTTCTACTATATTCATGCTGATTTTTCCTTTTTTAAATAACTACTGCGCTATGCCTTGTGACACCGAAAGGGCTACAGCGATTGGCTGTACCCATACAGGGGTTGATGACAGTACAAATGTTTCACCACTCCAAGAAAGTAAAAGAGTGGTACCCATAACTTCTGCAATTGCCCTTGCTGCTTCTGGTGGTACTGCATTGCCAATGCGTTCACGCCAAGCTTGATCACTAAGTCCATCCAGTTCCAAATACTCTTCTGGCTCAATCAGTGATTGAAGAGCTGCTAGTTCAAGCGTTGTAAAAGGACGATGCCAAGTACCATCAATTGACCTAATCACACATTGCAGCTTATCGGTTGGTGATGGCATAGATTCAGCGTTTATGGCTAGTTCAGGCAGCCTTTTATCGGCCACACTCCAATGACCATTGTCGTGACATGCAGATGCTGATACCGCTCCCGATGTTTGATCCCAATGAGCCACACCATAATGACCGGCTGTCAAATAATGATCACCCTGTGTGCGGTTTAAATTGGTACGTGGATCAGCAACAGCAAAGGCACCTTGTCCGGTGGTACTGCCCGCGATTACGGTACCCGATGAACTGTCCCAAGGTGTGACTGCATATTTACCAAAACAAGGCCCAGTCCTGCGCGGATCAGCCACACTTTGACCACCGGCACTTGGATGACCACCACCAGTGACCGTGCCAGCAGTTCTATCCCAAGGCACCACACGAAAACAGTTATTGTGTTTGGTCGATTCACAGCGAGGATCAGCAACAGATAAAGCACCTCCAGCAGTATGTGTTGCACCTGTGATGGTTTTACTGTGAGAATCCCACGGAGTTATTCGATAAATATTTTGGTGCGCTGCGTTGGAATACCCTGTTCTCGGATCAGCGATTGAAAATGAACCGTTTGAAGGTGATGATCTACCAGTTATGGTGCCACTGGTTTCATCCCACTTTCTTACCCCCATATAGCCGTTGTGATATTCGGGTACCACTAAAAAATCACGTAGATGGCCATTATCAACAGCCAATTGATTGAGGCTCCGCCAGTCCTTACCTGCTTCAACAAACGCGAGACGTAGCCACGTTTTCCACTGTAATGATGGTAAACGGTGCATTGGCCCACCAGCTAAATCCCCTGGCATCGGCATACGTTCCAGAATAGAGCCAATAGATTGAAGGTTGCGTTTTTCAGGCTCATAGAGAAAAGCTGGCACTTTTTCCATATGTCGCGCGACAAGTAAAAAACGTTTTCTACTTTGTGCCAGTCCACCTATTTCACCACAATCATGATTGGTTTCAGCCACCGCATAACCATATTGATGAAGTAAGGCAATAATTTGATCAAGTAAATAACGACCTCGAGTGGCGATACGTGGCACATTTTCAAAAACATATAATTCAACAGGATCATCTTTATAGGCTTCTAATGACAAAAACATCGCACGTAACGTTAATCTGTTTAATGCTTGGTATTTATCTGTTTTTGATTTGTTTTCAGACATTAGGCCAGATAAGCCCTTGCATGGTGTTGATGTAAAAATAATATGTGGATGTTCATCACGAAAGGCACGGCGTAGATCTGCTGGTGTGGCTTCAATCCATCCTGAAGGTGGTTCGTATCCGTGAAAATCAATGTATTGGCTGCGATCAAATAGATCCATTAATGTGGCTGGTGTGCCGGTCAACTTCTCAAAATCCCGACACCCTGCCGGATCAACATCTACGCTACCTAAACAACGCATTTCCCCGACCATGTTCCCCACTCGAGGGGTGGCTTTATTAAATCCTTTGCCACCACCACCCAAGCCACCGCAAATGTGCGCGTGGCGAATTTCAACATGTTCAATCATCACATAGCCCCTTTTAAAACCTGACGATGTCCGGAATTATCCATAGGACTAACAATACCGGTAGCTTCCATCTGCTCAATAAAACGTGCAGCACGGTTATAACCAATTCGAAGCTGACGCTGTATTGCTGAAATAGAAGCTTTGTTTTGTTCAACCACGTACTGGATTGCAACAGAATAAAGCTCATCATCAGAAAGATTGTCAAAGCTAGGAGCGAGGCTAGCCCCATCTAAATCAAGTTCTTCACTTGATGGTTCCAGCCTGATTTCTATACCGTCCTGAAGGTATTCAGCCATCTGAGCAACTTCTGAACCAGATGGCTTGAAGCTGGCCTGAAAGACTATTGCCACTTTTCCACCATCAATCGGTTCAAGAGAGAATTTTTTTAACCGAATACCAAAGTGAGTAGAACCAAGAATTGACAATTTATATTCGTCAAATTCGTGTTTCATAGGTATTGGTCCAAACATCTGATTACGCACGGCACCAACATCTGTATAAAGGATGCCATCAAGTAACTCATCAAAGAACCCGATGTATATTCGTTCAGCCACAGCTCTAAACTTCACATCAACGGCAAGTTCTTTGGCTTCTTCTGCCCCTTCTTTTCTGGTGTTTAGATGCAATATTTCTGCATCACCTTCAAATGTAAATTTCTTCATGGTTTATCCCTTCAAATGAAAACGCCATCTTCAAGCCAATAGACTGTGATTGATGGCGGTAGTGTTAAGGGCTTGGCTTTGAGAGTGCCACACACAATGGCTGTATTGATTACATCAAGATTTGTTAGATGCACCATTAGTGTAATGAATTGGCTGCGACTGGGTAAATCTAGGACATCAAATCGATCAAACATAGTCACGCCCAAACCTGACAATATAGATATGGTTAAGGTGACAATGCAGTCAACACGCCATTTTTCGGATTCGGAAAGTAAGTTGTAGTGACGATCACCAAATTTAAGCACCATGTCACCATCAATAGAAACTCTTTCCCATCCAGCAAAATCACTATTCAAACTAAGTTGATTATTGAAGGGATCAAGAGCCTCTAATAAAAGCTCGTTTTGAATGCCATCCGGAGCCAAGGCATCTGCAATGGCTGTCCATTCAATAACATCTTGGTGGTAAGCTGCCGCTTTTCCGGTTTTATCACCTGCGCTTGATGCTTCTTTTTGGCTGTTTCTAATGGCTTGTAAAGCATTTTGTGCTTCTTTTAAGGCTGCCTGAGATGTCATAACAGCTTCATTGGCCTGTTCAATCTGTGCGGCATTTGGCACCCTTGCTGGACTGCTACCAAGTTCGTCTAACTGGGTTTTGGCTGCTTCTGCCTGTGCTAGATCACGTTTATCATTTTCAACAGCACGTATCATCAGATCACGTGATTTTTGATACGTAATCATTTTTTCGGCTTCATCAGCATTATTTGGATCAAATTCAGTTAATGTACCCTTGTGGAAAAGCAAAACCACACCACAACCAGGACATGAACACTTTTCACCATTTGCAACTTGCAAAGCATCAA
>JAVBKE010000049.1:0-3626 GCA_031554185.1 Caryophanales bacterium
AAATAGATCCAGATGGCGGTGCAGTAACCGTCACATTTAAAAATCAAGGTGCAGTGAATACAACAGTTCCTGGCCCTCAGGATATTGTATTAGTGATTACGGATGATGAAGGAACTACAACTGAAGTCATAACATCGGTGAACTTTACGACGGGCCCAACAGGTACAGCGGAACAAGGAATCAGTTATCCAGTTGGAACGGATGTAGCAACAATCATACCAGCAGATCTGATTAAAGATGAACTGGATCCAGACGGGGGAGCTGTCACAGTAACAATCAAAAATCCAGGTACTGTAAATACGGCAACACCTGGCCCTCAGGATATTGTACTAGTGCTGACCGATGATGAGGGGACAATGCTAGAAGTGACAACATCGGTGAACTTTACAACGGTGCCGACAGCTAGTCCAGAACAGGGGATTAAATATCCAGTAGGCACAGATATAGCAACAATCATACCAGCAGACTTGGTCAAAGATGAGCTAGATCCAGATGGAGGAGCCGTCACAGTAACGATCAAAAATCCAGGTTCAGTGAACACCGCCATACCAGGACCACAAAATATTGTGCTGGTGATTACAGATGATGAAGGCACTACAACGGAAGTGATAACGTCAGTGAACTTTACGGCAGCGCCTACAGGTACTGCAGAACAAGGGATTAAATATCCAGTAGGAACGGATCTAGCGACAATTATTCCAGCAGATCTGGTTAAAGATGAGCTGGACCCAGACGGAGGGGGCGTCACTGTAACAATCAAAAATCCAGTCGCAGTGAATACGACAATACCGGGTCCGCAGGATATTGTACTGGTATTAACAGATGATGAGGGAACGACTACTGAAATAACAACAAACGTAAACTTTACAACTGGGCCGACTGGTATAGCAGAACAGGGAATCAAATATCCAGTAGGAACCAATGTGGACTTAATTGTTCCAGCAGATTTAATCAAAGATGAGCTTGATCCAGATGGAGGAATAGTTAGTGTTTCATTTAAAGACAAGACCTCCATTAACTCATCCATTCCTGGCCCGCAAAATGTTGGATTGGTCATTACGGATGACGAAGGTGCAACAACAGAAATAACTGTTTCAATCCTATTTACAACGGCGCCTACAGGTACTGCTGCGGCGAACGTAAAATATCCAGTAGGAACGAATGTGAATACCATCATTCCTTCAGATCTTGTTGAAAATGAACTTGACCCAGATGGAGGTAGTGTTAGTGTAAGCTTTAAAAATATCAATGAAGTTAACACATCAATACCAGGTCCGCAAGCGATTGTCGTAGTCATACTGGATGATGAGGGAACTAAAGCAGAGGTGACAACAACTGTCTTGTTTACAGCAGATCCGATAGGAACACCAGAAACTGATCTGGAATACCCAGTCAGAATCAATGTGGATGAGATCGTTCCAGCTGATTTAGTGAAAGATGAACAAGATCCAGATGGCGGAAGCGTAACCGTTACATTTAAGGACAAGTCCAGTATTAATACCACCATTTCTGGGTACCAAGAAATCATTGTCGTGATTACTGATGATGAAGGAGCAACAACAGAGGTGACAACAAGTGTCCACTTTACAACTGGCCCAGTAGGTATGGCTGAATGGGGTGTCAAATACCCTGTAGGAACCGATGTGGATACAATTATTCCAGCAGATCTTGTGAGAAATGAAATGGATCCAGATGGCGGGCAAGTCTTGATCGTTTTTAAGGATAAATCAAAGATAGACACATCAATACCAGGTCCACAGAGCATTATCACAATCCTTACGGATGACGAAATGAAGACGAAAGAGATTACAACAATCGTTACGTTTACAACGGGACCAGTAGGGACGGCAGCTATTGGTGCCAAGTATCCAGTAGGAACCGATGTGGATACAATTGTAGCAGCAGACTTAGTAAACGATGAAGTGGATCCAGATGGTGGTGTTGTTATCGTTCTATTCAAGGATAAAACAGCGATTAACACATCAGTCCCAGGACCGCAAGAGGCCGAGTTGCTAGTAGTTGATAATGAAGCGGCAGAACTGAGTCTAACTGTCACAATTACGTTTATAACGGATCCGGTGGGTATCCCGGTAGAAAATATCAAATATCCAGTTGGTATGGATGTTTTAATGATCAATCCAGCCGATCTTGTCGATGAATATGACCCAGATGGCGGAACTGTCACAGTCACATTTCAAGATCCAGATTCAATAGACTCATCGAGGCCAGGTCCGCAACAAGTTGTACTCCTTCTGATTGACGATGACCTTGTCCCGAAAGCTAGTGGAGAAGAAAGAAGTACTACTGGATTACCGGTTGAGGTGATTTCAACAATCACCTTTATAACAGATCCGACAGGAAATCCTGTCCAAAATAGTAAGTACCCAATTCATTATAATGTTGAAACAATTGAGCCAACAGATTTGGTGACTAATGTATTGGATCCAGATGGTGGTGAAGTAGTTGTGACATTCAAGGATAAAGCCAAAATCAATTCTGCTTTGCCTGGCCCGCAAGATGTCTCGATTGTGTTGACAGATGATGAAGGGACAGTGACGGAAGTGCCAGTCATTGTAACTTTCACGACAGCACCAGTAGGCACGGCAAAGCAAGGTTTAAAATATCAAATAGGAATTAGTGTGAGCACGATAGATCCAGCAGACCTTGTTGAGGGTGAGCATGATCCAGACGGAGGACCGGTACATGTGGCGTTTCAGAATAAACAACAATTTGATTCAAGTAGGCAAGGTGTAAGGGAAATTACAATGGTCATTATTGACGATGAAGCGGAGCAAACGCTGGTTCAGGTACCCGTAACATTTGTAGCTAATCCTAGTGAGGGGAAAGAAATCCATGAAGGAGAGAAAGAAGGGCAACCAGTTATACCACGTACTAAAGGCGTCCGGCGATAAATAATATGGTCAAAAAAAACCTGTTCAGGTGCAATTGATTCATTTGTGACCTGAACAGGCTTTTAGTTTTAAGGTTCTTCAGAAACGATAATGAATAAGGTGAGCTTTTTTGAAGAAAATAAAGGTTACACGAACTGAGACTAACTGAGACTAATGTAAATTGTAATAAGACGATATTTATTAATGAAAAAATTTCGATCAGAAAATTGGAGGTATTTCGTTGAAATTGATCAATAGAAAAAATGCGGCATTTCTAGCCCTAACACTCGTTCTTGTGAGCCCTGGCTGTGGGAATAAAGCTGATAATGAGAGTAATGAAAAGTCAGTTGCAGGTCCAACGCTTTCTGATCATTTAACAGACTACCAAGTGGAATTGGATCATAAAGTTTATCAATTACCAGCCGACTATTCAACTTTTGAAAAAGACGGCTGGAAAACAAAAGAAAACTTGAGCCTACACAATATAGCCTAGGGATGGTGTTCAAAAAAGAAGACCATGAAATTTCTTTAGAAATAGTTAATACAGGTAAAGAAGTTAAGGCAATGAAGGACTGTCAGGTGGGTGGTGTTAATACAAGTTTTGCTGATCATGACAAGCTTCCTTCACTGAAATTAGCACAAGGTATTACGCTTGGCTCAACAAAAGAGGATGTGATTAATGCCTATGGGCCTCCTTCGCAACAAACAAGTGAACAACCAATCATACTAACATAT